>CAYTFW010000083.1:0-27095 GCA_964437145.1 uncultured Rhizobiaceae bacterium
GGCAACACCTTAATCTGGTGTTGCACTTCGTTTGTGAACTCAGGGGGATCCAGGGCGGCCCTGGATCCCTCGCTCCGCTCGGGATGACACCGAGTTCAGAACTTCCCGGTCACCAGGTACATCGCGATCCAGGGCTGCCAGATCACGATGATCAGGCAGGCCAGCATGATCGCGATGAACGGCAGCGCGGCGCGGCACAGCAGGCCGAAATTCTGCTTGAAGGCGCTCATGGCGACGATGAGGTTGAGCCCCACCGGCGGCGTGAGATAGCCGATCTCCAGGTTCAGGATCATGATCAGGCCGAAGACGACCTTGTCGTAGCCATAGGCGGCGGCGAGCGGCGCCAATAGCGGGGCCAGCACCAGGATCGCCTCGCCCGTCGTCATCAGGCAGCCGACGATCAGCAGCAGGACGTTGACCACCAGCATGAAGACCCAGGGGTTCGAGATGTACCCCTGGACCATGCCGACCATGGACTGCGGCACCTGGTGCTCGATCAGGATGATGTTGAGGCTGAGCGCCACGGCGAGCACGGGAAACAGCGAGCCGCCGAGCTTCGAGGCGTCGAGCACGACCTGGTAGAAGTCGCGCAGCTTCAGTTCCTTGTGGATGAAGACCTCGACCACCATGGCGTAGGCCAGCGCCACGGCGGCGGCCTCGGTGGCGGTGAACCAGCCCGAATAGATGCCGCCCAGCAGGATCACCGGCATCAGGAACGCCCAGATGCCGCGCTTGCACGCCACGGCGAAGTCCGCGCCGGAGAAACGCTGCGTCGGGATATGCCGGTTGAACCACACGGCATAGGTCGACAAGGCGATGGTCAGCAGCAAGCCGGGGCCGAAGCCGGCGGCGAACAGGTCGGTGATCGAGGTCTCGGTCACCAGCCCGTAGATGATCATCGGGATCGAGGGCGGGATGATGATGCCCAGCGTGCCACCCGACATGATCGCGCCCAGCGTGAACTTGTTGTCGTAGCCGGCCTGGCGCATCGCCGGGTACATCACCGAGCCGACCGCCAGCATGGTGACGATCGAGGAGCCCGAGATCGCGGCGAACACCGAGCACGACAGGACGCAGGCCACCGCCATGCCGCCGGGTATCGGCCGCGTCAGCTCCTGCAGCATGTTGACCAGACGCTGGGCGATCGAGCCGCGCGTCATGACGTTGCCGCACAGGATGAACAGCGGGATCGACAGGATCAGCTCCTTGTCGATGCCGACCCACATGTCCTCGACGATGTAGTCGAGCTGGCCGCGGCCCCAGACCATGTGCACATAGGCCGCGACCCCCAGGAGGATCACGATCAGCGGCTGGCGCAGGACGAGCAGCAGGACGATCAGCGCCGCGAGGATAATGCCGCTCATTCCTGGAACTCCGGCGGACGTGGCCGCACACCGGGCCAGATGGCGAAGACGAAGTAGCGCAAGGCGGCGGACAGGAAGCCGAGCGGGATCGCGGTCTGGATCGGCCAGATCAGCCAATCGAGCACCGGCATGCGCAGCTGGGTGGCCGCGGTGGACTGCACGAACACGACGCCGAACCAGACGAAGCCGAGCAGGAACAGGCCGGTCAGCACGTCGGCGAGCCGATCCATCGTCGGGCCCCACGCCTTGGGCACCCAGCCGAAGCCCACGCGCGGCACCAGATGGCTGGCGGTGGCGGTGGCGATACCGACGCCCATGAAGCTGCCAATGATCAGCGCGATCATGGCGAAGCGCTGGGCGGCGAAGATGCCGGTCGGCCCGATGTCGAGGCCGAGCGCAGCCAGCGTCGGCCCCAGGACCTCGCGGCCGAACACGTCGACGATCATGATCAGCGCGATGAAGGCGAAGCAGGCCACCGCCACCCAGCATTCGACCTTGTGCCAGGTGTCGATGACGCGGCGCACGGAGGCCGGCGCGTCGGGCCGCGACGCTTCAACGTCGCCCGGTTGGGAAGGGCTCATGGTGATCCGTGAGGTGTGAACTACTACCGGCGTGCCCCGCCCTTCCTCCCCGCGCATGCGGGGAGAAAGGGCCCGTTGGCACGGCTCAGGCGCCGCACTTCTTCTTGGCGTCTTCCATCAGCTTGAAGAAGGTATCGGCGTTGCCGCCGACGGTCTTGACGATCTCCGGCCAGGCCGATTCGAGCGCCTTCTGCCACACCGCGCGCTCCGCCGGCGTCAGCGAGACGATCGTGCCGCCGTTCTTGACGTGCAGTTCGAGGATCTTCTCCTCGAAGCCGCGGATCTCGGCGCGCAGCTGCGAGGCCGGGCGCTTGTCCACCGAGCGATGCAGCGCGTTGCGCTGATCGGCGCTCATCTTGTCGTAGATGGCCTTGGCCATGACGACGACGCCGCCGGAATCGACGTGGTTGGTGCGCGTGTAGACCGGGGCGATCTTGCCCAGGCCCGACGGCACGTAATACGTCACCGGCGCATCGGACACGTCGACCAGGCCGGTCTGGTGCGCCGACGACCACTCGGTGATGCCCAGCGGATTCGGATTGGCGCCCAGCGCCACCCAGAACGCCGCCGCCGTCTTGGTCGGCGCCGAGCGCGCCTTCAGCCCTTTCACATCGGCCGGTGACTTGAAGGCTTTCTTGCCGACGATGTTGCCCGAGCCGACATGGGTCCAGCCGAGGAACACGACGCCTTTCTGGGCCAGCGCGTTCTTGGTGTAGTTCACCAGATGGCTGTCGTAGACGCAGTCCTGCTGCTTGGCGCTGCTGAAGTAGAACGGCAGGCTGGTCAGCGACAGCTCGGGCACCAGCGCCGCCGCGGCCGCGACGGAGAAGCCGCCGCTGTCGATGCGTCCGCGCGCGGTCTGCTGCATCGTGTCCTGCTCGTTGCCGAGCTGGGCGTTGATGAAGGGGATGATCTTCATCGCGCCCTTGCTCTCCTCGTCGAGATCCTTGACGAAGCGCTCGAGCTGCATCACCCAGGGCGTGTTGGGCGGCGCGCCCGTGGTGTAGCGGAACTCCGCCGGCTTCTGCTGCGCCAGCGCGGCGCCAGACGCCACAAAGCTCGCCGCCACCGCGATCGCCGCGGGCAATTTCATCAGGTCGCGCATTCCGTCTAGCCTCCCTCTCACGTGGCACCGTCCACCGGGACGGGCCGTCTCAACCGGATCGACTCGTCCGGCGCGGGCGACAGGCATGCGTGGCGACGTCCGCCATTGAACGCGGTCGTCTTCGCCTCCCCATGCGCCGCCGTTCCGTGCGGTGGCCGCTTCCTTGGTTAGCGCGACTGTCGCCCGACTCGGCGATGAAGGCCAGCGGATAATGACGCCGCCGTCACACTACGCCGAGAGCGGCACGCCCTCGATGGTGATGCGGTGCATCAGACGGCGCTCACCCTGATAGTCGTTGAGCGCGTAGTGCCAGGTCGCACGATTATCCCAGAAGGCGATCGAGCCCTCGCGCCAAACGAAACGCGTGGTGAACTCCGGCCGCGCCGCGTGCTCGTAGAGATACCTCAGCAGCGGCGCGCTTTCCTGCGCCGTCCAGCCGTCGAAGCGCACGGTGAAGGACGAATTCACATAGAGCACCTTGCGGCCCGACTCGGGGTGCCGCACGACGACGGGATGCACCGCATCCTGGGTCGCCGCCTCGGTGTTGCCGAGCCGGCCCTTGATGTCGGTCTGCAGGTAATTGGCCGTGGCGCCGAAGACGTGGCGGCTGGAATGGACCGCGCGCATGCCCTCGAGCGTCGCCTTCAGCCCATCCGACAGCGCGTCGTAGGCCTGCGCCATGCAGGCGAACATCGTGTCGCCGCCGCGCGGCGGCACCTCGCGCGCCAGCAGGATCGAGCCCAGCGCCGGGATCTGGTCGTAGCTGTGATCGGTATGCCAGCCGCCGCCGATATTGGCCTTCTGCTCCGGCTCTTTGCGCACCTCGGCGATCTTCGGGTAGCCCTCGACGTGACGGAAGAAGCGGTTGACGTTGATCGGCCCCATGCGCTCGGCGAAGGCGATGTGCTGCTCGGGCGTAAGCTTCTGCTCGCGGAAGAAGACAACGCCGTGGTCGGAGAGCGCCTGGCGGATTTCCGCCACGCCGCCCTCGTCCAGCGGCTGCGCGAGATCGACGCCGAGGATCTCCGCGCCCAACGCCCCATTGGTCGGGCGGATATCGAAACGGCTGTTGCGCAGCATGGCGTTTCTCCCCTTTTTCGCTCTTAACAAGAACCATAATTCTAGTTTAACATCGAGTCAATGGACGCTACCCTCGTCGCCCAGCTCGATATTCCCGGCATGCGCCCGGCGCGGCAGAAGCGCAGCCGCGACCTGGTCGCCGAGCTGATGCGCGCCGGCCTCGCGCTCCTGAAGGACCGCGATTTCGACCGCCTGTCGATCGCCGATCTGTGCGCGGCCACGAACATCACGGTCGGTTCATTCTACGCCCGCTTCAACGGCAAGGAAGCCTACATCCGCGCCCTGCAGCTGGGCGTCGTCGAGGAGGCGCGCCGCGCCATGCGTCGCGACTACCGCGCCGACGTCGCCTGGCCGCGCGGCCTGGCCGGCTTCATCGAGTGGATCGTGGGCACCTCGGTGACCTGGAACCGGCGCTATGAAGGATTGGTGCGCGCCTCGCTGCGCCAGGCCGGCAGCGATCCGGCGGCATGGACGCCGCTGCGCGAGCTGGGCCACGAGCGCGTCTCGCTGGCGCTGCCGATCGCGCTCTCCCTGCTCGGCCGCCCGGCGGGAGTCGCCGACGAGGAGGCCATCCGCTTCGCCTTCCAGATCCTGTCGGGCACCGTGAACAACATGATCCTGATCAACCCCGGCCCCTTCTCGATCCACGACGAGGCCACGCCGCGCATGCTCAGCCGCGCGATGCTGACGTTGATCGAGGGTTGAAGACCCAGCCTGTCATCCCGAGCGCAGCGAGGGATCTAGTAACGCGCCTAGATCGCTCGCTGCGCTCGGGATGACAGTCTTCAACGTGCCACCAACGTCGCCTTGTCGTACTGCGCCACGCGCTTGTAGCTGTCGGAGATCGCGGCGAGCTCGGCCGGGCTGATCACGTCCTCGATGCGCGCGAAGGGCTTGTCGCCAGAGCGCACGAAGACCTCGCGCAGAATCGCGTCGGGTGGGTTCTTGCGATTGGTCAGCACGACATCGGTCGTCGGACCAAGGCGCGCCGCTTCGTAGGCTTTCAGCGCCGCGACCGGATCGTCGTTCTGCTTCAGGCAGCGTGCGATGACGTCGGCGTCGAGGATCGCCTGTCCCGCGCCGTTCGAGCCGCGCGGCACCATGGGATGCGCGGCGTCGCCCAGCAGGGTGACACGGCCGAAGCTCCAGGCCGGCAGCGGATCCTGATCGACCATCGGGAACTCGAGCACGACGTCGGAGGCGCGCAGGAAGGCGGGCACGTCGAGCCAGTCGAAATGCCAGTCCTTGAAGGCCCAGAGGAAATCCTCGAGCCGACCGCCGCGGTTCCAGTCGCGGCTGGTATCGGCCGGCGTCTCGATCTCGGCCACCCAGTTCACCAGCTGGCGGCCTTCGGCGTCGATCGACTCTCGGATCGGATAGATCACCATCTTGCCGCAGGCCAGCCAGCCGGCGCGCACCATGGTCGCCCCTGATAGGAACGGCTGCCAGCGCGTGACGCCGCGCCACATGTTGACGCCGGCGTAACGCGGCGCGCCCTCGCGCGGATAGAGCTGCTTGCGCACGACGGAGTGGATGCCGTCGCAGGCGATCGCCAGCGATCCGGTCGCCGCCGATCCATCGTCGAAGCGCGCGACAACCTTCGCATCGCCGGCCTCGACGGCGACGCAGCGGCGGCCCAGCGCGATGTCGCCCATCCGCGCGCGAACGGCGTCGTGCAGCACGCGTTGGAGATCACCGCGATGAATCGAGAATTGCGGCTGCGCGTAGCCGGCGGCGCGGCCCAGGGTCTCGCGATAGATCAGCTGGCCGAAGCGGTTGAAGAATGCCGACTCCGTCGTCCGCACCGCCACGGCGGACAGCGCCGGCTCGAGCCCGAGCCGCGCGAGGATCGCCGACGCATGCGGCAGCACGTTGATGCCGACGCCGATCGGCTCGATCGAGGGCGCCGCTTCGAACACGCGGCAGGCGATGCCGGCTTCGTGCAGGGTCAGCGCCGTGGTCAGCCCGGCGATGCCACCGCCGACGATCAAGACGTCGTGCATCAATCGGCGCTGATGTTGGCGGCTTTCACCACGGCGCCCCACTTGGCGAGGTCGGCGGCGATCAGCTTGGCGAAATCGGCAGGCGTGCCGCCAACGGCGATCAAGCCCTGCGCCCGAAGCGTCTCGACCAGGGCCGGCTCGCGCAGGATTTCGTTCACTTCAGTGTTGAGCTTCGCCACGGTGGCCACCGGCGTACCCGATGGCGCGAGCAGGCCGTACCACAAATCGACCTCGGCGCCGGGGAAGCCGGCCTCGGCGAGGGTCGGCACGTCGGGCGCCTGCGGCGAGCGCTTGGCGCCGCCGATCGCCAGCACCTTGATCTGGTTGTTGCGCGCGAAAGGCAGCGCGGTGTGCACCGGCATGAACATCACCTTCACGTGGCCCGCGACGACGTCCTGCACGGCGCCGGCCGATCCGCGATAGGGCACGTGGTTGAACGATACCGCGGCCTTCTGCTTGAACAGCTCCATCGCCAGATGCTGCGGCGTGCCGACGCCCGGCGAGGCGTAGTCGATCTTGCCATCGGCCGCTTTTGCCGCTTCGACGAGCGCGCGTGTGTCGGCGACGTTCAACGAGGGATGCGCCACCAGCACCAGATCGCCAGTCGCGACCTCGACGATGGGCGTGAAATTCGCGACCGGGTCGTAGGGCACCTGCTTGTAGAGGTGCGGGTTCATGACGAAGGCGTTGACGGTCATCAGCAGCGTGTGGCCGTCGGCCGCCGCGCGCGCCACCGCCTGCGCGCCGATATTGCCGCTGGCGCCGGGCTTGTTGTCGATCACCACGGGTTGGCTCCAGCGCGCGCGCAGGCGATCGCCGACGGCGCGCGCCAGGATGTCGATACCGGTGCCCGGCGTGAACGGCACGACGATGGTGATCGGATTCGCCGACAGGCCTTGCGCCCGCCCGGCCAACGGCAAGAACGCCAGCGCCGCCGAGCCCGCCAGCAGCAAACGACGATCGAGCTTCATGGCCGCGTTCCCTCCTCCGCCTCTCTCGGGCGATGGAGGTTCGTAGCAGACGCCGGGGTGAACGTCAGTCGCGCTTGTCGACGACGGCGAACCAGGGGCGGCCGCGCACGGGTTGCAGGCGGCCACTGGAGTCGGTGGGGAAGAAGCTCATCGAGACGCTGTCGCTGACATTGCCGCCGACAACGCGCAGGCGACCGTTGCGGTTGTCGATCACCACATCGCAGTGCGTGACCTCGCGATCGACCGCGGCACGCAGCGCGCGCGCGTCACGATGGCCGGACGCTCGCGCACCGGCGCAGACCAGGTCGCCACTCTTGGGTGCGACATCGCGCCAATCCTTGACCACGTAGCGGCCCGGCTGGCCGTCGAGCTGCAGGTCGAGCATCGCCTTCATGTAGTCGGCATGACGCCCGCCGGGACGGAAGTCGCGGCCATTGATGCCGGCATCCTTCACAACCCACGCTACGAAGGCGCCCGACCACGGTTTGTTGGTGCGGCCGTCCCACTCGGGATGGCCGGCGGCGCGCCAGTAGGTGCCGATGCGCGACGCCAACGGCTCGCGCGTCTCATGGCCGCCACCATTGCGGCTATGGCGCCCGCCATAATCGAGGATATTGCCGCCGTAGCGCTTCCACTCGCGCCAGGCGGTCGCGGCGACCTTGTCGCTGGGCGGGGATTCGTCGCCCGACATGCCGCCGCACGCAGAAACCAGCGACACCAGGAGTGTCGCCAACAGCAATCGGAAAGAGAGGGCCATGGGTGGCGCCTGCGGAATTAGTTGGCCGCGGTGAGGCGGCGGTAGAGGGGATTCAGTTTGGAGGTATTATCTCATTGAATCATTATCTTATCAATGTTTATTGAGAAACAATATCAGGCAACGCGCCTAACCTCCCATTTGACGCCACCGCAGCACCACCCGGATACTTCCGGCAGGCGGCGGCCATTATGCGCCGCCCCATCAGGAGGAAACCACCATGCGTCGTCTGCTTCGCCGTGCCGCCGTGACCGGCGCGGTGGTGGCTGGTCTGGCACTGCCGGCCGCCGCCCAGGAACCCTGGAAACTCGCCTCGGCGGCCCAACCCGGCTCGGTGCTGCTCAACATTCTCGAGGAGATCATCGGCGTCGTGAACGCCAACGCCGACGGCCATATCAAGGTCGAGCGCCAGTTCGTCGGCAACGAGCAGGAGATGTTCCAGCAGTTGATCCGCGGCCGCCTGCAGATGGGCGGCAGCTCGCCCAGCGGCGCGGCCATCTCCGTGCCCGACGGCATCGTCGTCAGCCTGCCCTATCTGTGGACGTCGGACGCCGAGCGCATCTACGTCACCGACAAGTACGCGCTGCCCGTCATGCGCAGCATCTACGCCGAGAAGGGCGTGCACCTGCTGTTGATGGCCGATGTCGGCTGGAACGACGTCATCTGCAAGACCGCCTGCCTGACGCCGGCCAGCGTCAAGGGCATGAAGGTGCGCGTGGCGCCGACGCCGGCGTCGAAGATGTTCTGGCAGCAGCTGGGCGCCAACGGCGTGCAGATGCCGCTGACCGAGGCGTGGCCGGGCCTGGAGCAGAACCTGGTGTCGGGCGCCGACCTGCCGTTCCTGTTCTACATCACCACGCCGGCGGCGACCTCGGCGCCGCACTACGTGCACACGCGACACCTGCACCACCCCGCCATCATCGTCGTCAACAAGGCGATGTGGGACAAGCTGCCGGCGGCGACGCGCGACAAGATCGAGAAGGCGCTGCCGCCGCCGAGCAAGTTCCGCAAGATGGTCGACGACGACGAGAAGGTGAAGATCGAGGAGTTCCGCAAGAAGGGCGGCTTCGTGCACGAGCTCACCGACGCGCAGCGCGCGGAATGGCGCAAGCTGGTCGAGCCGGGCCTGCCCGACCTCGTCAAGAGCATGGGCGGCCGCGCGCAGGAGCTCTTCGACGCCGTGCAGAAGGGTAAGAAGGAGTTCGCGGCGATGAAGCGCTGACGCGCCCGCTGGTCCCCCAACGCGAGCGGCGCGCCCCAGGGGCGCGCCGCTTTTCTTTTGGCCCGCGCGGGGACCGGGCTATCGCATATGGAAATGCATCTACCTTCCCCCGGAGGGGGAAGGTGGCGCGCGAAGCGCGACGGATGGGGGATGTTTCAACGAACTCGGTGTCCGTCTTCGACATCCCCCATCCGCCCTTCGGGCACCTTCCCCCTCCGGGGGAAGGTAAAACCAAGTCAATCCCGCCATATGCGATGGTCCTGCCGGCGCGCGGGCCCGGTTCACTTGCCGACGAAGTACATCGTGAGCGGCGGCCAGGCGCAGACCAGCACCAGCCAGCCCAGCATGATCACCAGGAAGGGAATCACCGCCTTGCAGATGAACAGGAAGTTCTCGCGGAAGGCGGCCATGGCCACGATCAGGTTGAGCCCGACCGGCGGCGTGAGGTAGCCGATCTCCAGGTTGGCGGTCATGATCACGCCGAAATGCACCGGATCGTAGCCGGCGGCCTGCGCCAGCGGCAGCAGCAGCGGCGAGAAGATCAGGATCGCCGAACCCGCGTCCATCAGGCAGCCGACGATCAGCAGCAGCACGTTGATGCCGATCATCAGCAGCGTGGGGCTGGAGACAGTGCCCTTGACGTACTCCACCCAGCCCTTGGCGATGCCCTCGTAGTCGAGGATCGTGTTGAGGCTGGCGGCGATCGCCAGCAATGGCAGCAAGGTGCCCAGCAGCTTCACGGTCTCGTAGACGACGGTGCCGTAGTCGCGCGGCTTCAGCTCGCGGTGCACGAGGATCTCGACCAGCAGAGCGTAGACCAGCGACAGCGCCGCCGACTCGGTCGGCGTGAAGTAGCCGGTGTAGATGCCGCCCAGCAGCAGGACCGGCAGGAACATCGCCAGCACGCCGCGCTTGAGCGCGCTGCCGATCTCCGCGAAGTCCCAGCGCTGCGCCTCGCGATGACGGTTGGCGCCGTAGGAGTAGAGCGCGAACAGCAGCGCGAGGAACAGTCCCGGGCCGATGCCGCCGGCGAACAGGTGCGTGATCGAGACGTCGGTCATGATCGCGAACAGGATCATGGGGATCGACGGCGGGATCATGATGCCCAGCGTGCCGGCCGAGCAGATCAAGCCGATCGAGAAGGCGCGGTCGTAGCCGGCGCGCAGCAGCGCCGGATACATGATCGATCCGATCGCCAGCATGGTGACGATCGACGATCCCGAGATCGCCGCGAACACCGCGCAGGCCAGCACGGCGGCGATGCCCATGCCGCCGGGGATCGGCCGGGTCAGCGCCAGCATGACGTCGATCAGCCGCTGGGCGATCGATCCGCGGGTCATCAGCGCGCCCGCCAGCATGAACATCGGGATCGACAGCAGCACCTCGCGGTCGACCGTGAACCAGACGTCCTGGATCAGGAACTCGACCTTGCTGTTCTTGGCGAAATAAGCGTGGGTGAACGCCGTCGCGACGGCGAGCAGCAGCACGACCGGCTGGCGCAGGAACAGCAGCGCCAGCACCAGACAGAAGAAGATCGCGACCTGGTGCGACAGCGCGCCCGCGACGCCCAGGATGGCGATGAAGACGAGAAGGCCCGCGGCGATCCAGGCGCCGGTCGAGCGGGTGGCGGCGGCGACGCTGCTCATCACTCGCCCTCCTTCTCTTCGGGACGGATGGCGGGGAAGGCCGCGAAGGCGAGGTAACGCAACGCCGACGCGAGGAAGAGGTACGGGATCACGGTCTGGATCGGCCACAGCTTGATCGGGATCGCCATGCCCGTCTCGCCCAGCCGGTAGGAGTTGCGCACGAACTCGATCGCATAGAGCGCCAGCCCGAGGCAGATCGCGGCCGAGATCAGGTCGCCGATCCGCGTCATCACCGGGTGCCACGCCGCCGGGAACATGCGGTCGACGGCGCCGACGCGCAGGTGGCCGCCGCTATGGACGACGATGGTGAAGCCCAGCAGGCCGGCGATCGCGGTGCAGTACACCGCGAAGCGCTGGGCGCCGAAAATCCCGTTGCCGAAAAGCTCCCGCCCCATGACGTCGGCGAAGAGCGCGACCGCGACCAGCACGAAGGCCGTGCAGGCAATGACGACCTCGACCCGGAACAGCCAGGTCAGGCCGCGATGGACGAACGACTGCACCACTCCCCTCCCCTGTGGCGCGCCCCAACGCCGCGCACCGCCAGACGCGGGACGCCGGAGGCGCCCCGCCACGCCATACCCATCGGCTCAGTTCTTCTTGTTCTTGGCCGCGAACTCCTGCTTGCCCTTCTGGATCGCCTCGAACAGCTCCATCGCGCGCCCGCCGATCGATTTCACCAGCTCGAGTTGCGCCGGCTCCACCAGCTTGCGCCACTCCGCGCGCTGCGCGTCGGTCAGCTCGACGAAGCTGCCGCCCTTCTTGCGGAAGTCGGCGATGCGCCCCTCCTGCTCGGCGTCGACCGCCTTGCGCGTATCGGCGACCGGCACCGGCGCCTTCATCAGACCTTCCTGCACGTCCTTGGGCAGCTTGTCCCACAGGCCCTTGTTGACCAGCGCGAAGGCCGGGTGATGCAGATGCTGCGTGTCGACGAAGTGCGGCGCGCTCGTCGCCGCCGGCGTCGTGATGTAGTACGAGAACGGCAGGTCGCACGCGACCACGAGGTTCTGCTCCAGCGCCGGGAACAGCTCCGACAGTGGCAGCTGCACGCCGTTGGCGCCCATCTGCGTCCAGAACATCTTCGACGCCGGCGTGGGCGACACGCGGGCCTTCAGGCCCTTGACGCTGGCCGGCGTCGGGCAGGCGCTCTTGCAGACCACGCCGTTGTAGCCGACCTCGGACTGGCCCAGGATCACCAGGCCCTTCTCCTCGTAGATGCGGCGGATCACCGGCATCGCGACGGTGTCGAGCACGAAGTCGCGCTCGGCCTTGCTGGCCCACAGGAACGGCGTGTTGAGCACCGCGCCTTCGGGGATGAGGACCGACATGCCGGCGGCGGAAACACTGCCCATCTGCAGGCGGCCGCGCACCAGCTGGGTCGCGATCTCCTGCTCGCTGGCGACGAACTGGCGCTCGACGACGAAGCGGCCGCCCGACGCCTTGGTGGCGTTGGCCGCGAAGGTGTCGACGAAGCCGATCAGCACCGTGCCAGGCTGCGCCGCCGACGCGACTTTCCATTGCTCTTGCGCCTGCGCCGGCGCAGCAATTGCAGCCAGCAACGACGCGCCCACCAACCACCGTCTCAACATAGCCATCAATAGCCTCCCATCGGCCCTATGAACGGCCGTTTATAGGAGGGGAGTCTCGCTGGCGCGCAGGGTACCCGCAAGCGAATAGTGACCCCGAATAGTGACCCTACGCCGTTTGATGACTTGAGCTTGCCATGGCCACTTGACCCCTACCATGCGGCCCTCACATAGTTCGCCCAACGAAACAGGCCGCGCCTGCGCGGGCGGCATCGGGAGGCGGGAATGGCCAACTATCCCTGGGTGAAGAGCTATCCGCAGGGCGTGTCCTGGGATCTCGACGTGCCCAAGCAGGCGTTGCACGAGGCTTTCGAGGAAGCCTGCGGCAAGTATGGTGACCGGCCGCTGACCGACTTCCTCGACAAGATCACGACCTTCAAGGAGTACAAGGAGCTCTCCGACCGCGCCGCCGCCGGCTTCCAGAAGCTGGGCGTGAAGCCGGGCGTGCACGTCGGGCTCTACCTGCCCAACACGCCGCATTACATCATCGCCTTCTTCGGCGTGCTCAAGGCCGGCGGCCGCGTGGTGAACTACTCGCCGCTCGACGCCGCGCGCGAGCTCGAGTTCAAGATCGGCGATTCGGAGACCGACTTCCTGGTCACGCTCGACGTCAAGGCGCTCTACCCCAACATGGCCGGCATGCTGGGCAAGACGCGGCTGAAGAAGCTGATCGTCGGCTCGATCGCCGACTTCCTGCCCTGGCCGAAGAACTGGCTCTATCCGATCGCCAAGAAGGCCGATATCTCGAAGTGGCCGCGCGACGACAAGCACATGTCGTTCAAGGATTTGCTGGCCAACGACGGCAAGTACACCAGCCACAAGCTGGGCGACAATCTCTGGGACGAGGTCGCGCTGCTGCAATACACCGGCGGCACCACCGGCCTGCCCAAGGCGGCGATGCTGACGCATGGCTGCATCATGGCGGCGATGAGCCAGGGCCAGGCCTGGACCGTGCCCTACACCAAGCCCGGCACCGAGAAGATCGTTTGCGTGCTGCCGCTGTTCCACATCTACGCGCTCAGTGGAATCATGCTGGGCGCGGTGCGCAACGGCAACCAGCTGATCCTTTATCCGCGGCCCGATGTCGACATGATCGTCAACGACCTCGGCAAGAAGAAGCCGACCTTCCTGCCCGGCGTGCCCACGCTCTATACCGCGATCAACAAGCATCCCAAGGCGAAGGAGCTCGACCTCTCGTCGCTGAAGATCTGCATGTCCGGCGGCGCGCCGCTGCCGGTCGAGGTGCAGCAGAGCTTCGAGAAGCTCACCGGCGCGACCCTGATCGAGGGCTACGGCCTGACCGAGACCTCACCGACCGGTGCGATCTGCCCGGTCGACAAGAGCGTGCGCCGCGTCGGCTCGTGCGGCGTGCCGATGCCCGGTACGATCATCGAGATCCGCTCGCTCGAGGACGGCACCAAGGTGCTACCGGCCGGCAAGGACAATGTCGGCGAGGTCTGCATCATCGGCCCACAGGTGATGAAGGGCTACTGGAAGAAGCAGGACGAGAGCGACAAGGTGCTGTTCTCCACGCCCGGCAGCAACTGGAAGGGCCTGCGCACCGGCGACATGGGCTACATGGACGATGACGGCTGGCTCTTCCTCGTCGACCGTTCGAAGGATCTGATCATCTCCTCCGGCTACAACGTCTATCCGCGCATGATCGAGGAGGCGACCTACGAGCATCCCGCGGTCGAGGAGTGCATCGTCATCGGCATCCCCGATGAATATCGCGGCGAGGCGCCGAAGGTGTTCGTCAAGCTGAAGCCCGGCGCGAGCCTGACCTTCGACGAGCTCAAGGCGCATCTCACCGGCAAGATCGGCAAGCACGAATTCCCGGTCGCCTTCGAGGTCCGCAACGAGCTGCCCAAGACCCCGGTCGGCAAGCTCTCGAAGAAGGAGCTGAAGGCCGAGGAGAAGGAAAAGTTCGAGGCCAAGAAGAAGGCGGCGGCTCCGGCGGCGGAGTAGCGCGCCGCTCCATGCCGAAGAACCTCGTCGTCTGCTGTGACGGCACGAACAACGAGTTCGAGGAGCACCGCACCAACGTCGTGAAGCTCAGCTTTGCGATGGTCAAGGACCCGGCGCGCCAGCTGGTCTACTACCACCCCGGCCTCGGCACGATGGCCGCGCCGGGCTTCGTGTCCAAGCTCGGCGCATGGTTCGCACGCAGTATCGGCAGCGCCTTCGGCTATGGCGTGAAGAACGACATCCGCGACATCTACGACTTCATCATGAACCACTACGAGCCGGGCGACCGGCTCTTCCTGTTCGGCTTCAGTCGCGGCGCCTACACGGTTCGGGCGGTGACGTCCCTGCTACACATGTACGGATTAACGATGCGCGGCAACGAGTCGATGACGCGCTATCTGGTTCGCATGCTCTGGGCCATCCGCGGCCTTGAGGCGCCCCGCAAGCCGAAGTACTTCCAGCTCGCGCGGGACTTCAAGGACGCGCTGGCCGGCCCGATGTGCAAGCCGCACTTCCTCGGCGTCTACGATACGGTAAGTTCTGTAGGCTGGTTCACCAGCCCGGTGGCGCTGCCCTATACCGCTGGCATTCCCGATGTCGCCATCGCTCGCCATGCCGTCGCGCTCGACGAGCGCCGCGCGTTCTTCCGAACCAACCTGCTGACCAAGGCGCCCGGGCGCGACATCAAGGAGGTCTGGTTTCCCGGCGTGCATAGCGACGTCGGCGGCGGCTATCCCGAAGCCGAGAGCGGTCTGGCAAAAATCGCCCTAGAGTGGATGGCCGGTGAAGCGAAAAGGGCCGGACTGCTGCTCGATGACGATAGGCTGGCGACGATTCTCGGACGACGGGGCGACAGGTACGCGGCGCCGGATCACAACGCTCGCATGCATGAGTCCCTAACATGGAAGTGGTGGTGGGCGGAGTATGTGCCCAAGCGACGCCGGAGCGGCGAGCGCTGGGCGTGGCGCATGAATAAATTCAAACGCAGAGAGCCCGAGCAGCCTATCGTGGTACACGACGCCGCCTGGCAGCGGGGCGACGCGTACGTCGCGACGTCGGTGCCGAAGGGCGCCATCAAGCTCAGCGCGCACGAGCGATCATCGGCCGCTCCTCCGCCGACGCCTTGAACCGCACCAGCGGCGGGCGCACGCCGTGGGCGATCAGCGTGCGGCGCATGTCGCGTGTCGTGCCTGTGAGCACCACGCGGCCGGCGTGGCGACGCGCCTTTGCGGCGATGCCAGCGATCGTCGTCGCCGCCGTCGAATCAACGAACGGCACGCCTGAGAGATCCAGGACCAGGGTGCGATGACGATCGCCGATGCGGTCGAGCACGGCGTCGACCATCGCTGCCGAGCCGAAGAAGAACGCCCCTGAGATGCGATAGACGACGGTGTCGCGATCGGTGGCGTGCGATGTGGCGGGATCGTAGGGCACGCGTCCCGACTCGTCGGCGCGATCGTCGGCCACCAGCGCATGGCCGCCCTGCACCTGGATCGCCTGCGACATGCGGTCGAGGAACAGCAGCAGGCCGATGGTGAAGCCGACGACGATGCCCTCGGTCAGGTCGCGCAGCACGGTCAGCAGGAAGGTCGCGGCGAGCACGACGGCGTCACCCCACGACGTGCGCATCAGCGCGATCACCGCGTGCCGCTCGATCATGCCCCAGGCCACCACCGCCAGCACGCCGGCCAGCGCCGCGAGCGGGATGTGACGCGCCAGCGGTGCGGCGATCAGAAGGAAGAGCAGCAGGAAGAGCGCGTGCAGCATGCCGGCGACCGGCCCGCGCGCCCCGGCGCGCACGTTGGTCGCCGTGCGCGCGATGGTGCCGGTGGCGCAGATGCCGCCGAACAGCGCCGAGCCGATATTCGCCGCGCCCTGCGCCACCAGCTCGCAGTTGGAGCGATGACGGCGGCCCGTCATGCCGTCGGCGACCACGGCCGAGAGCAGCGACTCGATGGCGCCCAAGAGCGCGAAGCCGATCGCGTCGGGGAGCACCGCCTCGATCTTCGCCCAGGTGATCTCGGGCAGCGACGGTGCCGGCAGGCTGCGCGGAATGTCGCCGAAGCGCGTGCCGATGGTCTCCACCGGCAGTTCGAGCAAGCTCGCCGCGAGCGAGGCGAACGCGACGGCGAGCAGCATGCCGGGCCAGCCCGGCCGCAGGCGGCGCAGACCCACGATCACCGCGATCGTGCCGAGCGCCAGCGCGGCCGCCGCGCCGTTGACCGTCGGCAACGCGTCCTTCAGCGTGTCGAGCTTGGCAAGAAACGGCCCGGGCTCCGGACCCGACAACGTCAGCCCGAGGAGGTCCTTGAGCTGGCTGGCGAAGATGATCACCGCGATACCGGCGGTGAAACCCACCGTCACGGGATACGGAATGAACTTGATGAAGGTGCCCAGCCGCAGCAGGCCGATCGCCAGCAGCATCACGCCGGAGAGCAGCGTGGCGAGGATCAGGCCGTCGACGCCGTGGCGCGCCACGGTGGCGGCGACCAGCACGATGAAGGCGCCCGCCGGCCCGCCGATCTGGAAGCGGCTGCCGCCCAGCGCCGAGACAAGGAAGCCGCCGACGATCGCGGTGTAGATCCCGCGCTCGGGCGTCGTGCCCGAGGCGATGGCGATGGCCATCGACAGCGGCAGCGCGACGATCGCGACGGTCAGCCCGGCGAGCGCATCCGCGCGCAACGCGTCGAGGCCGTAGCCTTCGCGCAGCACCGTCACGAGCTTGGGCGTGAACAACTCGACGAAGGATGGCCCCTCGCCCTTCGCGCCCCCGCTACCCATCGCGATCGCCATGGCGGCCGCCTTTCGCACACGCTGATTTCGTCATCATATCACAATGTTTTCTTGTTAAAATGAGGTCTCTTGTCGCGTGTCCCTACTCGGCCCGCACGCTGAAGCGGACCGTCGACTCGCTGCTGCGTAGCCGCGTAAAGAACAGGCGGCCGGTCGATGAGCACAGAGAGACCAGCGGCGTGCGCCGCTCATCTCTGTAGAACCGGATCGAGCGGCCATCGCCAAACAGCACCGCGCCATGATGGCTGATGCGAAAAGAGCGCGCCGATCCATCGAGCAGCTCGACCGCCAATGTATTTGAGTCGTACCACCAGAAGGGACGCGGCGCTCGACGCGCGAGGACCAAAGCCGGGTCTTTGCCGACAGCGAGGTGGGTTGAAACACAAGCGCGCGTGACTGCGACGGGATAGATCTCGGCAAGAGCGAAGGTCTGGTTGCCAAGCACAGGCCGCTGGACGAACGCTTGTTCCAGGCGCTTCTCCTCGGCGTAGTCCTCCGCGTGCTCCCGGCGGTCGCGCCGGATCTCGGCCTTCGAGCCCCAGAAATAGTCGTAGGCGATGACGAGCAGCGGGATCTGAATCAGCGGCACGAGGGCCACGATGATCAGGATCGCCGTCGCCTGCCCTACATTGCGCCACATCCGCTCGCCCCTTCCCTTGAAGGCGGGTCCGGGTCCACAGTACCGCCGCCGCGTAGTTGCAGGAGACCGTGCCATGGCGATGCCCGCCGAAGCCCAGACCAACTCGACCATCGCCGCCGACTACCGGGCGAAGACGCCGACCTCGGAGAAGCTGTTCAAGCGCGCGGCGCAGAAGCTGCCCAGTGGCATCACCCATGACGGCCGCCATCTCGATCCCTATCCGCTCTACGCGACGCATGGCAAAGGCAGCCGCAAGTGGTGCGCCGACGGTCATGAGTACGTCGATTATTTCGGCGGCCATGGCGCGATGATCCTCGGCCATTCGCGGCCCGAGGTGGTCGAGGCGGTCCAGAAGCAGGCGGCGCTGGGTACGCATCTGGGCGCCTCGCACGAGCTGGAGGTGCGCTGGGCCGAGCTGGTGTGCCGACTGATCCCCTGCGCCGAGAAGGTGCGCTTCACCTCGAGCGGCACCGAGGCCTCGCACATGGTGCTGCGCCTGGCGCGCGCTTTCACTGGCAAGACCAAAGTCGTGCGCTTCACCGGCCATTTCCACGGCTGGCACGACGGCGTGGTGCCCGGCGGTACCTCGCATTTCGAGGGCGGCACGCCCGTGGGCATCTTGCCCAACATGATCGACCAGTCGATCGTCATGCCGACGCAAGACGTGGCGCCGACCGTGAAGCTCTTGGAGGAGCGCGACGATATCGCCGCCGTCATGCTCGAGCCCTCGGGCGCGTCGTGGGGCCAGGTGCCGTTGCCACCGGGTTTCCTGCAGGCGCTGCGCGAGGCGACCAGGAAGGCCGGCGTGCTGCTGATCTTCGACGAGGTGATCACCGGCTTCCGCTGGTCGACCGGCGGCGCGCAGAAGGCCTTCGGCATCACGCCCGATCTCTGCATCCTCGCCAAGATCGTCGCCGGCGGCTTGCCCGGCGGCGCGGTGGCCGGCCGCAAGGACGTGCTCGATCTGCTCGACTTCGGCTTCACCAAGTCGAAGAAGCTCGAGAAGATCGCCCATCCCGGCACCTACAACGCCAACCCGCTCTCCGCCGCCGCCGCCGTCGCCGCGCTGGAGATCCTCGAACGCGAGGACGCGCCGGCCAAGGCCAACGCCGTCACCGCGACCCTGCGCGCCGCGCTGCGCCAGGTGCTGGTCGAGGAAGGTATCCCGTGGGGCGTCTACGGCGACTCTTCGGCCTTCCAGATCTTCTCCAACCCCAACGGCGTGGCGATCGACCCGGCGAGCTTCGATCCGCTGAAGCTCGGCTTCAAAGGGCTGAAGGGCGCGCGCGATCCGGCCTATCTCGGCAAGGTGCGCATGGCGATGCTGGTCTACGGCGTCGACATCATGGGCGGCACCGGCGGCCTGGTCTCGGCGACGCACGACCAGAAGGACGTCGACTTCACCGCCCACGCACTGCGCCAGGCCGTACGCGCGATGAAGGCCGAGCGCGAGATTCGAGGCCTCTAGCTTGACCGCCGCGAAGAAGAAGTCGTTATCCAAAGCACCCACGAAGCGCGACCTCGAACTACTGGATGAGGCGCAGGACCTGGTTTTCGACGCCTGGGACGCCGCTAGCTCCAAGGTCCGCAAGGCTAAGGCGCTCAAGGCCATCGCAATCTCGCCGCTGTGCGCCGACGCGTTCGGAATCCTCGCCGGATTCGAAAAGGCCGGCTCGCCGGCTGAGCTGGAGATGTGGCGCAAGGCGATCGAGGCGGGGGAGCGGTCGCTGGGGGCGAAGGCGTTCCGCGAGATGGAAGGCGAGTTCTGGGGATGGGCGGAGACCCGGCCATACATGCGGGCGCGCCAAGGGCTTGGCCTGGCTCTCTGGCGGCGCGGCGACGTCGCGGTGGCGGCCGACGAGTTTTTCGACATGCTGCGGCTCAATCCGAACGACAACCAGGGCATTCGCTACATCCTCGTCACCATCCTTCTGGAGCTGGGCCGGCTCGACGACGTGACGGCGCTTCTCGCGCAATACGACGAGGAAAGCGCGGTCTGGGCCTACTCGGCGGCGCTGCTGGCGTTCCAGCGGCTCGGGGATGGAGACGAAGCGCGGCGGAAGCTCGATGTGGCGCTGCGCGCCAACGCGCATGTTCCCGGCTATCTGCTGGGCATCACCGCGATTCCGAAGTCGCGGTCGCCTTTCGTGGGCATCGGCGACCAAAGCGAGGCGCAGAACTACGCCGAGCACAACGCGAGCCTCTGGACGTCGGCGCCGGGCGCTCTCGACTGGCTGCGCGTGACCGCGCGCGTGTCGCCGACGTCCCGCACGCATTGATCGACATCCACGCGCATGGACATCCGCATCGAGGGCGTGACGCATCGCTACGACGGGCTGCTCGTCCTCGACGGCATCGATCTCGCGATCGGCGAGGGCGAGACCGTGGTTCTGGTCGGGCCTTCGGGCTGCGGCAAGTCCACCCTGCTGGGCATCGTCGGCGGGCTGCTCAAGCCGAGCGTCGGCCGCGTCGTGACGCTGGGCGAGACGCGCCAGGACTCGCTCAATCCCTTCACCTACGTCTTCCAGGATTTCGCGCTGCTGCCTTGGCGCACGGTGCAGGCCAATGTCGCGCTGGCGCTGGAGCATCACCCGCTCTCGGCGCGGCAGCGGCAGGAGCGCGTCGACGAGGCGCTGGCGCTCACCGGGCTCGGTGACTTCGCGCAGGCCCTGCCCAAGCAGCTGAGCGGCGGCATGCGCCAGCGCGTCGGCATCGCCCGCGCGCTGGTGGTGCGGCCGGCGGTGCTGCTGCTCGACGAGCCGCTCTCGGCGCTCGACGCGCAGACGCGCGAGCTCTTGATGGAGGACCTGCTCTCGATCTGGGCGCGCGAGCGCGGCACGCGACTCTACGTCACGCACAATCTCGATGAGGCGGCACGGCTGGCCGACCGTGTCGTCGTCCTATCGCGGCGGCCCGGCCGCATCCGCGAGATCGTCGCGATCGACACGCCGGTGGCCGAGCGCGGTGCTTCGATCGTCGCCGAGGTGCGCGAGCGGCTGTGGCGCCTGATCCGCGAGGAGGCGCGCGAGGCCGAGCGCGAGGTGCAGCATGTCTGAGGGCGTGCCCTTCCGCGGCGGCGGATACGAAGCGCGCCCGCGCCGCTGGGCGCCGTGGCTGGTCTTCGCCGTCCTGCTGCTGCTGTGGCATGTCGCCTCGAGCTACGGCTGGATCTCGGCTAACTCGTTGCCCAGCCCAAAATCGGTCGTCCTCGCCTTCGGCGAGATGATCGAGCGCGGCACCTTGCAGAAGCATCTCTGGGAGTCGGCGCGCCGCATCGGCCTGGGCTGGGCGTTGGGCACCCTGGCCGGGCTGGCCATCGGCCTGTCGATGGGCATCTTCTCGCTGGCGCGCGCCGGCCTGCTGCCGCTGGTCTCCGCGCTCTTCCCGATTCCCAAGATCGCGCTCCTGCCGCTGTTCATCCTGTGGTTCGGCATCGGCGAAGCCTCGAAGGTCGCGACGATCGCCTTCGGTGTGTTCTTCCCGACGGTGATCGCCGCCTACGCCGCCTGCGATCAGGTGCCGCGCAACCTGATCCGCATGGCCCAGAGCTTCGGCCTGCCGGCGCGCCACATCGTCTGGAAGGTCGTGGTGCCCGGCGCCATGCCCGGCATCCTCGCCGGCTTCCGCATCACCGCCTCGATCGCGCTGATACTCGTGGTCGCCGCCGAGATGATCGGCGCCGAATACGGCGTCGGCGCCTTCATCCTCGCCACCGGCAATCTGATGCAGACCGACCACCTGGTGGCCGGCGTGGCGATCCTCTCGACCTTCGGCTTGCTGGTGAACTGGTTGCTCAGCGCGATCGAGAAGAGCGTACTGCGCTGGCGATGAGCGAGCGGGCGCCCAGCAGCAAGCCCCGCACCAGCAGGCCGCTCACCAGGAAGATGAGCGGCAGGCCGAGCAACTCGTAGGCAACCTCGCCCCAGTTCAGAGCCGGAGACGCCACGCACCAATGCGCCGACCAGTCGCCCAGCGAGCAGGCCAAGCCCGTCGACCAGACGCCCATGAACGCCCAGATGCCGCTCATCAGCACCCACAGACGAAACAGGCGACGCCACAGGATCGTGCTGTCGTCGCGCAACATCTGGGGATCGGTGTTCAGGGCCATGACGCCGTCTTGCACGACGGGACGCCCACCTACAATGCGCGACACGCCAAATGTTGTGGATACAGACGCGGCCACCACCTGAATGTTGTGGACAGATGCGTCATCGTCCGGGCGTGGATCATCCACGCGCCGCGGAAGGTCAGGATCGGGGAGAAAATTGCACGACATTCGCGACTTGATCATACCGGGCGCGTAGGTTGAGGCAATGGCCAACCCGGACATCGACCTCGTCACCACCATCGTCAGTCGCGGTACCTCGCCCGCGCCCGTGGTCGTCGAGGCCGACCTGGCAGTGCTGGGCGCCGGCGTCGCCGGCATCTCCGCCGCGGTCGAAGCGGCGCGGCTCGGCCGACGCGTGGCGCTGATCGACGGCGCGCCGACCTTGGGCGGCCAGTCGGTGGCGGCGACGATCGGCACGTTCTGCGGCTTCTATTCCAACGGCCCGAAGCCCTACCCGACGGTGCACGGCATCGCGCAGGAGATCATTCGCGACCTCGATGCCGAGGGCGCGCTCAAGCCGATCCACGGCCGGCGCAACACCATCATCGTGCCCTACGACGAGGTGGCGCTGGGGCGCTGGATCGAGCGCAAGGTAGCCTCGTTGCCGACGATCGTGCCGATCACCGGCGCGTTGCTGCAGGACGTCACGCGCGACGGCGGCCGTCTGCGCTCGGCGCGGCTGGCGACCCGTTACGGCGCGGTCGAGGTTCGCGCCGCCGGCTGGATCGACGCCTCGGGCGACGCGGCCTTGGCCTGGGCGGCGGGCTTCGCCTGCCGCGAGCCCAACACGCCGGTCTGGGGCACCAACATGATGGTGCTCGAAGGCGCCGATCGCATGGCGCTCGCCACCATCGACCGCGCCGAGGTCAAGGCGCGGCTGATCGCGAAATCGGCGGCCTACGGCTTGCGGCGCCACGACGGCTTCCTGTTCGCGACCTTCGGCGACGATCGCGCGCTGGTGAACATGACGCACATCGCCACGCCGCTCGATCCGCTGGGCGCCGCGCGCATGACCTTGGACGGCCGCGACCAGGCCGATCGCCTGCTGCGGTTCCTGAAGGACGAATACGCCGCCGCCTTCGGCCGCGCCCAGGTGCGCATCTACGGCCAGCCCGGCATCCGCATGACGCGCTGGATCAAGGGCCGCCATCATCTCACCGTCGAGGAAGTGCGGACCGGCGTGCGCCACAACGACGCCATCGCCCGCTGCTCGTGGCCGATCGAGCTGCACAACCGGCCCGACGACGTCCACTGGGAGGAATTCGGCGACGATCACATGCATTTTGTGCCGCTGGGCTCGCTGGTGCCGGAAGGCGCCGACAATCTGCTGGCGGCGGGCCGCTGCATCGACGGCGATCCGGCGGCGCTGTCCTCGGTCCGCGTGATGGGCCCGTGCATCGCCACCGGCGCGGCGGCGGCGCACGCGCTGGATCTCGCCGGCTCAGGCTCGGTGAGTCAAATTGACGTGAAGGCCCTCCAGGCGCGCCTGCACGACAATCTCGATCGGTGTGATTGAATGGCCGCCAGCATCCGCCGGCCAGCCGCCGTGCGTACACGCGGTACTGACCGGGAGCAGACGCTTGCCTCCTACCGCGACGCGCAGGAACGAGACGATGTGGGCACAGCCGGCGATCTTGCGCCGCCCGGGCTCAGTGGCCCGTGAATCCCGCTCAAGGTCAGGAGCCCGACGACGTTGTCCTCGTGCCGGCGGACGAGGCGCAAGCCTTGCCGCTGATCGGTGAGCCGATTAGTTTGCGCCCCAAAATGATCCGGAGGGAATCCATGTCCAAGCGCTTCACCCTGGGCCGCCGCCGCTTCGCCGCGGTCGCCGCCGCCTCCACCCTCGCCGCGCCGCTGCCGCTGCGCCATGGCTTCGCCCAGGGCGCGCCGCTGAAGGTCGGCCTGCTGCTGCCGACCTCCGGCGTGCAGGCGCTGATCGGGCAGGCTTGCGCGCGCGCCACGGCGGTGACCGCCGACGTGCTGGCCGATTCCAAGGTCACGGCCAAGCTGGAGATCGCCAGCTACGATACCGAATCGAACCCCGACACCGCGCGTACCCAGGCCGAGAAGGCGATCGCCGCGGGCGCGCATGTGCTGGTCGGCGCCTTCGACTCGGGGCAGACCATGGCCATCGCCCAGGTCGCCGAGCAGAAGGGCATCCCCTTCATCGTCAACATCGCCGCCGCGCCGCAGATCACCGAGTCGGGCTTCAAGTGGGTGGTGCGCAACTTCCCGACCGCGCCGATGCTGGTGAGCGGCGCGCTCACGCTGCAGAAGGATCTCTTCGCGGCCACCGGCAAGACGCCGAAGACCGCCGTGCTGATGTCGGTCAACGACACCTTCGGCGAGGCGATGATGAAGGCCATCCCCGGCCTGGCGAAGCGCCTGGAGATGCCCTACGAAATCGTCGAGACGATCTCCTACGATCCGCGCGCCAAGGATCTGTCGGCCGAGGTCGCCAAGGCCAAGGCGACCAAGGCCGAGCTGGTGATGCCGGTGTCGCGGCTCAACGACGCCAAGCTGCTGATCCAGGAGATGGTCAAGCAGCAATACGAGCCGATGGGCATCGTCAATCCCGGCGCGCCCGGCCTCTACGAGCCCGACTTCCTCAAGACCATGGGCAAGTTCGCCAACTTCCACGTCTCCAACGTGCCGTGGGTCAACCCGAAATCGGCGATGAGCCAGTCGCTGGAGAAGCGCTACGCGGCGAAGTTCAAGGATGGCCAGGTCGACATCAACATCGGCTTCACCTTCGAGGGCCTGCTGGTGGCGGCCGACGCCTATGGCCGCGCCAAGGCGAGCAGCCCGGCCGAGATGATGGCGGCGATCAAGTCGACCAACATCGCCGAGCACGTCATGACCGGCGGCCCGATCAAGTTCGACGAGAAGGGCCAGAACACCGGCATCGTCGCCGCCGCCGTGCAGAACCTCAACAACAAGCCCACGGTCGTGCTGCCCGCCGCCTTCGCGGTGGCCAAGCCGGTCTTCCCGATGCCCGGCTGGCGGGCGAAGGAACGGGGTTGATCACCTCTTCCTTCCTCTCCCCGCGTGCGGGGAGAGGGTCGGGGTGAGGGGCTGCATCAAGTGACGCACGACCACCCTGCC
Organism: uncultured Rhizobiaceae bacterium; assembly: GCA_964437145.1. GTDB lineage: Bacteria > Pseudomonadota > Alphaproteobacteria > Reyranellales > Reyranellaceae > JAFAZJ01. The sequence continues at coordinate 24,924 of CAYTFW010000083.1, forward strand.
CAACCTGAGGCTCCCCCTCACCCCAACCCTCTCCCCGCACGCGGGGAGAGGGAGTGAAGCCATGCTGACCGACATCGTCCAGGCCACGATCATGGGCCTGCTCACCGGCATGGTGTACGGGCTGATGGCGCTCGGGCTGTCGGTGATCTTCGGCGTCATGCGCGTCGTGAACTTCGCGCATGGCGAGATGATGGTCGTCGGCATGTACCTCGCCTGGCTGCTGTTCGAGCGCTCCGGCATCGATCCGCTGCTCGCCGTGCCGCTGGTCGCCGCCGCCTTGTTCGCCGCCGGCTACGGCCTGCAGCGCGGTCTGATCAACCCCTTCATCAACGTCGCCGAGCACATGCAGTTTATGCTGCTGCTGGCGGTGTCGATCATCATCGTCAACCTCTGCCTGCTGATCGCCGGGCCCGATACCTACGGCGTGCAGGTCGACTACATGTTCGATTCCTACGCGCTCGGGCCCTTCACCTTCGACGCCGTGCGCGTCTACGCCGCGCTGGCGGCGATGGCGATCGCCTTCCTGCTGTTCCTGTTCTTCACCCGCACGCGCATCGGCAAGTCGATCCGCGCCGCCGCCGACAACCACACCGGCGCGCTGGTCGTGGGCCTCGACGTGCCACGGCTCTACGCGCTGACCTTCGGCGTCGGCGCCGCCTGTGTCGGCGCCGCCGGCGCGCTGATGATCCTCGTCGTGCAGGCGCAGCCCTTCCTCGCCATCGATTACACCTTGCTGGCCTTCGTCATCGTCATCGTCGGCGGGCTGGGCAGCATGCCGGGCGCGCTGGCCGGCGGCTTGCTGATCGGCGTCTCGGAGTCGCTCGCCGGCCTGTTGATCCAGCCATCACTGAAGAGCGTCTTCAGCTTCGGCCTGCTGATCCTCGTGCTACTGCTGCGGCCGCAGGGCCTGTTCGCGCGCCGTGGTTAAGTCGCGCCTCCAACTCGGTCGGGGCGCGCCACTCCAGTGGCGCGTCTTGATCCATGACGCGCCACTGGAGTGGCGCGCCCCCAGCCCATGACCTTGTGGCATCGCCTGACCGGGGACATGACGACGCGCGGCATGGTCGCGCTCGCGGCGTTCGCGGCGCTGCTGCTCGCCGCGCCGGCGTTCCTCGGCTCCTATCCGCTGTCGATTCTGATCCTGGTCGTCTACTTCGCCTATATCGGCCAGGCGTGGAACGTGATGATGGGCTTCGCCGGCCAGCTCTCGCTGGGCCACGCGCTCTATCTCGGCCTGGGCGGCTACACCGCGGCCGCGCTCGCCTTCCACTTCGGCATCTCGCCATGGATCGGCATGATCGCCGGCGTGCTGGTCGCCATGCTGGCAGGCGGCATCGTCGGCTTCCTCGGCTTCCGCTTCTCGCTCGCCGGCGTCTACTTCGCGCTGCTGACCATCGCCTTCGCCGAGTTCACGCGCATCCTGTTCGACCATTTCAAATGGGTCGGTGGCTCGGCCGGCCTGTTCCTCAAGGTCTCCGGCGATCCCGGCCTGTGGCACCTGCGCGGCGGGCCGGTGATGTTCTACTACGTCATCCTCGCCATGGCGGCGTTGGCGCTGATCGCCTGCCGCCTCATGCTGACCAGCCGTCTCGGCTATTACTGGCTGGCGATCCGCGAGGATCCCGAAGCGGCGCAGGCCAGCGGCGTCGACGTCTTCCGCGGCAAGATGATCGCGGTGCTGATCTCCTCGGGCATGGCGGCGATCGGCGGCGCCTGGGCGGCGTTCTACTACAAGAACCTTTTCCCCGAGACCGCGTTCGCCATGGGCCGCTCGATCGAAGTGATCCTGGCGCCGATCATCGGCGGCCTGGGCACGCTGATCGGTCCCTTCGTCGGCGCGGCCGTACTGGTCAGCCTAGGCGACGTCTTCACCATCGCCGCCGAGAAGATCGGCGAGATCTTCGGCGTGAAGACCGCGGGGCTGAAGCAGATCTTCTACGGCCTCGCCCTGCTCGCCATCGTCGCCTTCCGCCGCGACGGTGTGTGGCCATGGATCGCGCGCAAGCTGGGCTTCACGCGTCCCGATTCCTACCTTCCTCCGCTCGCGGGGGAAGGTGCCCGAAGGGCGGATGGGGGTGGCGGTATCGCGGTCAGTCACGGCGGTGGGAGGTTGTCGCACGAGCCACCCCCATCCGGCGCTGCGCGCCACCTTCCCCCGCCAGCGGGGGAAGG
>CAYTFW010000084.1:0-26196 GCA_964437145.1 uncultured Rhizobiaceae bacterium
GCCGATCGAGGAGGCCGCCGCCGTGCATCAGCAATTCGTGTCGGGCGACGTGCCGGCGATCCGCCAGGCGGTGACCTGGCCGCCCGAGCCGCGGACCTTGGAGAAGAAGCAGCCCAAGGCGAGGCTGATCTACAAACTATGCCGGTGCCCGAAATGCGCCTTGGGTGCGGTGATCGGCACCATGGAAGTCTCGGGCGGCCGGGAATTCAAAGAGATCAAGGACTCGAAGATCATGCGCGAGCTGCCGGACAATGACACGGTGGTCGCGGCGGCATTCTAGCGTATCGAGCGGTTAGTCGGACGCACCTGTCATTCCGAGCGCAGCGAGGAATCTAGGCATCTTCCCTAGATTCCTCGCTGCGCTCGGAATGACAGGATGGCGACGATTTCAAGCTCGCTGCGCTAGGCGCTACAGGCCGACCTGACCCATCGCCAGGAACTTGTCGCGGCGCGCGCGGCGTACGGTGTCGCCGTCGAGCGATTCGAGATCGGCGAGATGGCGGGCGATGGCCTCGCCGGCGGATTTCACCGCGGCGGCGGGATCGCGATGCGCGCCGCCGACCGGCTCGGGCACGATCTCGTCGCAGATCGCCAGCTTCTTCAGATCGTCGGACGTCATGCGCATCGCTTCGGCGGCTTCCTGCGCCTTCTCGGCCGAGCGCCAGAGGATCGAGGCGCAGCCCTCGGGCGTGATCACCGAGTAGACCGAATGCTCCATCATCAGCACGCGGTTGGCGGCGGCGATGGCGATAGCGCCGCCCGAGCCGCCTTCGCCGATCACGAGGCTGACGAGCGGAACCCTGAGGTCGAGGCAGACCTCGATCGAGCGCGCGATGGCCTCGCCCTGGCCGCGCTCCTCGGCGTCGATGCCGGGATAGGCGCCGGCGGTGTCGACGAAGGTGACCACGGGCAAGCCGAAGCGGTCGGCGAGCTGCATCAGGCGCTGCGCCTTGCGGTAGCCCTCAGGCTTCACCATGCCGAAATTGTGCTTCACGCGGCTCTCGGTGTCGTCGCCCTTCTCCTGGCCGATGATCACGGCGGGGCGGCCGGCGATGCGACCCAGCCCGCCCATGATCGCGGCGTCCTCGGCGAAGCCGCGGTCGCCGGCCAGCGGCGTGAACTCCTGGACCAGGCCGGCGATGTAGTGCTTGGCGTGCGGCCGCTCGGGGTGGCGCGCGACCTGCACGCGCTGCCAGGCGGTGAGCTTGGTGTAGGTGGTGCGGATCTGCCGGTCGACCTTGGCCTGCAGCTTGGCGACCTCGTCGGCGATGTCGATGCCCTCGGAGTCGCCGCTGCCCTGGTGCCTGAGCTCGGCGATCTTGCCTTCAAGGTCAGCGATGGGCTTCTCGAAGTCGAGATAGGTCGGCATTCGGCGCTTCTACTCCCGGGATGGCCCGACGCTGCCTCAGGCCGCAATCCCGAGGCGCCGCGCCATGCCGAGCAGGACTTCTGCCTGCTTGATCGAGGCATTGTCGATCAGTTTTCCATCTAACGCCACCGCCCCCTTGCCGGCCGCCTGGGCCTCGACCATGGCGTCCAGGATCCGCTTGGCCTTGGCCACCTCCTCCCGGGAGGGGCCGAAAACCTCGTTGGCCAGCGCCACCTGCGAGGGGTGGATGGCCCATTTGCCTTCGCAGCCCAGCACCGCCGCCCGGTTGGCCTGGGCGCGGAAGCCGTCGGGATCGGAGAAATCGCCGAACGGCCCGTCGATGGGCCTGAGCCCATGCGCGCGCGCGGCCACCACCATGCGGGAGATCGCGTAGTGCCAGGGATCGGCCCAGACGAAGTCGCGCTTGCCCTCGGCGTCCTTGTCGGTCAGCACGCCATATTGCGGGTGCGGGCCGCCGATGTTCACGGTCTTGGCCTTGGTCGAGGCGGCGTAATCGGCGACGCCGAAATGCAGCGATTCGTTGCGCTTCGACGCGCCGGCGATGGCCTCGACATTGGCCATGCCCAGCGCCGTCTCGATGATCATCTCGAAGCCGATGCGCTTCTTGGCCTTGGTCGCGGTCTCGATCTGGGTCACCAGCATGTCGAGCGCATAGATGTCGGCGGCGGTGCCGGCCTTGGGGATCATGATCAGGTCGAGCTTGTCGACCGCACCCTCCAGCACGTCGATGACGTCGCGGTACATCCAGTGGGTGTCGAGCCCGTTGATGCGCAGCGACATGGTCTTGCCGCGCCAGTCGACCTCGTTGAGCGCCTGGATGACGTTCTTGCGCGCCTGGTCCTTGGCGTCGGGCGCCACGGCGTCCTCGAGGTCGAGGAAGATCACATCGACCGGCCCCTTGGCGGCCTTCTCGAACAGCTCCACGCGACTGCCCGGAACGGCCAGCTCGCTGCGGTTCAGGCGCGAGGGGGCCGGCTCGGCGATCGTGAAGCTCATCCTCTGTCTCCGTCATGCTGCAAGTGCGATGGTGCATTGCAATATGAACAAAGGCCGGGTGAGTCAATGGGGCGTCTGCGCTCCCGGTTATTCGCCCTTTTCGGAGGTGTTCCCCGACAGCGGATGATGCTCCTGCACCAGCGCCTTGAGCTTCTCGTCGAGCACGTGGGTGTAGATCTGGGTGGTGGCGATGTCGGCGTGACCGAGCATCATCTGCACGCTGCGCAGGTCGGCGCCATGCGCCAGCAGGTGGCTGGCGAAGGCGTGGCGCAGCACATGCGGCGATACGCGGCGCGGATCGAGATTGGCTTCCAGCGCCAGCTCCTTGAGCAGCTGGCCGAAGCGCTGCCGGGTCAGGTGGCCCTCCGCCGAGCGTGAGGGGAACAGGTAGGGCGAGGAGGCGTCGGGCTTCAGCGTGGCGCCGCGCGCGCCCAGCCAGGCGAAGATCGCCGCGCGCGCCGGCTCGCCCAGCGGCACCAGGCGCTCCTTGTTACCCTTGCCCCGCACGATCAGCGCGCGCGGGTCGCGCTCGACGGCGGCCAGCGGCAGGCTCACCAGCTCCGACACGCGCAGGCCGCCGGCGTAGAGCAGCTCGAGCAGCGCCGCCAGCCGAAGCCCCTCGGTGGCGTCGCGCCGGTGCGCCGCCTCGATCAGCGCGCCGACCTCGCCGGTCGACAGCACCTTGGGCAGCGGTCGGCCGAGCTTGGGCGAATCGAGCGTCGCCGAGGGATCGTCCGGCCGCCGGCCATCGGCCAACAGGAAACGATAGAATTGACGGATCGCCGAGAGCCGCCGCGCCGCCGTGCCGGCGCCCATGCCGGCGTGGCGCAGGCTGGCGATATAGGCGCGCAGCGCTTCGGTGTCGGCGTCGAGCGGCCGCATCTTGCGCCGCGCGAGGAAGCCCTGGAGGTCGTCGAGATCGCGGCCATAGGCCTGCTCGGTGTTCCTCGACGCGCCGCGCTCGGCGACCAGCATCTCGATGAACATCTCGACCTGCGGATCGCGTGGCGGGCCCTCGCGCGGACGCCGGCCGCGACGATCGCGCAGGCGGGCGGGGGGGCGCGGACGGGCGGCCATGCGCTACAGCTCCATCACGAGCGCATACTCGAGCGCGAAAGAGCGCGCCAGATCGGGGCGCTTGATCCGTACGAAGGCGCGCAGGATCGCCGTGACCTTCTCAAGTTCCAGGCTGGCGAGCGGCGTCGATCCCGCCAGGGCGACGGCCCGGCAGATCGTCTCGGCGAAGCGCTCGCCGTCCGCGGCGGCGAGCAGCGCGGTGATCGATGGATCGGATGCGCGTCGCGTGGCACTCGGCGCGAGCGCCGCCAAGGTGTCGCGCGGTGCCGCGTTCATCCCCGACAGCACCGCGTGCAGAGCCGGCGCGGTCCGTGGCGACAGCGCCGCGCGGCGCTCCAACAACGCCGCGTCGAGCGGCACACGGTTGGACAGGCCGGCGATGGCGGCTAGCGGCGCCAGCAGCGCGATGCGATCGGTGGCTTGCTCCGCCGCGCCGCTCTGCGCGGCCGCGAACCACTCGGCGGCACGATCGAACCGCTCCAGGGTCAGCGCGGCGCGCAAGCCCGACGTGGCGAACTCGGCGTGCGCGGGCGTCGGCCGCGCCGCGGCGATCGCCGACGACAGCGCGCGGATGGCGCTGGCCGCGGTGTCGTATGACACCTGATAAAGCCGGTGCGCGAGGATCACGCGCTGCTCGTTGCTCGTTGCGCCCTGCGCCTGCGCGAAGACCACCGCGCGCCAGGCCGTCGGCGATGTCGCCGCCGCCTCCTTCAGGCCGCGCGAGAGCTCGCCATAGAACTGGGCGAGCCGGTCCGGTTCGACCACGCCGGCACGTTCGGCGCGCTCGGCGATCTCGACGCGACGCGCCAGGGGGATGGCCTTGTTCTCGATGGCCGCGCGCAACACGCCGGGTGAATCGGCATCCGTCGTTGGCGTCGACAGGCCGGCGATGTCGAACAGCGCCAGGATAAGGCCATCCTCGGTCGGGCCCATCGGCGGCACGGGGCCGCCGCCCAGGATCCGACCTGCCAGCGCCATGAACGTGGCATCACCCTGGTCGCTCAGCGCATCGAGCTTGGCGCGCGCCGCGTCGTTCTGGCGCGCGTGCAGATCGCAGACGATCGCCGCCTGACGCCACCACGTCTGGTCGAGATTGCCGCCCGTGTCCTTCACGCGCGCGCAGGCGCTGTCGCGTTGACGCGCGCGCATCAGCGCTTCGGTCACCAATTGCGACGTGATCGGCCCTTCGCCGCCGCCGCCCAGACGCAGCAACTCGTTGGCGTTCTCGGCCTCGCCCATCGCCGCCAGCTTCTCGACGCGCAAGGTGAACAGGATGGGCGCCGCGCCGTCGGGCCGGGGCGGCAGCGCCCCGGCGGTGAGTAGGCGGAACTGCAGGTCGCGCAGGATGCGCGATTGTGGCGCCGAAGGCAGGTCGAGCACCAGGGCGCGAGCCTCGGCCATCGACGTGCCGTACCACGCCCAGCCCGGGATGCCGGCGCTGCGCGTGTCGAGGAGGCCGATCCGATCGAGCGGATTGGCCTGCGGCGTGGGGGGCACCATCTTCAGCGGCGGATCCATCTGCGCCTGCGTGGCGCCCCAGGACAACACGCCGCCGACCAACGTCGCGAGAAAGGCGCTAGCGCGAGAAGCGGTCATGAGGGATCTGGATCTCGATGCTACGGGTCGGCGGCGGCACATCGATGATCGCCAGCATCACGAAGCCGGCCAGCGCCAGCACCAGAAGAAAGCCGATGATGATCGTACCGAAGCCCAATCTCGCCATTCTGTCCGTGCTCGCGGGTGAAGAGAGGGGGTGAACCGGGGCGCGCCGGCATGGGGCGACCCTCACGGCACCGCTTGTGCGATCACGGCCAAGCGGCGATATAGAGACGACACTACTCCCCGGACCTTCGACAGGCAACGCGCGTATGCGCGCAACATGTTGAGAATCATCGCAGAATCGGCCGAAATCGTGGACGAACCGAGCCCCGCAACGCCCGAGCCCGCCCCCGACCCCGCCATCGTCCGCACCATCGCCCTGGTCGGGCTGATGGGCGCGGGCAAGAGCGCTATCGGCAAGCGCCTGGCCCAGCGGCTGGGTCTGCCCTTCGTCGACGCCGACATCGAGATCGAGGCGGCGGCCGGCTGCACCATCGAGGAATTCTTCGAGCGCTTTGGTGAGGCGGAGTTCCGCGCCGGCGAGCGGCGCGTGATCCAGCGCCTGCTCGACGGGCCGCCGCACGTGCTGGCGACCGGCGGCGGCGCGTTCATGGACCCGCAGACCCGCGCCGTCATGCGCGAGAAGGCCACGACCATCTGGCTGCGCGCCGAGCTAGGGGTGCTGCTGGAACGCGTGGCGCGTCGCTCCAACCGGCCGCTGCTGAAGAACGGCGATCCGCGCGGCACGCTGGAGCGGCTCATGGCGGTGCGCTATCCGATCTATGCCGAGGCCGACATCGTGGTCGACAGCCGTGACGCGCCGGCCGACCGCACCGCCGAGGATGTGCACACGGCGCTGATGCGCCATCTCGGCGTGGCGACGGGAGACGCGACGTGAGCGGACAACCGCGCCGCGTGAAGGTGGCGCTGGGCGATCGCGCCTACGACATCCTGATCGGCGCCGACCTGATCGCGCGCGCCGGCGAGCATTGCGCGCCGCACATTCCCAAGCGCCGCGCGATCGTCGTCACCGACGACGCGGTGGCGCGGCTGCATCTCGACGCGCTGACCCGGGCGTTGAAGGCCGCCGGCATCGACGCGCCGTCCGTGGTCGTGCCGGCGGGCGAGGCGAGCAAGGATTTCGCCGAGTTCGGCCGGCTGATGGAGCGGCTGCTCGACCAGCGGCCCGACCGCGACACGGTGCTGATCGCGCTGGGCGGCGGTGTGGTCGGCGATCTCTGCGGCTTCGCCGCCTCGGTGCTGCTGCGCGGCGTCGACTTCATCCAGATCCCCACGACATTGCTGGCGCAGGTCGACAGCTCGGTCGGCGGCAAGACGGCGATCAACACGCGCCATGGCAAGAACCTAGTCGGCACGTTCTACCAGCCGCGCCTGGTGCTGGCCGATACCGGCGTGCTCGACACGCTGCCGCGCCGCGAGCTGCTCGCCGGCTACGCCGAGATCGCCAAGTACGGGCTGATCGACGACGAGCCGTTCTTCGCCTGGCTTGAAGCCAACGGCCAAGCCGTGATCGACGGCGATGCGCAGGCGCGCGGCGAGGCGATCGCGCGCAGCTGCCTGAGCAAGGCGCGCATCGTGGCTGAGGACGAGCGCGAGCAGGCCGGCGTGCGCGACCTGCTCAATCTCGGCCACACCTTCGGCCACGCGCTGGAGAAGGAAGTCGGCTACGGCGGCGAGCTGCTGCACGGCGAGGCGGTGGCCATCGGCATGGTGCTGGCCTTCGACATGTCGGCGGCGCTCGGCCTGTGTCCGGCGTCCGATGCCCGCCGCGTGCGCGCGCATCTCGAGGCGGTCGGCCTGCCGGTCTCGCCGCTGACCATCCCCGGCAGCAACGCGCGCGGCTGGGACGCCGCGCGACTGGTCGACCACATGCGCACCGACAAGAAGAACCGCGACGGCAAGCTCACCTTCATCCTGGCGCGCGGAGTCGGCCAGTCCTTCGTGCGCCGCGGCGTCGAGGGCGCGGCCGCGCTCGACACCATGCGGCGCGCGCTGGCGGCGTAACCTCCATGTCGTCCTGAGCGCAGCGAAGGACCTGGCGGTGGCGCTGACAGACACGGCGTGGAAGAGTGACCGCGATACCGCGAGGTCCTTCGCTGCGCTCAGGACGACATCGTGATTGAGAGATTGCTGATGCCCGAGGTGGTCGTGCCGCTGGTGGCGGCCGGCGTCGGCGTGTCGGCCTTTTTCTCCGCTGGGCGCGCGGCGCTGACGCACGCGGCGCGGCCGCGCATGCATCGCCTCGCGCAACTGGGCAATCGCCGCGCGCGGCTGGTCGGCGCGCTGATCGACCGCCGCGACGACGTGATCGCCGCGCTGCGGCTGGGCAACATGGCGGTCAACGTCGCGGTCGCGGCATTGACCACGGCGCTGTTGGCGTCGATGTACGGCGCTTACGGCGTGTTCTACGGCGCGGCGCTGGCCTTCGGCCTGGTCCTGCTGTTCGGCGAGATCCTGCCGCGCAGCCTGACCCAGCTCGGTCCCGATCGCGTGGCGCTCGTGCTGGCGCCGGCGCTCAAGCTCACCGCCGCGCTCCTCGGGCCGATCATGGAGGGCGGCGCGCGGCTGGTGCGCCGGCTGCTGCGCCTGCCCGATCCGCGCCTGCGGCCCGATCACGACGCGGTGGCGCGCGAGCAGCTGCTGCGCGGCGCGATCGACCTGCACGACGAGGCCGGCGACGCGAAGGACGCGCCCGACGAGAAGAAGATGCTGCGTTCGGTGCTCGACCTCGCCGCCCTGACCGTGGCCTCGGTGATGACACCGCGCGGCGACGTCGAGGCGCTCGACGCGGCGCAGCCGGTGGCCAAGCTGGTCGAGAAGGTGCTGGCCAGCCCGCACACGCGCATCCCGCTCTATCGCGGCCAGCCCGAGAACATCGTCGGCGTGGTGCACGCCAAGGCGCTGTTCCGCGCCGTGCACCGCCACCAGGGGCCGCTCGACACGCTGGGCCTGCAAGGCTTCGTCACCGCGCCGTGGTTCATCCTCGAGACCATCTCGCTGCTCGACCAGCTGCAGGCCTTCAAGCAGCGCCGCGAGCATTTCGCCGTCGTCGTCGACGAGTACGGCGCGCTGCGCGGTGTGGTGACGCTCGAGGACATCATCGAGGAGATCGTCGGCGAGATCGACGACGAGACCGACGTGCGGGTCGCCGGCGTCGAGACGCTGGGCGACGGTGGCTTCATCTGCCTGGGCTCGGTGCCGGTGCGCGACCTCAACCGCGAGTTCGGCTGGCGCCTGCCCGAGGACGTCGCCACCACCATCGCCGGCATCGTCCTGCACGAGGCACGCCGCATCCCAGAGGTCGGCCAGACCTTCGCCTTCCACGGCTTCCGCTTCGAGGTGCTGGGCCGTGAGGGCAACCGCATCGCGAGGCTTAAGGTGACGCCGGCGTTGCCCGCGCCGCCCTCGCCGGTATAGTCGCCGCCGCATCCCCGGGAACCACCAGACGAGCCCATCATGCCCTTGTCCGCGCCCGTCGCGCGCCAGCACCTGCATACGCGTCGCGTCACCTGCACCGGCTATTTCCGCGACGACGGCCTGTTCGACATCGAAGGCACGATCACCGACGCCAAGACCTACGAGCAGGACAACGAATGGCGCGGCACGCTGAAGCCGGGCGACTACGTGCACAATATGTCTATCCGGCTCACCATCGACCGCAAGATGGTGATCCACGATGTCGAGGCTTGCACCGACCACGCGCCGTACACGATCTGCGGCGATGTCGCGCCCAACTTCAAGGCGCTGATCGGCCTGCGCATCTCCGGTGGCTTCCTCAAGGCGGCGCGCGAACGCGTCGGCGGCACGAGGGGCTGCACGCATATCGTCGAGCTGCTCGGGCCGGTTGGCACCACGGCCTACCAGACCATCGGCTCGGACAAGGCCGAGGAGCTCAGCCGCGCGCACTGGCACAAGGAGCTGGCGGCGCGCGGCGAGAGCCCGCCAGCCAAGCGCAAGCTCGAGCTCAAGGACTACCGCGCGCCGTCGGTGATGAACACCTGCCACGCCTGGGCCGAGGACGGCGAGGTGATCCGCCGCTGGGCGCCACTGTTCTATACCGGCGCGGATCGAGAAAAGGTCCGCGCCGAGGCCGAGGCGCGGGTCAAGGCGGGGCTTCCGCCGGAGGCATAGCGCCCGTACTCTCTTCCCCAACAACACAGGGAGAGAAACGCCATGACACTGCACCGCCGGACGCTCTTGGCGTCCACGCTGGGCGCGATGGCCGCGGGCGGCGCGGCGGCGCAGGGCAGGTGGCCGGACAAGCCGGTGAAGCTCGTGGTCGGCTTCACCGCCGGCAGTGCCACCGATGTCTCGGGGCGGCTCTTCGCGCAGAAATTCCACGAGTACTGGGGCCAGCCGGTGATCGTCGAGAACGTCGCCGGCAATTCCGGCGCGATCGGCGTCGATCGCGTCGCCAAGGCGGCGCCCGATGGCTACACGCTGATGTGGTCGGGCAACGCGGCGATCACCATCCTGCCCAGCCTGCAGAAGCTGCCCTTCGATCCGGTCAAGGACTTCGCGCACATCTCGACGACCCTGGTCACCGGCTCGGTGATCATGGTCAACAACGACCTGCCGGTGAAGACGCTGGCCGAGCTGGTCGCCCACGCCAAGGCCAACCCGGGCAAGCTGAGCTACGGCAGCCCCGGTGTCGGCACGCCGCAGCACATCGCCGGCGAGCTCCTGTCGAGGATCGCCGGCATCAAGATGGAGCACGTGCCCTATCGCGGCGCGCAGATGGCCGACACGATGAGCGGCGTGGTTCCCGTGGCGATCCAGAACGCCGGTGCCTCGATCCCGCTGATCCGCGACGGCCGCCTGCGCGGTCTGGCCATAACCTCGCTCAAGCGCAGTGGCGCCGCGCCCGACCTGCCGACCGTGGCCGAGCAAGGCTATCCCGGCTTCGAGGCGGCTTCGTGGTTCGCGCTGCTGGCGCCTGCCGGCACGCCGCAGGCGATCCTCGACCGCGTGCGCGAGGCCTCGCTTAAGGCGCTCGAGGACAAGGAGCTCCTGGCGAAGCTGCAGGCGCTGGGCCTCGACCCCGTCGGCAGCACCGGCGCCGAGACCAAGGCGCAGATCGAGCGCGATATCCCGAAATGGGCGCAGGTGATCCAGGACGCCGGCATCAAGCCGGGCAATTGAGCGTATCTTCCTGGGAGCGCCGGCGTCCCGCCGGCTCACAAAGATGCCGGCGAGACGCCGGCGCTCCCAAAGAGATTGCGTCAGGGGTCGCTCTTGCCCGCCGGCGGAACACCCGCGGTCGGGTGGCGCGGATGGACGTGGTCCTTGAAGTCGGCGAAGCCCTTCCACGCCGGCTCGACCGGCGCGTGACCTTCGGCCGGGATGTAGATCGACGGCTCCGCCATCGCCAGCTTGGGGATGTAACGCGGGCAGTTGGGAAAGATGGCGCGCGCCTTGACCCGCACGATCATCTGCGCGCCGACGCATTCAGTGAGCAGCGGATCGTCGCGGTCGATGCTGGCCGTACCGTTGACGCGCAGCCGGCGCGGCCTGTTGTGCAGGTCGATGAACAGCAGGCCGACGCTGGCGTTGACCAGCAGGTTGCCCAGGCTCTTGAACTGGCCGTTGCCGTCGTAATCGGGAAAGGCCAGCTCGTCGTCGGCGGTGATGCGCACGAAGCCCGGCGGGCCGCCCTTGAAGGAGCAGTCCGGCCGGCCCTCGGCGTCGGCGGTGGCGAGGAAGAAGTAGATCGACTCGCCGATGAAGGCGCGGTCCGACTCGCTGAACGCCACGCGCGTCAGCTTCTCCTCGAGGCGGTCGGCGATGCGCCGGCTGTCGAAGCGGTCCTGAAGGGCGCGGTTGCCCGCGTGGTACATGATCGAGTCGGTCATTTGACGATCGCCGACTGCACCATGGTGCGGAACTGGTTGCGCAGGAACATGCGGTCGTAATCGTTGACCTGCACCATGTAGAGCGCCATCAGCTTGCGCTGGGGATCGATCCAGAACAGCGTGCCGGCGTTGCCGGCCCAGCCATACTCGCCCTCGGAGCCGGGCAGCGCCGCCATGCCGGTGCTCTTGCGCACCTCGAAGCCCAGGCCGAAGCCCAGTCCCGGCGGTCGGCCCGGCGCGGCGCCGGTGTGGTCGGCGGTCATGAAGGCCACGGTCTGCGCGCCCAGCAGGCGCTTGCCGTTGAACGTGCCGCCATTGGCCAGCATCAGCATGAAGCGCAGATAGTCGTCGGTCGAGCCGACCAGACCGCCGCCGCCCGATTCGAACGCCGCCTTCACGCCGACGTCGAAGCGTGGCGTCATCGGCCGGTCCTTGTGGCTGATGGAAGGCTGGGCGGCCCGGCCGAGCTTTTCCGGCGGCAGCACGAAGGCGGTATCGACCATGCCCAGCGGTCGCAGCACCATCTCGTCCAGCGCCTCGCCCAGGGTTTTCTTCGTCACCACCTCGATCACGCGGCCGAGGATGTCGGTCGAGACGCCGTACTCCCAGCGCGTGCCCGGCGAGAAGCGCAACGGCATCTTCGCGGCCCTGCGGGAGAACTCCTCGTTGTTCGCCGTGCGCTCGCCGATGCGCGCCTCGAGGTAGGCCTTGTTGACCAGCGACTCGCCGCGGGTGCCGTAGATCAGGCCCGAGGTGTGGCGCAGCAGGTCCTGGATGGTCATGGCGCGCGTCGGCGCCACCAGATCCAGCGTCGCCTTGCCGTCGGCGTCCTTCTTCTCGACGCCGACCTTCATGTCGGCGAACTCCGGCAGGTAGCGCGACACCGGATCGTCTATCTGCATACGGCCCTGCTCGACCAGCATCATGATGGCGACGCTGACGATCGGCTTGGTCATGGAGTAGATGCGGAACAGCGAGTCCGGCTGCATCGGCAGGTCCTTCGCCTTGTCGCGCTGGCCCATCACGCGTTGCCAGCCGATCTTGCCGTCCTTGACCACGACCATGATCGCGCCCGACACCAGCCCGGCATCCATGTTGGCGCGCGTCGCCGCTTCGAGCCGCGCGAGCTGCTCGCTCGACAGGCCGACGTCTTCCGGCTTCGCGGCGATCGGCAGCAGCGTCTCGGCGCCGGCCCGCATCAGCGGTGCGACGGCCAGCAGGCCTCCAATCAGAATGGCCGTTGCGGTGCGGCGCATGGTTTCCTCCTGTTGTTCATTGCGGGCGGATGATGTTCAGCTTCTTGTCGCTGTCTGAGGCGCTGATCTGCCGGGTGCGCCCGATACCGACGATCGCGCAGCCGCCATCCTGGGCGCAGGCCTTGTTCTTCGAGCAGATCGAGCCGCCGCCACAATCCTGGAAGTAGGTGGTGTTCATGCAACGGCCGGCGCTGCTGCAGATGCGGCCTTCCTCGCAGCGGAAGCCGCCGCACATCGGTCCTGTCGGCGCGCCGCCACCGTCGCAGCTATTGGCGGTCTCGTTGCATCGCCTGCCGGGTGGGCAGATCGTTCCGTCGCGACAGTCCGCGTAGGAGGTCGGCACGCAGGCGCCCGGCTTGTACTGATGCTCGCGGAAGCCGGGCTCGCACCATGTGCCGGACTTGGTCCGGAAGCTGCCCGGCGGCGCCTCGACGATCTCGCCGCACAGATCGCCCTTCAGGCAAGCGTTGCCCGGCGGACAGTACTTGCCATTGCCGCAATCGACCCGCGCGGCGGCGGGCGAAATCTGGATGACGACGGCGATCACCGCCGCCAGCGCCGCTATCGTCCAACGCGCCAAGGTGGACATCTCTCCCGCTCCTTCATCGCTGGTTCCGCCATCGTGTGCCCCTGGCCCCAGCCTGGCAATCCGGCGCGTCATCGCACCAGCGCGACGAAGATCAGGATCATGCCGACATAGGAGATCAGGAAGGCGCCGGTGCGCAGCCAGGGGATTCCGGCGATGTAGGCTCCGGCATGCGCGACGCGGCCCCAGAAGAAGAGCTGCGCGCCGATCGCCGTGCCCTGGCCGAATTTGTTGGTGACCGCGGCGACGATGATCAGGGCGGCGAAGGGCACGAGGTTCTCGACCATGTTGGCGTGCGCGCGCCGGGCGCGGCCGACCCAGCCCTCCAACGCCGGAAAATCCTCGCGGTTGCCGGCCATGACCGACGGCCCGAGCTTCAGCACCAGGGCCGCGGTGTAGGGCAGGGTGAGCGCCAGGCAGAGCGCGGCGCTCAGCGCCAGAAACAACAGCTCGATCTGCATCGCCGGCTCCTCCTCCTCGTCGTCGTCGGAAAGCGAAGTCTCGCGCCGCTGGCCCACGCGCGCAATCGGCGTGATAGGGGGCGGCGTGATACAAGGCGCGCCAATGTCGGCGTCCCCCTCGATGACAAACCCGGTGCGTACCGGAATCCTCTGCCTCGCCGCCGGCGCGGCGGTGTTCTCGATGTTCGACGCGCTCAACAAGAGCATGTCGGAGGCGCTGCCGCTGGTGCAGCGCCTATGGGTCTACTACCTCGCCTTCGCCGCCGTCATGGCGCTGGCGGTGTGGCGGCGCGGCGAGCGCGGCGCCTGGCGCTCGGCGCGGCCCGGGCTGCAGGTCGTGCGGGCCCTGGTGCTGGTGGTCGAGACGGGTTTGTTCGCCGCCAGCCTGCGCTACATCCAGCTCGCCGACATGCAGGCGGTGGCCGCCGCCTCGCCGTTGTTCGTGCTCGCGCTGTCGGCGCCGGCTTTGGGCGAACCGGTGGCGCGCCGCGCCTGGATCGCCGTCGGGCTTGGCTTCATCGGCGTGCTGGTCGTGGTGCGGCCGGGCCTGCGCGAGTTCAACCTCGGCTACGCGCTGGTGCTGATCGGCGCGGCGTTGTGGGCGCTGTACCAGATACTGCTGCGCATTGTCGGCCGCCACGATCCGCCCGCGACCACCGCGCTGTGGACGGCGGCGGCCGGCGCGGCGGCGCTCAGCGTCGTCGGGCCATTCTTCTGGACCTGGCCGGACGCGACGGGCTGGCTGATGCTGGCCGGCCTGGCCGTCTGCGGCACCATGGGCCACGTGCTCTACGCGTTCGCCTTCCGGCTGGCGCCGGCGGCGACCCTGCAGCCCTTCGGCTATCTCAACCTGGTCTTCGCCATCGGCTGGGGCTGGCTGATCTTCGGCCAGCTTCCCGATATGTGGACGGTCGCCGGCGCCGCGCTGGTCGTGGTCGCCGGCATCGTCGCGCTGCGCGAGTAAGGCCTCAACCGGCCTCGTCGGGCGCGCGGGTGATCAGCGCCAGCGCGTGCAGGCCGGCGTCGAACTCCTCCTTGAGCAGGCCGTAGACCATGCGCTGCCGCGCCACGCGGCTCTTGCCCGCGAAGGCGGCCGACACGATGTCGACGGTGAAATGGCTCTCGCCGCCCTCGCGCGCGCCGGCGTGGCCGGCATGCTTGGCGGAATCGTCGGTGATGACCAGACGTGAGGGCGCCAGCGCGGCGCTCAGCTTGCGGTCGATGGCGGCGGCGATCGCGCTCATGCTTGGCTCCAAGTCAAGAACGAAACTTCCTTGAGGCGTGCCGTCGGCACGCTCATAAATGTAGGATGGTCCGAAGCTCGCGCAAATCGGTTCGTACGACGGAGTCTCCCTCCGCCAATCTGCGCGTCTGCGAGCATCCCGGCTGCGCCGAGGCCGGCGAGTTCCGCGCCCCGCGCTCGCGCGAAAACCTCAGCCAGTACCGGTGGTTCTGCCTCGAGCATGTGCGCGAATACAACGCCAAGTGGGACTTTTACGCCGGCATGTCGGAGGAGGAGATCGAGCGCCAGATCCGCGCCGACCAGACCTGGCGACGGCCGACCTGGAAGATGAGCGGCCAGGCGCGGGCGAAAATGGCCTCCGATCCGCTCGAGCTGCTGCTCGATCCCTACGACATCCTGGCCGATGCGGGTGCCCGCGCCCGCCAGCGCCGGCCGCAGGCGCAGCCCAACGACCTGCCGGTCGCCGAGCAGCAGGCGCTCAGCATCCTCGACCTGACCTGGCCGCAGACCCGGCAGGGCGTGAAGGCGCGCTACAAGGAGCTGGCCAAGCGTTACCACCCCGACGCCACCGGCGGCGATCGCGAGGCCGAGGAGCGCATCAAGCAGATCAACCAGGCCTACTCGACGCTCAAGCAGAGCCCGCACTTCGCGGAGTGATTTTCAGCCCGCCTCCGGACACTGACAGCGTCGAGCCGTCACGACGCGGAACAGATCGCCTCGGGAGCGGAAGTCTAGGCAGGAACTTGCCCCTTCGCGGCCCAGGCGACCGCTACGAATGAGCGCGGTCCGTCTCGCTCTCCGTCGAGGTAGGCGCGGCGGACCGCATCCTTGAGGACCATGCGCTTTTCCGGGGTGAGCGCTGCGACATGCCCCGCGGCCGGGCCATCGAGCCCGTCATATGGGGCCCAGTAGTCGTCGAAGCCCGCGTACTCCATGCGAATCGCTAGTGTCGTCTCGATCACATCGAGCAGACCTACGGAGCGCCATGCCATTGCGAGCTCGCCTGGCCGCGTCAGTGGTCGCGTGAAATTCCGAGCCCGATGAGCGTTGGCCTCAGGATCGAGGGCGGCAGCCGTATCGAAAAACAGCCTGCCCGCGACCATACCGCCGCGCAAATCCCACACCGCGGCGCCGACCACCGCTCCAGGTCGGGCGACGCGGCGCATCTCCGCGATAGCATCAAGTGGCATTGCCACGAAATGCAGGGCGAGCAGGGAGAGCACGCGATCAAAAGCATGGTCGGGAAAGGCCAGGGCACGTGCATCGCCCACACTGAACCGAAGCCTGGGATCGCGATGGGTCGCCGCTGCGTGCTCGATGTATGGGGTGGCCAGGTCAAGGCCATGTATCTGTGACCTGCGTGTCCGGTTCGCGATCGCTGATGCAAGACTGCCGGTGCCGCAGCCGACATCCAGCACGCGCTCGCCATCGACGGTGCCAACGAAGTCGAGGAACTCGACGGCGAGACGCCGGCTCCAACGACCCATTTGCAGCTCGTAGCCCGCAGCGCTGGCCGCGGCGAACGTGGACGAGACGCCGGTGACCGACTTCATCAAGAAATCCTGACGTGAACCGCGCTCAGGAAACTCACTGCGCCGCGATGCCGGCAGCCTTTGCCAATGCCATGTTGAGGGCGATCTCGCCTTGGATCAGCGCATCGAATTCGCCGGGCGCCATCGGCATCGGATCCACGCCGAGTGCCCCCAGCTTTTCCCGCACGGCGGGCGCTTGAAGCGCGACAAGTGTCTCGCGATGTAGCTTGTCGACGATTTCCCGGGGCGTTCCGGCCGGAGCCAGCACGCCGATCCAGAATGGGTACTCGGCGTTCGCGACTCCCGCCTGACTCAGGGTCGGCACATCGGGCAGCAGGGCGGATCGTCTTGCCGTATTCACCGCCAGCGCGCTGAGCTTTCCGCTGACGATGTGCGGCCTCAAGATTCCGATGGGTCCGAAAAAGAAGTCGATACGGCCTGCCAGCAGCTCAGCCACGATCTCGGGGCCGCCCTTGAAGGGGACGTGCAGGGCCTGTGCAGCGGCGCTCATCAGGAAGCGTTCGGCGCTGAGGTGCGTGGCGGTGCCGACCCCTGCGGACCCGTACGCCAGTTTTCCCGGCTGTGATCTTGCGGCGGCAACGAGATCGCTGACGGATCTGAAGTTCCTCGACGAGGGAACAACGAGCACGTTGGGCGTGACGCCGAGCGGGATCACGGCGGCGAAATCCCGCGCCGGGTCATAGCCGAGGCTGGCATAGAGCGCCGGCCCGATCGTATGGGCCGACGAGTTGACGAGCAGGGTATAGCCATTCGGCTGTGATTTGGCGACGTGCTGAGCACCGATCGTTCCGCCTGCGCCGCCGCGATTCTCGACAATGATTGGTTGACCAAGCTGCGTGGAGAGCTGCTCGAACACGATGCGTGGGACGACATCGGCGACGCTACCGGGGGCAAATGGCACGATGGCTTTCACCGGTCGCGCCGGCCAAGTCTCGGCGCCGGCGTGGGTCGTCGTTGTGGCAAGAGCCAGGGCGAACAGGAGTATCGCGTGCTTCGACATTACGGAGTCCTCCGATCGAGGGCAACCTCAACCGAGGCCGCTCCGTCCTCGCCCAGATGAGCGCTGGCGGCGATGAGCGTCCAATACATAAATTCTCTGCTGGATCATGCCGAAATGGCATAATGAGAAACCATGGACCTGCGGCACGCGCGAACCTTCGTCACTGTTGCGGAGCTCGGTACCGTCTCGAGTGCCGCGCTACGCCTGCGGGTCGCCCAGCCGGCTCTGTCGAGACAGATCAGCAAACTTGAGCAGGAATTCGGGCTGAAGCTCTTCGATCGCGTTGGCCGCCGCCTGCTGCTCACTGGTGCGGGCGAACAACTGCTCAGCGATTGCCGTGGCCTTTTGAGCTACGCGAGCGCTGTCGGCGAGCGCGCCCAGCAGCTGCGCCTCGGTGGTACGGGTGTGCTCAAGGTGGCCGCTTCGCCACAGTTCATTGAAGGCGTCCTTTCCGACTTTCTGCATCAGTTCGCCGCCCGTTTCCCCAAAGTGGAAGTGAAGCTGACCGAGGCAATCGGATGGTCCGACACGCTGGGAATGCTCGAACGCGGCGAGATTCACTTTGGCCAGAATCTGCTGCGCGCGGTTGCGCTCGACGATCCTCGCTTCGCCAACTATCCCCTCGAGGCTGTGGAGCTACTGGCCGCTTTCCACATGCCGCTGGTGCTCGGTAAGAGCGGAACCGTCGAGATCGCCCGCCTCGCGGCCCATCCGCTACTCATGCTGGACACAAGCTTCGTATCCCGTCGTACCTTTGACGCCACCTGCCGTCTGGCCGGCATCGAAGCGAATATCGTTTTCGAGAGCCGGACGCCGCATACGCTGCTGGCGATGGCCGAGATGGGACACGGCGTGGCGATCGTTCCTTCCGCGGTACGAATCGACCGGTATTCACTGCGGATCGTCCGAGTGACTTATCGGGGCAAACCGCTGCGCGAGCCCTTGGCCATCTTCTGGGACAAGCGGCGGCCCCTGCCTGCCTACGCAACGGCCTTCTGCGCGATGTTGGCGGAGTACACGCGTGAAGCATTCCCGATTTCGTGGCCGTCGGAGCTAAAACGCGGCCAGGCGCGGCGAACGGCGACGCGCCGGCCGGCGAAACTGGTGCGCCGATAGATCAGCCACACCTTGCGGCGCGTTCGCCTCGGGCCAATCTCTGACGAACGGCTCAACGTCTCCAGTGTGCGGCTTCGGCTTGAATGCTGAGCCTTGGTCGCCTGATCGCCCTTAAGACTTGCTCCTCACATTGCCCTGCCACATCGGCGCGGCGAGCGTCTCGGTGTATTGCGGGATCATGAAGTTGAACGCCAGGCTGATGCGTTCGGCCTCGCTCTGATTGCTGACCACGTGGTGGTGCAGCCACGAGGGGAAGATCACCATGCGTCCGTCGCGCGCCGGCACCGAGCGGCTGTTGGCGGTGCGTTCGGTGAATTGCTTGGGCTTGGGCATGATGACGAAGGATTGCGGCCGGGGATCGGAAAACACGATCTCGGCGGTGTCCGGCCCGGCCTGCACGTAATAGGTCGCGCTGAGATAATTGTTGGGGTGCGTGTGCCTCGGGTGATGCGAGCCCGGCGGGTTGATGTTGGCCCAGCAGCCGGTGATCACCAGCTTGTGGTCTTCCAACCCCAGCCAGCGCATGGCGCCCTTGGCCGCCATGTGGCCGATGTCGCAGATCGGCTGGAAGGCCTGAAGCGTGTGCAGGTTCTGGTCGGTCTGCCAGTTGGCGCCCTTCTGGATCTTCGGCCGGGGCGTCAGCATGCGCTCGATCTCGGCGCGCAGCGCGGTGTTGAGCGGCACGTGTTCCTCCGGCGCCAGGTCGATGATCCAAAGCGGCGTGGGAAACAGCTCGACGACGTCGAGCTTGGCGATCTTCGGCGGCCGGCCACCCGTCATGCGGCGAAATCCTCTGGAGGTCCGCGGCACTATACAGGTCGGCCTACGGGATGGGACAAGAACCCAGGCCCCGCCGCATGATGCAGCGCCGCCAGAGCGGATGGCCGAGCTGGCGCTCGTGCACTCGCTCGCGTCGCATCGCTGCCGAGTACCGCGCCAGCGGCACCACCGTGAAGCCACGCCTGATGTAGAACGGCGCGTTCCATGGCACGCCGAGATAGGTCGACAGGAAGACGCTGTCGTGTCCCTCCTGCCGCGCCTTGGCGCAAACCCGCTCCAGCAACGCGCCACCGATGCCACGGCCGCTGTGGCGCGGCAACACCGAGAGCTGATGCAGCCAGGCCAGGCCGTCGAGCGTGCGCAGCAGCGCGAAGCCGATCGGGCGATTGGCTGCGTTGGCCGCGACCCACAGCTGGCCGACGCGTCGTGCCCGCTCCAGCAGATCGAGATCGGCCGGCGTCATCGACATCACCCACGGCATGCCGACACGGCGGAAGATCTCGTCGGCGACGTTCTCGATATCCTGCAGCGCGCGCAGTTCGTGTCGCCGCGCGGCGCGGATGGCCACGTCCATCGTCAATCGTTGGCCGCGCCGAAGCGGAACGGGCGGCAGAAGGCGCGGATGTCCTCGACCAGCAGATCGGGTTCCTCCAGCGCCGCGAAATGGCCGCCGCTGGGCATGGCGCTGTAGCGCCTCAGGTCACCATAGGCGCGCTCGACCCAGGCGCGCGGTGGCGGCGGCGCGAGATCGGCGGGGAAGGCCATGAACGCCGTCGGCGTCTTCACCGTCTCGCCCTTGGCCAGCCGCGCGCCTTCCTCGCGCACGCCGCGATAGAGCCAGGCGGCGCTCGCCATGTTGGCGTTGAGCCAATAGACCATGATGTTGTCGATCAGCGTGTCCCACGAGAAGCGCGTGCGCGGGTCGCCACCGCAATCGCTCCAGCCCTGGAACTTCTCGACGATCCACGCCGCCAGCCCGACCGGCGAGTCGGTGAGCGCCACGCCCAGCGACTGCGGCTTGGTGTCTTGGATGCGCTGGTATGCGGTCTTCGCATCGCGTCCGGCGCGCACGATGTTCATCCAGGCGATCTCTTCCGGCGAGAGCGTCGTCGTCTCGTCGATGCCTGGACGGAACACCATCATGTTGAGGTGCAGCGCCTGGCAGCCGGTCTTCACGCCCTCCGTCTCGACCACGGGATGGTCATGCGCCAGCCAGGTCGAGACCGCCGCGCCCCAGTCGCCGCCCTGCGCCACGTAGGGCCGCGTGTAGTTCAGCGACTCGGTGAGCAGGCGGTGCCACAGCCGGCCGATGGCCCGCGGCCCGATCGGGCCGGCGCCGCTATCGCGCATCGGCGGGCCGGACCAGCCATAGCCGGGCAGTGACGGCACGATGACATCGAAGGAATCGAGCGCGTCGCCGCCATGGCGCTCCGGATGGGCGAGCCTGTCGATGATGTCGAGGAACTCGACGATCGAGCCGGGCCAGCCATGGGTGAGGATCAGCGGCAGCGGCGCCGGCGCGTCCTCGACCGGCGTGCCGGGCTCACGGATGAAATGCAGGCGCTGATCGCCGATATCGACCAGGTAATTGGGGAAGGCGTTGATCTTCGCCTCGCAGCGCCGCCAGTCATAGCCGTGCTGCCAATAGTCGACGAGGTCCTTGAGGAAGCGCTCCTCGGTGCCGTAGTCCCACGCGCCGCCGGCGACAAAGACTGGGCGTCGCCATTTGCGCAGGCGTTCGTCGAGATCGGCCAGCGCGCGCTCGGGCACGTCGATCGTGAACGGCTCGGGCGTGACGTATCGGGCGGGGGTGTCGGTCATGGCCGCGCAGATTGCCTTCGCGGCGTGCGCGTGGGCAAGATCGGACCAACGAGAATCGGAGGGTACGCATGTCGGGTTTCCTGCCGCGCCGCATGAAGTTCTGGGGCTGGGGCTTCGAGGGCGAGGGCGCCACGCCGGAGGAGCGCGCCTATGTCCACGCCAACGCGGCCAAGCGTTACGGCGTCTCCGACTTCAACGACACGCCGCCGCGCGAGGAGGAATATGAGTTGCGGGCACCGCGCGTGCGACCGCCGGCCAGCCTCGCCGCGATCTGCTCGACCGAGCGCATCGACCGGCTGGTGCACGCCTACGGCAAGTCGTTCATCGACGCGGTGCGCATCTTCGAGCGCCGCGTGCCCAACCCGCCCGATGTCGTGGCCTATCCACGAGACGAAGCCGATGTCGCGGCGCTGCTCGACTGGGCCAGCGGCAACGACATCGCGGTGATCCCGTTCGGTGCCGGTTCCTCCGTCGTCGGCGGCATCGAGCCGGTGGTCGGCGGCGCCTTCAAGGGCGTGGTGTCGGTCAACCTGCAGCGTCTCGACAAGGTGCTGGAGGTCGATCGCAAGAGTCGCGCCGCGCGTATCCAGGGCGGCGTGCTGGGCCCGCATCTGGAGGCGCAGCTCAAGCCGCACGACGTGACGCTCCGGCATTTCCCACAGAGCTTCGAATACTCGACGCTCGGCGGCTGGATCGCGACACGCTCCGGCGGCCACTTCGCCACGCTCTACACCCATATCGATGACTTCGTCGAAAGCGCGCGAATGATCACGCCCAAAGGCGCGTGGGAAAGCTTCCGCCTGCCGGGGTCGGGCGCCGGCCCCAGCCCCGACCGCATCGTCATCGGCTCGGAAGGCTCGTTGGGCATCATCACCGAAGCGTGGATGCGCCTGCAGGACCGCCCGCGCTTCCGCGCCGGCACCTCTGTGGCGTTCAGCAAGTTCGAGGACGCCTGGGGCGCGGTGCGCGCCATCGGCCAGGCCGGACTCTATCCCTCGAACGTGCGCCTGCTCGATCGCGTCGAGGCCCAGGCCACCGGCGCGGGCGACGGCAGCGTCGACATCATGGTGCTGGCTTTCGAGTCAGCCGACCACGATGTCGGGCCGTGGATGAAGCGCGCGCTGGAATGCGCGCGCGACCATCGCGGCCAGCCTGATATGAGTCAGCTCGAATCGAAAGGCGGTCATCGCGAAGGCAGCTCGGGCGCCTGGCGCAACGCCTTCATCCGCGCGCCGTTCTTCCGCGAGATCATGACGCCGCTCAACGTGCTCTACGACACGTTCGAGACCTCGACGACCTGGGACCGCTTCGGCGATTTCCACCAGAAGGTGATGGACACGCTGCACGACGTGCTGAAGCGCGAATGCGGGCCGGGCGCCAGCGCCTCCTGCCGCTTCACCCATGTCTATCCCGACGGGCCGGCGCCGTATTTCAGCTTCTACGGCAAGGGCAAGAAGGGCGGCATGGAGCAGCAATGGTGGGCGATCAAGCGCGCCTGCGCCGATGTGTTGAGCCAGCTCAAGGGCACGATCACCCATCACCACGCGGTGGGCCGCGACCACATGCCCTGGTACGAGAAGCAGCGACCCGAACTCTTCGCCGCCGCGTTGCAGGGCGCGAAGAACGCGGTCGATCCGAAGGGTGTGATGAATCCGGGTGTGCTGCTGAAGGCGCGAAGTTAGTGTGAACGGACCGACAGTTCGCGCTGAAGGATAATGTCGGCGATGGCTGGCGCCGTCTCCGTCTCGCTGTCGGCGACCGCTGCGATCCGCGCGCGCATATCACGCGCTACGCCTGATGTCGGCGCGCCGGCCTGGCCGCAGAGCGTGCGGATATCCTCGTCCGAGGTGTCGATGATCTCCTCGCCCAACGCGGCGAGCAGGCGGTCGAGATCGATGTCGGGCTGCCAGTGCCTCATGGCGAGTCCCTAGGCCAGGCCGCGGCGCAGCAGGGTGCGGCGCATGCGTTTGCGAGTGGTGTCGTAGTCGCGCTCGGACATGTCGTAGTGCAGGCGGATATCGGTCGCGGTCATGCCTTCGGCCAGGCCGGCGAGGATCTTCAGGGCCGCCGGATCGTCGGCGAACAGGCTGGTGATCGCGCCCAGCGCCTGAGCGGCGGCCAGCACGCGTTCGGGATCATCGGTCGCGGCGACCGACCAACTCTGATCGGGCGTCGCGACCAGCAGGGCGTGATCGCGACGTGCCCGGCGCCAGTGCTCGTCGCGGATGCTGCGCATGACGCCCGACAGGAAGGCCAGCAGCGGCACATCAGGGGGCCAGCGGCGCGAGCCATCGAGGCTGCGCACGACGGCCTCGTTCAGCACATCGACCCAGCCGAGACCACCGGGCAGGCCGCGACTCCACAGCCGCGCCAACGCCTTCAGGCGCACCAGGTCGGTGTCGGACAGGGCGCGCAAGGCGCGGCCGACATCGCCGGCAGCGGCATCCGCTGTGCCGGCCGGGATGAAGCGCGGGCGATTGCGTTCGGCGCGTTCCATGTCTTGACCAGTATGCGCTCGGCGAGGGTCGGCGCGGACAGGATCGCGGAATATTTTTCGACCGTCCGCGCCGGCACGGGCTGTGCGCACTCCCTGTACAGACGAGGAGGCCCGATGGACGACCCTTCAGCCGCGATTCGCCGCTGGTACGCGGAGGATCTGCGATTGCGCGCGCCGGTGCGGCGCAACATGAGCGTCGTCGATGCCTACGCCGCCGTCCCGCGCGAGCGCTTCCTTGGGTCGGGCCCCTGGGTCGTTCGGCCAGATACTCGTCCGGACGACACGTTCACCACGCCCGACTCCGAACCGCACTGGCTCTATCACGACGTGCTCGTGGCCATCGATCTGGAGCGCAAGCTGAACAACGGTATGCCGAGCTTCTGGGCGCACAATTTCGATCATCTCGATCTGCGGCGCGGCGAGCGCGTGCTGCAGGTCGGCGCCGGCACCGGCTACTACAGCGCCATCCTGGCTGAGATCGTCGGCCGCGAAGGGAAGGTCGTGGCGGTCGAGTACGATGCCGATCTGGCTTCGCGCGCGAAGGCCAATCTCGCCGCCTGGCCACAGGTCGAGGTCGTCGCCGGCGATGGCCGCGCGCACGATCCCGGCGCAGTCGACGCCATTGTCGCCTTCGCCGGCTCGACGCATCCGGCGCCGCTGTGGCTCGATCGGCTCACCGAGGGTGGCCGGCTGATGATGCCGCTCACCGGTGCCAACTGGTGGGGCTTCATCCTGCGCGCCGAGCGGCAGGGCGAGGCATTCAGTGCCCGTTCGATCGGTGGCGTCGGCATCTTTCCCTGTGTCGGTGGCCGCGACGATTCGGCGGCCGAGCGGCTACAGGCGGCGCTGCAGAACGTGCAGCCACGCCTCGTGCCAATCCGGGCGTTGCATCGCGGTGAGCCGGCGGCGGATGTCGGTGACAGGGTGTGGTACGCTGGTCCGGGATTCTGGCTCGAATGCGCTCAGTCCTGAGACGCGGCGGCCAGCCGCGCCTGCTCGGCGGCGTGGATCGCCGCATCGCGTCGGTCGCGCGCGGCGCCGTCGAGCAGGTACATCGACAGCGTCAACGCCACGATGGCCGCGCCGTAGAGGTAGTAGACCCAGGCGTCCACCTGTAGCCGCAGGATCACGACGATCAGCGGCACGGGCAGGAAGGTGATGGTGAAGCGGATCCAGGTCGTGCGGTTGTAGCGCCTGATAGCGGCGTCCGCTCGGGCCTGAAGTTCGACGACGTGGCGCTGCTTCAGTCGTGCTTCCATGACCCGGCGCGGGTCAGGCGAAACGGCCGTGGCAGTGCTTGTACTTCTTGCCCGAGCCGCAGGGGCAGGCGGCGTTGCGCGCGACCTTGCCCCAGGTCGAGGGGTCGTTGGGATCTACCGGGCCCTTGGCCGCCGGGCGCGGCCGGTGCAGCGTCGCCACGCCGCCGCCGTCCGGGTCGGCCGGATCGAAGGCAGGGTCGCCGCTCATCGCGGCGGCCTGCCGCGGGTCCTCGTGGACCTCGTGCATGTTGGTCGGCATCTCGGGCAGCGGCGGCGGCTCCATGCGGATCTGCAGCCCGGCCAGCAGGGTCACCACCTGCTCGCGCAGGTTGGTGAGCAGCGTCTCGAACAGGTTGAAGGCCTCGCGCTTGTATTCGTTCAGCGGGTCCTTCTGGCCGTAGGCCCTGAGGCCGATGCCCTGGCGCAGATGGTCGAGGTGGAGCAGGTGCTCCTTCCAGCTCTGGTCGAAGAGCTGCATCAGTACGCTCTTCTCGACCTGGCGCCAGACCTCGGGGCCATACTGGGCGGCCTTCTGGGCGAACATGCGCTCGGTGGCGTCCTCGAGGCGCGCCTTGATCTCCTCGTCGGCGATGCCCTCTTCCTTGGCCCACGCGTCGATCGGCAGGTCGAGGCCGAAGACGCGCTTCACGTCGTCCTTGAGCTCCGCGACCTTCCACTGCTCGGCATAGACGTCCTCGGGGATGGTGCGCTTGACCATCGCCTCCACGACGTCGCGGCGCATGCCGGCCACGGTGTCGGAGACGTCCTCGGTCGCCATCAGCTCGAGGCGCTCCTTGTAGATCTCCTGGCGCTGGGCGTTCATCACGTCGTCGAAGCGCAGCAGGTTCTTGCGGATCTCGAAGTTGCGCGCCTCGACCTTGCCCTGCGCGGTCTCCAGTGCCTTGTTGAGCCAGCGATGGGTCAGCGCCTCGTCGTCGGCCATACCCTTCTTCTGGACCCAGTCGAGCACCTTGTTGTTGCCGAAGATGCGCATCAGGTCGTCTTCCAGCGACAGGAAGAACTTCGACGCGCCGGGGTCGCCCTGGCGGCCCGAGCGGCCGCGCAGCTGGTTGTCGATGCGCCGGCTCTCGTGGCGCTCGGTGCCGATCACGAACAGGCCGCCGGCCTTGTGCACCCGCTCGCGCGATTGCGCGATCTCGCCCTCGATCTCCGCCTTGCGTGCCTCGCGCGTGGCGTCGTCGGGCAGGCCCGGCAGCTCGGCGCGCAGGCGCATTTCGAGATTGCCACCGAGCTGGATGTCGGTGCCGCGGCCGGCCATGTTGGTGGCGATGGTGACCTCGCCCGGCCGGCCAGCCTGGGCGATGATCGTCGCCTCCTGCTCGTGGAATCGCGCGTTCAGCACCTGGTGCTTGATGCCCTTCGCGTTGAGCGCCGCCGACAGCTCCTCGGACTTCTCGATCGATACCGTGCCGACCAGCACCGGCTGCTCGCGTTTCCGCGCCGCCTCGATCTCGGCGATGATCGCGGTCTGCTTCTCCTTGGCGGTGCGGTAGACCTCGTCGTCGTGGTCCTTGCGCGCCACGGCGACGTTGGTCGGGATCTCGACCACCTCCAGGCCGTAGATCTCCTGGAACTCCGCCGCCTCGGTCATCGCCGTGCCGGTCATGCCCGACAGCTTGGGATACATGCGGAACAGGTTCTGGAAGGTGATCGAGGCCAGCGTCTGGT
>CAYTFW010000085.1:0-26148 GCA_964437145.1 uncultured Rhizobiaceae bacterium
AGACGGTGCGGAACGGCACGTCCTTCATGAAGTGCTGGCCCATCATCATCATGCGCGCGACCCAGAAGAACAGGATGTCCCAGCCGGTCACCAGCACGCTGGTCGGGTAGTACTTCTTCAGCGCCGGCGTCTCCTGCGGCCAGCCCAAGGTCGAGAACGGCCACAGCGCCGAGCTGAACCAGGTGTCGAGCACGTCAGGGTCGCGCGTCAGCTCGACGTCGCGGCCGTGCTTGGCGCGCGCGGCGGCGCGCGCCTCCTGTTCCGACATCTCGACGAAGATGTTGCCCTGCCCGTCATACCAGGCCGGGATCTGGTGGCCCCACCAGAGCTGGCGCGAGACGCACCAGGGCTGGATGTTCTCCATCCAGCGGAAGAACTCGTCGCGGCCGCGCTCTGGCACGAACTTCACTGACCCATCGCGCGCGGCCTTGATCGGCGCCTTGGCCATCTCGGCGGCGTTGACGTACCACTGCTCGGTCAGGAACGGCTCGATCGGCACGCCGCCGCGATCACCATAAGGAACGGTGTGGGTGTGCGGCTCGATCTTCTCGAGCAGGCCCAGCGCCTCGAGCTCGGCGACGATCTCCTTGCGCGCCTCGAAGCGGTCGAGCCCGTGATACTTCTCGACCACGCCAGCCGCCGCGTCGGCGGGCAGGCCAGCGAGGAACTCGTTGTTGTCCCTCAGCGCCATCCGCGCGAAACGGTCCATGACGTTGACCGCGGGCAGCTTGTGGCGGCGGCCGACCTCGAAGTCATTGAAGTCGTGCGCCGGCGTGATCTTCACCGCGCCTGAGCCCTTCTCCGGGTCGGAGTGCTCGTCGGCGACGATCGGGATCGAGCGTCCCGCCACCGGCAGGATGGCGCGCCGACCGACCAGCGCGCGCCACTTGGGATCGTCGGGGTGCACGGCGATGCCGGTATCGCCCAACATGGTCTCGGGCCGCGAGGTGGCGACGACGATGAACTCGTCGGGCGCGCCGCCCTCGATCGGATAGCGCAGGTACCACAGGCTGCCCTTCACCTCGCGCGGCTCGACCTCGAGATCCGAGATCGCCGTGAGCATCTTGGGATCCCAGTTCACCAGGCGCTTGTCCTTGTAGATCAGGCCCTGCTTGTAGAGATCGACGAAGACCTTCAGCACCGCCGCCGACAAGCCCTCGTCCATGGTGAAGCGCTCGCGGCTCCAATCGCAGGAGGCACCCAGCCGGCGCAGCTGGCGGATGATGGTGCCACCGGACTCGGCCTTCCACTCCCAGACGCGGGCGAGGAATTCGTCGCGGTTCAGCAGCTGCTGGTTGGGGCTCTTGGGCTGCTGGCCCAGCGCCAGGCCGATGCCCTTCTCCTCGAGCTGGCGGGTGACGACCATCTGGGTGGCGATGCCGGCATGGTCGGTGCCAGGCTGCCACAGCGTGTCGTCGCCCTTCATATGGCGCCAGCGGATCAGGATGTCCTGCAAGGTGTTGTTGAGCGCGTGGCCCATGTGCAGGGAGCCGGTGACGTTGGGCGGCGGGATGACGATGGTGTAGGGCGGCTTGCCCGAATCCGGCCGGGCGGCGAAAACGCCCGAGCCTTCCCACTCGGCGTAACGGCGGGCCTCGATATCCTTGGGGTCGTACGTCTTGTCCAGCATCTGCCTCAAGCCTCTGAGGCGCTGGGGTTACAGCATTTTGGGGGGAGACGGAACCCGGGTGTTGGCTCCCCCCTCCTCGTCGCCGCCGTCAGCCGGTCAAGCCCCAGGGGTCGATCACCGTCAGGCCGGCGGCGGTGAAGGCGCTCGTGTCGCGCGACGCCACGGCGAAGCCATGCGCGGCGGCGATCGCGGCGAGGTAGCCATCGGGTGTGGGGAAGCCCCGGCCGGCCGCGCGGGCCCTGACGGCGAGGTCCGCGTAGCGCCGCGCCGCCTCGATATCGAAGGGCAGGACGCGCCCCGCAAAGAGTTCCAGCACGCCCTCGAGCGTCGCGGCCAGCTTGTCCTTGCGCCTGCCCCTGGGGAGCGCGCCGATGCTGAACAACAGCTCGGCGACGGTGACGCTGGACAGAAAGAGCGTCTCGGCCACCTGGGCGTCGAGCCAATCGCGGACGCCCCGGTGCGGCTCGGGCTTCATCGCCTCGGAAACGACATTGGTGTCGAGCAGGATCATGCGAAGCGCATCGGCTTGGCGGGCCGGCGGTCGCGGGCGTGCCCGACCGCCTCGACGTCGGCGTTGGTGAGGCCGATCTTGCGGCTCATCGCCGAGAGGGCCGTGCCGAGCCGCAGCCGTCCCTCGGGGCGCACGGCTGCCTCCAGAATGGCGCGCATTTCCGCTTCCGTGCTGCGATTGTGCCGCGCCGCGCGCAGCTTCAGGGCGCGGCGCGTCTCCTCGGAGAGGTTTCGGATCGTGACGGCGGCCATGATGGCGTACCCCGTGATCTGACTGCGATGCTATCAAACTGGGCAATATGATAGCATGTTTCAAGCGCGGCGGCAGCGCCCATCCCCGTGATCGTCCTGGCGAACTCAGTGATGTCGTCCAGCGCCGACAGGCGGTCGATCGTCGTGATCTGCCACCGGCTCGTCGGACCGGGGAACAGGCGACTCCGCGGCCGGCCAATGCGCCGCGACTAGGCGTGAAACAGCTCGCTCACCGACGCACCCGCAAGAAGCGTTCGCTCAGGCGACCTCTCTCTGCCGTTCCCGGACTCTGACGTGCTGATCGGAACCGCCTGCACCCCGCTTCACGTTGCGGGCTTCCGTCTTCACGCGCTTCCAGAACGCGGCCAGGACTTCCTCCGAGACATTCGACGGTGGCTGCTGCGTGACGAGCCATTCGCGATAAGCGATCGCCACCTCCGCCCGCAGCAAGGCCGCCTTCAGGCCGGAGTCCTTTCCCGCTTCCTTGGCGATCAGCTTGTTCACCGCTCCGCGAATCACGCTGGACAGATTCGTGCCGTCCCGCTTGGCGATGTAGTCGAGCGCGACGAGTTGCCCGCCGGTGAGTTGGGCGGTGACCCGCACCACCTCCGAGGGATCTTGCGCATCGATATTCTTGCGGTGGGCAGGCATGGTAGCCTCCATCAGGAGCCGCTCTCATTCAGAATGAATATGAATGGCGCATTGGCCAATTTCAAGAGGTCGGGAGGCGATGACGGGATCGAATGATCGGTATCAGTTCACGGTCTTCCTCGGCCGGAACATCCCCGGCGGTGGAATAGTCACGGAAGAGCTGTGGAGGCAGTTCGAAGAGGAGGTCGTGGCCAAGGCACTGATTGGGCTGGGCTTTACCGTGACGGCGGCCCGTGGTGGCTGGTCGAATCCCGACACTGGCGAGCTTGAGCGGGAAGACTCCTTCGTCCTCGTCATCATCGGTCAAGCCCTTGAAGAAGTATTCGCCGGCGCCTCGACTGTCGCGAAACACTACAAGCGTCGCTTCAACCAAAACCAGGTCTGGATTACCCGATCCGTGGTCGACCTAACCATCATCTGAGTCGGCATTCGAGGAACCAAGCCAACAACAAACCTCTCACTGGTGGAATAGCTCGCTCACTGACTCCCCCGCATGAATCCTGCGCATCGCCTCGGCCAGCGCCGGTGCGATCGATAGCACCGTCAGCTTCGGATACCGCTCCGGCCGGTCGACCGGGATGGTGTTGGTGCTGACGATCTCCAGGATGTCGTCCTGCGCCGATAGCCGGTCGAGCGCGCCGGCGGAAAACAGGCCGTGCGTGCAGGCGACGCGCACGGTGCGCGCGCCCTCGCGGCGCAGATGGGCCATCAGCTCGATCAGGGTGCTGCCCTTGGCGATCTCGTCGTCGATGACGATGACGTCCTTGCCCTTCACCGCGCCGATGATGTCGCTGATCACCACCTTGTCGTTCTCGAAGCGCTTCTTGACCGCCATGGCGACGCCGGTGCCGAGGCGGCGGGCGAAGGCGTTGGCCTCCTTGGCGTAGCCGAGGTCGGGCGCCACGACGACGGCGTTGGCGAGGTCGTAGCGGCGGAAGTGCTGGGCGATCTCGCCCAGCGCGTGCAGGTGATCGACCGGCACGCTGAAGAAGCCGTGCACCTGCGGCGAATGCAGCGCCAGCGCCAGCACGCGGCTGGCGCCCGAGGTCACCAGCAGGTCGGCCACCAGCTTGCCGCCGATCGAGACGCGCGGCATGTCCTTCTTGTCGGAGCGCGCGTAGGCGTAGTGCGGCACGACGACGGTGATGCGCGAGGCCGAGGCGCCGCGCGCCGCGTCGATCATCAGCAGCAGCTCGACCAGATGCTCCTGCACCGGCGGGCTGAGCGTCTGCACGATGAACACGTCGCGCTCGCGGCAATTGGCCTGCAGCTGCACTTCCAGGCAGTCATTGGCGAAGCGCTGACAGCGCGACGGCGAGAGCGGCACGCCCAGCCGCTCGCAGATCTCGCGCGCGAGACCGGGATGCGCGCTGCCCGAGAACACCGTGATCTCCCGCACGCGCCGCTCCTCCCGCCGGTTGGAGGCGCTTGATAGGAGGGCGGGTGGGGAAAGTCCAGGTATCGCGAATGCCTCGATCGCGCGCCGGACACCCCGCTGTGGGGCGCGGCGTTCAATCCGGATTGGCCCGCGCGCAAAGATCGCGAAGCGTGTCGAGCGCCGTCTGGAGCGGGATGCCGTACTGCGTCGCGGCACGCTGGGCGGCGGCGTGATGCTCGGGCGTCAGGAGCCCGTTCTTGACCGCCGGCAGGCCAAGAACCTTCAGCTCGCTCATGCCGTCGAGCAGTTTCATGATCTTGACCCGACGGTTGGCTTCGACACTGCCGATCTGCTTCTCGTAGGCTCGGCCGTGATCGCGATTCGCGTCGGCCTTGACAAGGAACATGCGCACGAATTTGTAGCCGTATTGCTTGGCCCGGGCGCGGTTATAGACATGATCGACGTCGTAGCCCGAGTTAGTGAGGTCGCGCGTCGCGCCCCAGTGCTGCTGCAGAAACTTGCCGTAGGCGGCACGGTAGCCATCGGCCACCGGGTCCATCCACAGCATGGCGCCGCATGGGCCTTTCTGGACGATCGCGTTGTCGCGGTCATCGAACTTGTCGAAGCTCACGCCGTGCCGCGGGTAGTTGCGCCAGTAGCCCTTGAGAATGTCGAGCGTCTGCACCGCGACGATAATGGGTATGCGCCCCATCCGCGCACTTTCTCCGACAATGGCGCCTTGGAGCCGGTTCACTATGCCGGCGAAGGGATCCATCGTCATGCTGGGCCTCGTCAGGAGTGTGGCGCGGTGAGCATACGACAGATCGATGCCACCTCGTAGGGCTCCCCGCGGCCTTTCCACCTCGCCCCGGACACAGCACTCTGGACCGCCAGATGGATCGGATTGCCGCCTGGGGAGAGACGTCCCTGCGCTTGTTCGCGAGCCACCCGCTCACCGCGGGCCTTTGCGCGGGGCTTGCGGCCGTCCTCGTCGGCCTGTTCATCGCCGCCCTCGCGCGCGGGCGGTCGCGATCGGCGTTCTGGTGCGTCGCGGCGCTGATCGCGGCCTGGCAGATCCTGCCGCCGGGCTATGACGGCCAGGACCACGCCCACCGCATCGTCGCGCTGGCCGACCAGATCCGCCGCGGCGCGCCCAGCCTGCTGATCGAGGATCGCGCGACCGGCAGCGTGCTGCCGATTTTCGTCTACTACAGCATCCTGCCGTACCTGCCCTCGCTGCTGCTGAACCTCGCCGGCCTGCCCGCCTTTGTCGCGCTCAAGCTGGTCGCGGCGGTTGCGGTGCTGGTGATGGCGGCCGGCGTGCGGACGCTGATCGACTCGCTGCCGCCGGAGCGCCAGCGCAACGGTTACCTCGCCGGCACGCTCTTCCTCAGCGCCAACTACGTCTACGGCCTATGGATCATGCGCGTGGCGCTGGCCGAGATTTGGGTGTTCGCCCTCGTGCCTTGGATCGTGGTCGCGCTGCTGAGAAGCCGGCGCCTCTTGCTGTTCGGTCTCCTCCTCGCCCAGCTCTGCTCACACCCCGTCGTCTTTGGCCACGCGCTCGGCGCCGAACTGCTGGTGGCGCTCGCCATCGCCCTGCCCGACTGGCGCCGGCTCGCGTGCAGCGGCTTGCCGGCGCTCCTCGCCGCGCTGATCGTCTCGGCGCCGTTCTGGCTGCCGCAGATGCTCTGGAAGGATTTCATCCTCGGCACGTCGGGCCTGCCCGTGCGCTTCGCCGACACGTTCTTCACGGTCGCCGAGCTGGTACGGCCGCTTCATCCGCAGACGCTGGGCCTGTGGCTGCCGATCGCCGTCGCGCTCATGCTGGCGCTGTGCGGCCGACGCTTGCCGATCCGCGTCTGGCTCATCGCCGCCGCCTTCGTGGCGATCATCGCGATCCAGACGCGCCCACTCTTCGCGCTGGCCGACGCCATCCCGCTGCTCAGCCAGTCACTGCTCGTCTGGCGCCTGATGTTCCCGACCGCCCTCATCGGCTTCGCCGCGCTGGCGCTCGGGTGGCCAGCGGTGCGCGGCTGGCCGTCACACCTGCTGCCCGGTCTGACGCTGCTCTCGTGCGCCACCATGATCGTCGTGATGATCATCGACGTGCCCGGCAGCGTCCACTTCTGGTCCTCGGGCGCCGTCGACGACGACGTGGCGCGGCGCCAGTACGTCGGCACCGTCCACGGCTGGGCCGTGCGCGAATACGCGCCGAACTACGCCAGGCTGGCGAGCGCCTGCGACATCCCGCCGACCGAGCTACAGGCTGTCGAGGCCACCCAACTGCGCGGTGCGGTCCGCGCCACCGCCGCCTATCTTTCGATTCGCGATGCGCCTTTCGGAACGGTCGCCTACCTCGCCGGCGACAAGGAGCTGGTCCCACGCGCCTGTCGCGATCGCCTGATCCTGGGACCGCTGCCGCCGGGCGCCGAGATCCGGATGTCGGCGGCGCGGCTGGGCGTGTTGCTGGCACTGCGCCTGATCGTCATCGTCGTCATGTGCACCGTGCTCGCCTCCGCGATGATGACCCCTCGATGCCCGAAAACAGTGCAATGACGCAAGCCTGACACCAGCGTGACAAACAACGTAGTAGCGCGATCCTGACACCGTTCCTCGGCGACTAGCTACGCATCGATGGACTGCGCCTCGGCTTTCAGGAAGCCCGGCGTGTACGCGATGCTCTTCACGGGCTGATCTGGATGAATGGGCTTCATCTCAAAGGCCGCACGAAGGAACGTGAAAACGTGGCGTGGCAGTTTCTTCTTGCTGACCCCACGACGACGCGCGCCCACGTCACACAGGTCGATCGTCCAGGATTCCCGATCGGTGAGCTCATCCTCGATGACGAGTAGCAAAGACATCACGAGATCGGGGTCGGAATACTCGAAGATGCACCACGGTTCGCCAATCGCCGCCATGGTGAGGCAGAGCTGTTGCCGGCTCACCTTGTTGACGATCGCCGGGTGCTCGCGGGCATTGCGCTTGACCGGTGTGGCCATCGCTCGTTCGAGCATGCCCGTCTCCTACTGCGCGGCGATCGCCAGGGCCGATGGCGTTTGCGTCTTTGGCAGCGTGACCACCGCGCGTAACCCCTGCCCGTCGCCGCGGTTCTCCAGCCTGATGTCGCCGCCGTGGGCGCGGATGGCGTCGCGGGCGATGGCGAGGCCGAGGCCGGCACCGCCGGTGTCGCGGTTGCGCGACTCCTCCAGCCGCACGAAGGGCGCGAAGACGCGGTCGAGCTGATCTTGCGGGATGCCGGGGCCACGGTCGGCGATCGCGATCTCGATCGCGTCGGGCAATTCGCTGAGCGTGATCTCGGCCTCGCCGCCATAGGCCACGGCGTTGTCGACCAGATTGTCGAGCGCGCGGCGCACGGCGCCGGCGTGGCAGCTCAGCACCACACGGTTGGGCCCCTCGTAGCGCACGGCCTTGCCGGCATCGGTGGCGTCCTCGCTCAGCCCCAGCAGCAACGCGGCGATGTCGACCGGACCGCGCGGGCCACGCGCGGCGTCCTCGCGCGACCAGGCCATGGTCTCGCCGACGATCTGCTCCATCTGGCGGATGTCGGCGAGGATCTTGGCGCGCGTCTCGGCGTCCTCGACCAGCTCGGCGCGCAGGCGCAGCCGGGTCAGGGGCGTGCGCAGATCGTGCGAGATCGCCGAGACCATTCGCGTGCGGTCCTCGACGAAGCGCGACACGCGCTCGCTCATGCGGTTGAGCGATTGCGCGATGGTGCGCACCTCGAGCGGGCCCGTTTCGGGAACCGGCGTGGCGTCGCGATGCAGGCCCAGATGCTCGGCCGAAGCCGCCAGCTTTCGCAGCGGCCGTACCAGGCGGCGCGCGGCGAGCCAGGAGATGCCGCCGATCACCAGCAGCGCCAAGGCCAGCCAGAAGATCAGCGCCAGGGGCCCGTCGATGAACGGCGCGGAGTCCAGGCCGCGCACGATCAGCCAGCCATCGGGCCGCACCTGCACGGCGATCTCGAAATTGCCGGTCAGCACCCATTCTCGCCACGGCGCCGGACGGCCCGGCTCGCCGGCCTGCGGTGGGCGGCCGCCGCCCATCTGCGGCCCGGGCGGCTGCGGCAGGGCCTGCTGCTGCAGATCCTCGGCCGGCACGGTGATCACCCGGGGGCGCGCGAAGCGCGGCAGCGCGCCGTCGCGCCGGCGCACCTCGACGCGCACCTCGCGGCCCTTGAGCAGCTGCGACAGACGCAGCGCGATGAAGCGCTCCAACCGGTCGTTGGGCGTGGCCAGCGCCGTATCCGGGGCGCGCTCGCGCCACTCGAAGCGCAGCTGGTTGGCGGCGTCGGTCGCGCGCGCCGCCTCGAGCGGTGTCGGATGCGCGCCGGCGTCGATGCGGGTGACGGCGTTGATCACCTCCTGCAGCACCCAGCGCGGCGAATAGGCGTGCACCTCCGAATCGCGGACCACGTAGGCGGCCAGCAGGGTCACCGCCTGCACGGCGACGATCGACAGCACGACGACCAGCGCGATGTAGGGCGCCAAGCGGTCGGGGCCGCGCAGCAGGCGCTGGATCAGGCTCACGACGTCGCCTCGCCGCCGGCGCGCGTCACCGCCGGGGTGAAGATGTAGCCGTCGCCGCGCACCGTCTTGATGTAGGTCGGCTCGGCCGGGTTGGGCTCGATGCGCCGGCGCAGGCGGCTGATCTGCACGTCGATGCTGCGGTCGAGCACGTTGGCGGCGCGGCCATGGGCGATGTCGAGCAGCTGGTCGCGGTTCAGCACCCGTTGCGGCCGCTCGAGGAAGGCCAGCAGCAGGTCGAACTCGCTGCTGCCCAGCGGCACCAGCGCTCCGTCGGGTCCGTTGAGCGTGCGCTTGGCGGCGTCGAGCGACCAGCCCTCGAAGCTGTAGACCGGTGGCGCCTCCTCGTCGTCCTCGGCCGAGACGCTGACGCGGCGCAGCACGGCGCGGATGCGCGCCAGGAGCTCGCGCGGATTGAACGGCTTGACCACGTAGTCGTCGGCGCCCAGCTCCAGGCCGATGATGCGGTCGGTATCCTCCGACATCGCGGTCACGAGGATGATCGGCGTCGGACCGTGCTCGCGGATCTTGCGGCTGAGCGCCAGCCCGTCCTCGCCCGGCAGCATGATGTCGACCAGCGCCAGGTCGACGCGCGCGTTGGTCAAAGCCTGCATGGCCTGGCGCGCGTCGGGCACCGATGTGACACGAAAGCCGTTGCGCGTCATGAAGCCCGACAGCAGCGAGCGGATCTCGCGGTCGTCGTCGACGATCAGAAGATGCGGTGTGCGTGCCACTGAAGCGGGCTCCCGTCCGGCGGATACCGTGATTCCCATGCCGCGACAATAAGGCATTCCAAGGGGCTGGCGGCAGGTCCGCGTCATGCGCGGCAACCGGCCGTTACACTCCGTCAAGCGCCGGTCACCATCGCCGGGCCTATGCTCCCTATATGGCTGGTGATCGGCGAGACGCCGACCCTCTCGGAAAGGACCACTGTCCATGCTCAATCGTAAGACCATGATGGCCGCCGCTGTCGCCGGCCTCGCGCTGGTCGGCTCGGCCGTCGCCCTCGCTCAGACGCCGCCGGCGCCGCCCTCGCCGCCGGACCGCGACGCGATGCGCCGCCAGATGCACGCCACCATGTGCGCCGAGGCCCCCGCTCGCCTGGCCGGCCGCATCGCCTACGCCGAGGTCAAGCTCGGCATCACCGACGCGCAGAAGGGCGCCTGGCAAACCTTCGCCACGGAGGCGCGCGCCGCCGCCCAGCCGATGCTGAAGCTGTGCGACACGCCGCCGGCCAACACGCGCGGCGACGCCGCCGCCGAGCTGGCGCAGCGCGAGCGTTACCTGACGGCCTCGCTGGAGACCACCAAGGCGATGCGCGCCGCGATCGAGAAGCTCACGCCGGTGCTGACCGCTGACCAGCGGACCAAGCTGGCCGACGTGGTGCGCATGGGCGGCCGCGGTGGCATGCATCGTCACGGTGGCATGCACCACCATGGCGGCATGCACCAGCACGGCGGCCGGCAGCCGACCAATACCCCGTCGCCCGCGCCGACCAAGTAGGCGTCCACGCCCCCTCGTAACGCGAACGGCCGCCGGTCAAACCGGCGGCCGTCTTGATTCCACTTGTCGCGAAGAGCGAGGCGACGGAACTACCGCTTCGCGAGGCGCTCGACCTCGCTCTTGAGATGCTTCTCGACCATGGCGGGCAGGTTCTTGTCCATCCAGTCCTGCAGCATGGGCCGCAGCATCTCGCGCACGAGGTCCTCGACGGTCTTGCCGCCAACGGCGGTCGGTGTGGAGGCCGCGACAGGCGTCGCAGCCACGGACGGCGTCGCAGCCGGGGATGGGGCCGACGCCTCTGCCACCGCCGGCGCCGTGTCTTCGACGACCCGGATCGGCCGCTCGACAGTGGCCGATACATTGACGCCGACATCCCGCTTGGGCGGCGGCGGTGGCGCGTTCACCACCGGCGGCACCGGGGCGACCGATGGCGGTGGCGTCACCGGCCGTGGCGGCGGCGGCGCGCTGATGATCGTCGGCTGCGGCTCGTTGATGTCCATCACCACCGGCTTGGCCGGTGAGGGGATCGGCGAGATTCCGAACGGCGTCGGCGCGGATGGCCGTGATTCGTCGACCACGCGCCGCGCCGGGCGCGGCTCGACGCTCGCCGGCGCGACCTCCACCGGACGCGCAGCGGGACGCATCGGCGGCGGCTCCTCGATCAGGTCGGTCAACAGCAGCACGTCGTCGTCGTCGCCCGGCGTGGCGGCGCGTCCAGTGGCCGCCACGCCGGGCGACCGCGGCGGCGCGGGCTGCATCGGCCGCTGCGGCGGCGACGGCGACCCGAAGCCCGGGCCCGCGGCGGCACGCGCCTCGTCATCGGCGATAATCTTGCGGATGGACGCCAGGATGTCGTCCATCGAGGGGTCGTTCTGGGGCTTGCTGTCGCTCATGGGCTTGTTCCCCGTTCTTGTGCGCGGCGGCGGACCTGCGGGTTACTTGATGCTCGTGCCGATCCAGACGTCGCGCACGTTCTTGTAGTTCCGTTCCTCGTCGTAATATTCGACCGGCAGCGCCAGGCCGCGCGCGGTAAGCTGGCCGGTGGCTGAAAGCAGCGTGTAGTGGCCGACCACGACGTCGCGCTGCGCCGCCACCAGCTGCACCTGGGCGTTGAGCAGTTCCTGCTCGGCGTTGAGCACGTCGAGCGTGGTGCGCGAGCCGACCTGCGCCTCCTGGCGCACGCCTTCCAGCGCCACGCCGGCGGCGCGGATCTGGGCGCTGATCGAGGCGACGCGGGCGCGCGCCGATTCGTACTGGCGGAAGGCGCGCACCGCCGTCTCCGCCGCCAGGCGCCGCGCGCCGTCGAGCTCGGCCAGGCGCTGACCCACGGTCTGCTTGGCGGCGCGCACGCGGCTGTGCTCGGCGCCGTTCTGGAAGATCGGCACGCTGGCCTGGATCTGGACCGACTTGGTGTCGATGCGATCGCCCTGGATCTGCGCATCGTAGTTGCGGGTCCACGAGCCGACGAGGTTGATGGTCGGCAGCAGATCGCCGAAGGCGTTCTCGACGCCGTATTCGGCGCTGCGCACGCGATGCCAGGCGGCGATGGCGCCCGGCGCGCGCTCCTGACCGGCGGTGATCGCCGCGTCCTCGGTCGGCGGCACGCTGCCGAGCAGCGGCGGCGCCTCCAGCCGGCCCGGCGCCATGCCGACGACGCGGATATAGGCGGCGCGCGAGTTGGCCGCCTGCGCCTCGGCGGCGATCAGATCGGCGCGTGTGCCCTCGAGCCGCGATTCGGCCTGGGCGACGTCGGTGCGGGTGAGCTCGCCGACGCGAAAGCGCGCCTGCGTCGCCACCAGCTGCTGGTTCAGCACGTTGACGTTGTTGCGCCGCAGCTCGACGGTGGCGAGGTCGCGCACATAGTCGCTGTAGGCGGTCACGGTGGTGAGCAGGGTCGATTGCTCGCGGTCGAGCAGCACGGCGCGCTCGGCCTGCACGTCGGACTCCGCGCCGCGCGTGCCGGCCAGCGTCTTGCCGCCGCGAAACAACGGTTGGGTGATGGTCAGACCGAACTGACGCTGCGTCAGCTCCTGCTGGCCGATGGTGCGGGTCGAGCTGTTGAGTTCGCCGCGGCCAACGGCCGTGGTGGCGCGGATCTGCGGCCGCCAGTTGGCGACCTGCTGCGCCACCGTTTCGTCGACGCCGCGCAGCCGCGCGCGCTGAGCGAGCAGATCGGGATTGGAGTTATAGGCGCCGACCAGCGCCTGGCGCAGGGTCTGAGCCTGGGCCGGGGCGACACCGGCGAGCGCACCGACAACGGCAAGCAGAGCCAGACGCTTACGCATCAACATTACCCTCATCGCCGGACCCGCCGAGCCCACTTATCCACCGATAGCATGGGACAATTCTACCACTAGGGGCCAATCAGCAGGTAGCGACTTTATTTCGTTGGCGATTCCGCTTCAAAGTATAGCGGCGAGTCGCTACATTAACAATGTTCATATAGAACCGATACACGCCGATACAGAGTCAGAAGACAAAGGCGCGGGGCTTTTCGAAGCCCGGCAGCAGCGGCGACCCGGCATCGAAGATCGGCCGGCTGGAGAAGACGCCCTGGACGTTGCGGCCCAGCCTGACCTGCCCGGTACGGCCTGGCACGTCGCCGGCGACCACGGCGATCAGCCGGCCCTCATCGGCCAGCTGCTTGACCAGCGCGTCGGGGATGGCGGGCACCGAACCCTCGACCAGAATGATGTCGTAGGGCCCTTTAGCCGGGGCGCCGTCTGCCAGCGCGCCCTCGACGACGACGCCGTTGCCGGCGCCCAGGGCCGAGAGGTTGGCGCGAAGCTCGGCGGCCAGACGCGGCTCGCTCTCCAGCGCCACGACCGATCGCACCAGACGGGCCAGCGCGGCGGTGCCATAGCCGGTGCCGCCACCGACCACGAGGGCGCTGTCCTGGGCCGTCGGCTGCAGCAATTGCAGCATGCGCGCCAGGAGCATGGGCTCGATCAGGTAGCGGCCGCCACCCAGCGGCACGGCTTCGTCGCTATAGGCCACCGCGCGGCGCTCGGCGGGCACGAAACGTTCGCGCGGCAGATCGGCGAAGACCTGCAGCACATCGGCCGCCAGCACGCCGTTGGGCCGCAGCTGGCCGTCGATCATGTTGCGGCGGGCGATGGTGTAGTCGGTGGTCATCGGCAACTCGGGGCGCTTTCGGGCGCGCCGGTTATAGACATGCGGAGGTCATGCCGGCAACGTCCCGAGCATGACGAAACTGCTGCTCTCCGCCCATGCGTTGCGGGTCTGGGGAACCCGGATCGCCGCCGCCCTGCCCGATCTCGCCTTCGTCACCGCCGAAGACGCGCTGGCCGCCGAGGGACCCTGCGACGCCGACATCGCCTTCATGACCCGGGAGGTGACGGGCAAGTCGAGCAAGGACAACCCGACGCCTGAGTTGCGAGGTTTCGTGTCGGTGGTGCGCCGGTCGCCGGGGCTGCGCTGGCTGCAGATCCATCCCGCCGGCGCCGAGCTGCCCATCTATCGCGAGCTGCGCGCGCGCGGCGTGAAGGTCACCACCGCGTCGGGCGCGACGGCGATCACCGTGGCGCATTCGACGCTGGGCGCGGTGATCGCGCTCAATCGCCGCTTCCCGCTGCTCGCCGACGCACAGCGCCGCCACGCCTGGGAGCCGCGGTTGGGCGAACGCTCGCCGCGCGACCTCGCCGGCCAATGCGCGGTGATCGTCGGGCTGGGGCCGATCGGCCGCACCATCGCCCAGCTCTTGAAGACGCTGGGCATGTCGACGATCGGCGTCCACCGCAGCGCCGAGCCGGTGGCGCCGTGCGACGAGACGATCGCCTACGGGAGCCTGCATGCTGCGCTACCGCGGGCCGACTGGCTGATCCTGTGCTGCCCGGCCTCGCCGCTCACGCGTGGCATCGCCAATGCGGCGGCCTTCGCGGCGATGCCTGACGGCGCCTGCTTCGTGAACGTGGCGCGCGGCGAGGTCGCGGTCGAACGCGACGTCATCGCGGCACTGCGAAGCGGCAAGCTCGCCGGCGCCTATCTCGACGTATTCGAACGCGAGCCGCTCGATCCCACCTCGCCGCTTTGGGACCTGCCCAACGTGATCGTCTCACCGCACACCGCGAGCCATTCGCTGGGCCAGAACGAGGCGATCTTCGGCATCTTCCTCGACAACCTCGCGCGCTGGCGCAGGAGCGAGAAGCTGCGCAATGATGTCGATGATCTGAGCTGATGGATGCCCCCGGGAGTGAAGCCATGAAACTCGAAGGCGGATGCTATTGCGGCGCCGTGCGCTATGTCGTCGACGGCGAGCCAATGATGAAGGCGCAATGCCATTGCCGCGAATGCCAGTACATCACCGGCGGCGCGCCCAACATGTTCATGGTCATGCCGCAGGCCGCCCATCGCTATACCAAGGGCACGCCTAAGCAGTTCACGCGCACGGACATTCCGAATCCGGTGACACGCGAGTTCTGCCCGGAATGCGGCACACACGTCGCGACGCGCCCGCCGCGGCCCGTCGTGGTGGTGAAGATCGGCACGCTCGACGATCCAAAGGCCTACGGTGCGCCAGCCGTAGCGATCTTCACGATCGACAAGCAGCCCTTCCATCAGATTCCGGAGGGCATCCCGACGTTCGAGCGACGCCCGACGTGACCTCGATTCCGCGCCCCTTCACGCTCAGCGTGGCGGACGACGCTATCGCCGATCTGCGCGCGCGGCTCGCGCGCACGCGCCTGCCCGACCAGGCGCCGGAGCCGCC
Source organism: uncultured Rhizobiaceae bacterium (assembly GCA_964437145.1). Lineage (GTDB taxonomy): Bacteria > Pseudomonadota > Alphaproteobacteria > Reyranellales > Reyranellaceae > JAFAZJ01. The sequence goes on from CAYTFW010000085.1 coordinate 15,201, forward strand.
TTGGACCTACGGCACCGATGTCGGCTACCTCGGCGGCCTGCTCGACCATTGGCGCGACGGCTTCGACTGGCGCGCGCAGGAGGCGAAGCTCAACGCTTTCCCGCAGTTCCGCGTCGCCCTGCACGACATCGACCTGCATTTCCTTCACGTGCCCGGCGAAGGCCCGGCGCCGACGCCGCTGCTGCTGTCGCATGGCTGGCCGGGATCGGTGTTCGAGTTTCTCGATCTGATTCCGCGCCTGACGCACCCCTCACGCTTCGGCGGCGATCCGGCCGACGCTTTCACTGTCGTGGCACCCTCGCTGCCGGGCTATGGGCTGTCCTTCCGCCCGGGGCAAAAACGCTTCGGCCTCGAGACAATGGCCGATTGCCTCGCCGCGCTGATGACCGAGGTGCTGGGCTATCGCCGCTTCGCGGCTCAGGGCGGCGACTGGGGCGCCTTCGTCTCCTCAAGGCTGGGCGTCGCGCACGCCGACAAGCTGCTGGGCATCCACCTCAACCTGCTCGCCCTGCCGCGCGATATTTCGGCGATCGAGCCCTCAACCGAGGCGGAGCGACGCTACCTTGGCGAGCTGGCGACGTTCCTCAAGGAGGAGACCGGCTATCAGTGGATCCAGGGCACGCGGCCGCAAACCCTGGCATTCGGTCTCACCGACTCGCCGGCCGGCCTCGCCGCGTGGATCGTCGAGAAGTTTCGTGTCTGGACCGACAACGACGGCACGCCGGACTCGGCGGTCGAGCGCGATCGCATGCTGGCGAATATCTCGCTGTACTGGTTCACCGGCTGCATCGGCGCGTCCTTCCATCCCTACCACGCGCGCATGCACGGGCCGTGGCCGATCGATCGGCCGATCGACGTGCCGACAGGCTACTGCCAATTCCCCAAGGAGATCCTGCGGCCGCCGCGATCCCTCGCCGAACGCGTCTACAAGAACATTCAGCGCTGGACCGAGCACCCACGCGGTGGCCATTTCGCCGCGCTGGAGCAGACCGAGACCTTGGCGCGGGAGATCCAGGCCTTCTTCCGGCCGCTGCGGCGTTGACGTCCGTGCGCCCCCGCCATGCGGCTGGTTGGCGTTGCCCGCGGGGTGAACCAGCGTTTATATCGACGCCATGACCGCCTCGATCCGTATCGATCCCGCCACCGGGCTGAAGCTGTTCAACACCCGCGCCGCCAAGGCGACGGAGAAGATCGCCGGCAAGGGCTACTCGCCGGTGGCTGACGTCATGTTGAAAACGCTGCCTGAGCCACCGCCGGGCGCGAAGTTCAACGCCGAGGAACAGGCGAAGTACCGCGCCAACAAGGAGGCGCGCCGCGGCGCCGCCGACTACATGGCGATGGAAGGCGAATTCGCGAAGTACCTGGAGGATGCCTACTCCGCCCCGCCGGTGCCGCGCGCGGCGCTCACTGACGACTGCGAGATCCTGGTGATCGGCGCCGGCTTCGGCGCGCTGGTGCTCTGGTACAAGCTCAGGGCCGCCGGCTTCACCGACGTGCGCTTCTGTGAGAAAGGCGGCGATGTCGGCGGCACCTGGTACTGGAACCGCTATCCCGGCATCGCCTGCGACGTCGAATCCTACTCCTACCTGCCGCTGCTGGAGGAGATGGGCTACTACCCCACGATGAAATTCGCCTCGGGATTCGAGATCCTCGAATACTGCCAGGCGATGGCCGAGCGCTACGGCTTCTACGATCGCTGCCTGTTCCACACCACGGTCGAGCGCACGACCTGGGACGAATCTACGGCACGCTGGGCGGTGCAGACCGATCGTGGCGATCGCATGCGCGCGCGCTACGTCGTGCTCGCCAACGGCATCCTCACCACGCCCAAGCTGGCGCGCATCGAGGGCATGGAGAGCTTCGCCGGCAAGGCCTTCCACACCTCGCGCTGGGACTACACCTACGACCTCGAGGGCAAGCGTGTGGGCATCATCGGCACCGGCGCCACCGCCGTGCAGGTGATCCCCGAGATCGCCAAGGTGGTAAAAGAGCTCTACGTCTTCCAGCGCACGCCCTCGACCATCGATGTCCGCGACCAGCGCGCCACGACGCCGGAAGAGATCGAGACCTGGTCGAAGGAGCCGGGCTGGGCCAAGGCCAGGCGCGAGCGCCTCGCCACGATCTCCTCCGGCCGCACCGCGCTGCAGGGCAACGACGATTTCCTCGCCGGCCGCGTCACCCAGCTGAAGGAGCGCAAGGTCTACGAGCGCCAGCTCTCGCCGCAGGAGATGATCCAGGCGCAGCTCAACACCAATTTCCGCATCATGGAGCAGATCCGCGCGCGCGTGGATCAGGTGGTGAAGGATCCCAAGACGGCCGCCGCGCTGAAGCCCTATTACCCCTATGGCTGCAAGCGGCCGACCTTCCACGACGAGTACCTGCCGACCTTCAACCTGCCACATGTGCACCTGGTCGATACCGCGCCCTTGGGCGTGAGCAAGATCACGCCCAAGGGCGTCGTGCACGACGGCGTCGAGTACGCGCTGGACGTGCTGATCTACGCCACCGGCTTCGAGTGGATGGCGACCGGCACCTTCAACATGATCGTCGGCCGCGACGGCCGTACGCTGCGAGACAAGTGGCGCGGCGAGGGCGTGCGCACCTTCCTCGGCATGCACAGCCAGGGCTTCCCCAACATGTTCATCATGTCGGGCCCGCAGGGCGGCGGCGGCCAGTTCAACTTCACCCGCGGCCTGGAGGTTCACACCGACTATGTGGTGTGGATGCTGCGGACGATTCAGGAACGCGGCGCGGCGAGCGTCGACGTGAAGAAGGATCCGGAGATCGCCTACGCGCAGCACTGCCGCGAGGCCGACATCATGACCGCGCCGCTGCGCGATTGCCTCAGCTACTACACCGGTGACGGCAACGCCGAGCCCGGCAGCCTCGCCTATTACGGCGGCCCGTCGAAATGGCACAGCCTGCGCGCCGAGGCGCAGGCGTCGATGGAGCCGTATGTTTTCGAAGCGTTCGGGCCGCGCCGCTCCAGCGGCGCCTCATAAGAGCGCCGCTGGAGCGGCGCGGCCCAAAGAAGGCTCACACCGCCGGGCTGGTGCCGCCGTCGACGTTGATCGCCACGCCGTTGATGTAGGAGCCGGCGTCCGACGCCAGGAAGCAGGCCATGTTGGCGAATTCCTGCGCCGTGCCCATGCGGCCCAGCGGAATCTTGCGCGCGTCGGACATGCCCTGCAGGAACTGCTCGTAGGTCTTGCCCTGCCCGGCGCCGGCATCGTAGCGCCGCCGCCACTGGTCGCTCTCGATCAGGCCGACCAGCATCGCGTTGACCAGCACGTTGTACGGCGCGCCCTCGTGCGAGAGCGCCTTGGTCAGCGCCATGCCGGCCGCGCGCGACACGCTGGTCGGCGTCGAGCTCGCCGTCGGCGCCTTGGCGCCGATGTTGAGCACGTTGATGATCCGCCCCCACTTGCGCTCCTTCATCCCGGGCAGCGCCAGGCGGCAGAGCCGGATCGCCGGCCAGACCTTGACGTTGAAGTCGGCTTCCCAGTCGGCGTCGGTCACGGTCTCGAACGGCTTGGCGGCCGAGGAGCCGGCGTTGTTCACCAGGATGTCGACCTTGCCGAAATCGCGCACGACCTGCGCCCAGGCGCCTTCGAGATCCTGGCGGTTGCTGACGTCGCAGCTATAGCCCTCGACCTTGGTGCTCGCGACCTTGGCGATTGCCGCCTTGGCCTCGGCCAGCTTCTCGGGCCGCCGCGCCAAGAGCGCCACGCTCGCCCCTGATTTGGCAAAGGTCTCGGCCATGGCGCGGCCCAGCCCCATGCTGGCGCCGGTGATCACCGCCACGCGCCCATCCATCCGGCATTCCATCGTCTCTCTCCCGCTTATGAAACATGCGGGCGGACGTTAGCACGATGGCAAGCGACCCTGTCATCCCGAGAGCAGCGAGGGATCTAGGGGCGGCCTGGATCCCTCGCTGCGCTCGGGATGACAGCTATCCCGCTTACGCCACCAGCCGCACGCCCTCGCGCTCGACGGTGGTGATCTCGTCCGACACCGTGCTGCGCTGGACGTCGCGCTTGTACTTGAGGTCGTCGAATGGACGGCCGCGATGCATGGTGCAGCGGTCGTCCCACATCACCAGGTCGTTGGCCCGCCAGCGATGCGTATAGACGAACTGCCGCTGCGTGGCGTGCGCGATCAGCGCGGCGAGCAGCTTGCGGCCCTCCTCCAGCGGCCAGCCGATGATGTGGTCGGCGTGCGAGGCGAGATAGAGTGTGCGCCGCTTGGAGCCGGGATGGGTGCGCACCACGACCTGCGGCACCGGCGGCAGCTGCTCGCGCTCCTCCTTGGAGAAATCGGTGAAGCCGGTCTTGGCGCGCGAGCAGAAGATGGAGTGCTCGGCCACCAGCCCCTCGAGCTTGCGCTTCACGTCGTCGGTCAGCGCGTCGTAGGCGGCGCGCATGTCGGCGAACTCGGTGCAGCCGCCATAGGGCGGCACCGAACGCGCATAGAGCAGCGAGGCGCGCGCCGGCACCTGCTTGAAGGAGCTGTCGGTATGCCAGAGCTGGTTGCCGAGGTTGTACATACGGCGGCGGTCGTCGGCGCCCAGGATCTCGTTGTTCTCGTCGAGGTTGGAGACCTCGGCGAGGTCGGGCCGCAGGCGCGATTTGGTGTCCCGGCGGATGGCGGTGACGCTGGTCTCCAGCGGCCCGAACAGCTTGCTGAAATCGATCTGCTGCTGGTCGGTGAGCGCCTGCTCGACGAAGACCAGCACCGAGAAGCGGTTGAACGCGTCCTGGATGATATCGAAATACCCCTCGTCCAGCGGCCGGCGCAGATCGATGCCGGCGATCTCGGCGCCGAAGCCCGGCGTGAGCGGGCTGACAACGACGGTCATGGCGTATCCTCGTCGACTTTCTGTCGGATGGCGGGAGGGTACGCCGACCGCCGCCCATCTTCAATGGCAGCGCCGCACCGGGATATCGAAATGCAGCACATCCTCGCGGACGCCCAGCTTGCTGTAGAGCGCGATGGCCGGATCGTCGCCGAGATCGGCCTGGACGTAGATCACCCAGGCGCCGCGCCGCGCGGCGATGTCCTGGAGCGCGGCGATCAGCGCCGTGGCGACGCCCTGGCGGCGCTGCGGCTCAGCGACCGCGAGGTCATAGATATAGATTTCGCTGCGCGCCTGCTCGAATTTGTGCAGCTCGTAGGCCGCGAGCCCGCCGATGACGGCGCCATCCTTCAGCGCCACGATCGCGATGAAATCGTCGCGACCCAGCAGGCGCGCGTGGTACGCCGCGCCGGGTCGCGCGGCGCCATAGTGCTCTACATCCTCGAAGGCCTCGCCGAAGACGTCGAGCAGCTGTTCCATCAGCGCGGTATCGGCGGGTGTGAGAACGCGGATCTCGGCGGTGGACATGGTCAGCCCTTCTTCGCCCGCGCGATGCCCTCGACGATCATCTGCGCCGCCTTCTCGGCGTCGCCCCAGCCCAGGGTGCGGGCCCACTTGCCGGGCTCGAGGTCCTTGTAGTGCTGGAAAAAATGGGCGACCTGCTGGGTGAGGATCGCCGGCAGCTGGTCGTAGTTCTTCACCCCGGTGTAAAACGGGTGCAGCGAGTCGACGGGCACGGCGATGATCTTCTCGTCGCTGCCGGCGTTGTCCTCCATCAGGAGCACGCCCACCGGCCGGCAGCGGATCACCGCGCCAGGCACCACCGGCGTCTGGCCGACGACCACGACATCGACCGGGTCGCCGTCGCCCGAGAGCGTGTGCGGGATGAAGCCGTAATTGCCGGGATAGAACATCGCGGTGTGCAGGAAGCGATCGACGAAAATCGCGCCCGATTCCTTGTCGAGCTCGTACTTCACCGGCTCGCCGCCCTGCGGCACCTCGATCAGCGCGTTGACGTCCCACGGCGGGTTGCGGCCGATGGGGATTTTCGACAGGTCCATGGGGGTCCTCCTGGATCTGTCATCGCGAGCGAAGCGAGGGATCTAGGGCGGTCCTGGATTCCTCGCTGCGCTTCGGAATGACAGCAGCTAATGCGGCGCCGAGGGGCGGTTCAGGTCGGCGGCGGCGCGGGCGCGCGCCCGGGCGCGGCCGCTGGCCATCTGGTCGTACATCGCCAGCGCGATCTCGCGCTCGCCCATGACGATGGCGTGCGCGCCGCACTCCCGGAGGTGCTCGGTCTCGGCGTCGGAATGGGCGCGCGCGACGATCTCCAGATCAGGGTTCAGCGCCTGGGCCTGCACGACGATCTGGCCGGCGTCGAAACCGTTGGGGATGGCGACGAAGAGATGCCGGGCGCCGGCGATGTTGGCGGCGGCCAGCACCTTGGGCATCTGCGCGTCGCCCATGACCACCTCGATGCCGAACAGACGCGCCGATTCGACATAGTCGCGCCGCTCCTCGATCGCCAGCACCTCGGTGCCGTCCTTGCGCAGCGCCTCGGCGATCACGCTGCCGACACGGCCGAAGCCGATGATCACCGCGTGGTCTTTCAGGGCGGTGACGGGCGGCTCGTCCTCGTCGGGATTCGCCACCGGCACGGCGGGCTGCGGTTGGACGCGCGCGCGCAGCCGATCGAGCGCGATGAAGAACGCCGGGTTGACCAGGATCGACAGCACGACCGCGGCGATGATCACGTCCTGCGCCGCCTTGGGCAACACGCCCAGCGCCAGGCCGACGCCGGCGAGGATGAAGGAGAACTCGCCGATATGCGCCAGTCCGGCCGAGATGGTGAGCGCCGAGCCGGTCGAGCGCCTGAGCGCGCGCACGACGAGGTAGGCGGCGGCCGGCCTGGCCGCCAGGACGATCACCAGGCTGGCGAGCACGGCCACCGGCCGCTTCAGCAGGACGGACGGATCGAACAGCATGCCCAGCGCGACGAAGAACAGCACGCCAAAGGCGTTGCGCATCGGCAGGGTTTCGGTCGCCGCCTGCAGGCTGAGCTCTGATTCCGCCAGCACCACGCCGGCCAGGAAGGCGCCGAGCGCGAACGACACGCCGAACAGCCAGGCCGCGCCGAACGCCAGCGCCAGCGCGATCGCCAGCACCGCCAGGCGCGAGAGCTCGCGCGAGCCGCTCAGCGACACGCGATGCAGCAGCGCCGGGATCAGCCGGCGACCGACCGCGAGCATCACCACGACAAAGACGGCGATCTTGCCGATGGCCATCGCCAGCGCGAACAGGACCGCCCAGCCGCCCGCCCATAGGCCGGCGGCGTGGTCGGCACTGTTGACGGCCTGCACCAGCGCCGGCAGCAGCAGCAACGCCAGCGCGATCGCCACGTCCTCGACCACGACGACGCCGACCATGACGCGGCCACGCTCGGTCTGCATCATCCGGCGTTCCTCGAGCGTGCGCAGCAGCACGATGGTGCTGGCCACCGACAGCGCCAGGCCGAAGATCAGGCCGGCGACCACGCCCCAGCCCACAGCCAGCGACAGCAGCAGGCCCAGCGCGGTGCCGGCGACGATCTGCGCCAGCCCGGCGGGCAGCGCCACGCGTTTGACCGCCTGCAGATCCTTGAGCGAAAAGCGCAGGCCGACGCCGAACATCAGCAGAATCACGCCGATCTCGGCCAGCTCGCCGGCGAGCCAGTCGCCGGCATGGCCGGCCATGAGCGGACCCACGACGAGGCCGGCGACCAGATAGCCGATCAGCGGTGACAGCCGCAGCCGATTGGCGATCACCCCCAGAATGAAGGCGATGCCGATAGCGGCGACGATGGTCGCGATCAGGGGTGTGTGGTGCGGCATATCCGTGATGATCCCCACCCCGGTTATAGCGAAGTTGCGGCCGAGGCGCGCCACTGGAGTGGCGCGCGCCCAGCCCCTAGGGTGGGCGCATGACCCTATCCGGCCTTGCTGCTCTCGAAGCGCAGATAAAGCGCGACCACGCGCTGACCTGCTTCCCCGAACCGCGCTGGGTGCCGCCGCGCCGCACCGCGGCCGGCGAGCCGATCCTCGACGTGCTGATTGTCGGCGCCGGCCAGGGGGGCCAGGCGGTGGCGACCCAGCTCAAGCGCGAGCGGGTCGACAACATCCTGATCATCGACCGCGCGGCCGAGGGCGCCGAGGGACCATGGCGTAGCTTCGCGCGCATGCAGACGCTCAGGACCTGGAAGACGGTCACCGGGCCGGACCTCGGCATGCCCAGCCTGACCTTCCAGGCCTGGTTCGAGGCGCAGCACGGCGCGGCCGCCTTCACGGCGCTGGGCAAGATCGCCAAGGAGACGTGGCACGACTACCTGCTGTGGCTGCGCCGCGTGCTCGATCTGCCGGTGCGCAACGGTGTGGAGCTGCTGCGGGTTCGGCCGGGCGACGGATACCTGACCGCCGAGGTGCGCGAGGATGGCGCCGAGCGCCCGATCTTCGCGCGCAAGGTCGTGCTGGCGATGGGCATCGAGAAAAGCGGCCGCTGGTATATGCCGCCGGAGATCGCCGCCCTGCCCACCCATCTGCGCGCCCACACCGCCGATGCCATCGACTTCGCCGCCTTGCGCGGCAGGCGCGTCGCCGTGCTGGGCGCCGGCGCCTCGGCCTTCGACAACGCCGCCACGGCGCTGGAGGCCGGCGCGGCCGAGGTCCGGATGTACTGCCGCCGGCCCGAGCTGCAGCGCGTGCAGCCCTACAAGGCGATCTCCTCGTCGGGCTTCCTGCGCCACTTCGGCACGCTCGACGACGCCACACGCTGGCGCTTCATGCGCCACCTGCTGTCGATCCGCGAGGCGCTGCCGGTCGAGACCTGGAACCGCGTCACACGGCACGCCAATTTCCATCTGCACACCGGCAGTCCGTGGCTGAGCGCGCGAGTCGTCGACGACACGATCGAGATCACCACACCGAAGGGCACGCACGTCGCCGACTTCGCGATATCGGGCACCGGCTTCGACATGGACGTCACCGCGCGGACCGAGATCGCCGAGGCGATCCCGCACGTCGCCACCTGGGCCGACCGCTACACGCCGCCCTCCGGCGAGTCAGACGCACGCCTGGGCCGTTACCCTTATCTCGGCCCCGGCTTCGAGCTGATTGAAAAGACGCCCGGCTCAGCGCCGTGGCTCACCGACATCCACGTCTTCGACTTCGGCACGATGATGAGCTTCGGCCCCTCAGGCTCGTCGATCAACGGCATGAAGTTCGCCGTGCCACGTCTCGCCTTCGCCATCACCCGCGACCTATTCACCGCCGACATCGAGCATCACTACGCAACGATGATGGCCTACGACACGCCGGAGTTCCCGCTGACCTTCGCGCGCGACGCGTAAGTACCTGCCATGTAGTTGCGGCGGCATCGCCCGCGTCGATCATGACGCGATGAACGGCATGCTCGGACCGCTGGTCCTCTTCGCGCTCGCCATGTGCTTCACACCGGGGCCGAACGTCGTAATGGTCACGGCGTCGGGCGCGAATTTCGGCTTTCGCCGCGCCATCCCGCACATGCTGGGCATCAGCGTCGGGTTCGGCACCATGACGTTGGCATCGGGGTTGGGCTTGGCCGGGCTGTTCCAGGCAGAGCCGCGTCTGCATACGGCGCTCAAATACGCCGGCGCGGTCTACCTGCTCTACCTCGCCTGGCGCATCGCCAACGCCGCCGTCACCACCGACGGGTCGAAACGGGCACGGCCGATCGGCTTCGCCGAGGCGATGCTGTTCACCTGGACGAATCCGAAAGCCTGGGTCAGCGTGATCGGTGCGTTGGCCACCTTCACCGCGGCGAGCGCTGACATGCTGTGGCAAGTCTCGGTGATCACCGCGGTGATGGCGGCGGCGTGCCTAGCATCCTGCGCCGTCTGGGCCGCCTTCGGCGTCGCCATCGGGCGATACCTGCACAGCCCGCGCGCCCGCACCGCGTTCAACTGGTCCATGGCCGGTCTTCTGGTGCTGTCTCTCATCCCGGTGTTCTGGTAACGGTGGGGCCAAAGAAAGAAGGCACAGGGAGGGCTCACCATGGCCGCGCTTGATATCCCGAAGAATCCCGAAGGCTTGTCCGCTGAGTGGCTGAGCGCCGCGTTGCGCACCAAGGTCGTGTCGTACGACTACGAGCCGATCGCCGCCGGCGTCGGCTTCCTCGGCAAGCTCGGCCGGCTGCGACTGCGCTATGACGGCGCCGCGCCGGGCGCACCGCGCACCCTGATCGCCAAGCTGCCGACCGAGGACGAACGCTCGCGCCAGCTCGCCATGATGTTCCGCTTCTACGACCGCGAAGTGAGCTTCTACCGCGATGTCGGACCCACCGCCGGCATCCGCGTGCCTGTGTTGCACTATGGCGCCTCCAACCCGTCGACCGGCGACTTCATCATGCTGATGGAAGACCTCGCGCCGGCGCGCGTCGGCGATCAGCTCGAGGGCTGCGACGCCGAGGAGGTGCGCCTGGCGATCGAGGGCATCGCGCGCTGTCATGCCAGCTGGTGGAACAGCCCGCGGCTCAAGGCGCTGGGCTGGCTGCCCGCGACCAACGATCCTGTGCATCACTTCGCCCAGCCCGCCTTCCAGCAATGCTGGGCGCCGTTCGTGCAATTCGTCGGCGGCAAGCTCTCGCCCCAGATGAAACGCACCGGCGAGGAGCTGGCGACCAGGGTCATCCGCATGCTCGACGGCGTCGCCGGCCGGACGCCGACCCTGCTGCACGGCGATTATCGCGCCGACAATCTGTTCTTCGGCGGCTCGGCGCCAATCGCCGCCGTCGACTGGCAGGTCAGCTCGGCCGGCGGCGGGGCGTTCGACGTCGCGTACTTCATTTCAGGCAATGTCGATCCGGCGACGCGCCGCGCGCACGAGATGGACTGGCTCCGGCTTTATGTCCAGACGCTGAAGGACAAGGGCGTGCGCGACTACAGCTTCGAGGACTGCCTCGAGGACTATCGCGCCGATGTGCTCTACTGCCTGGTCTACGCGGTGATCATCGTCGGCACGCTGGATCCGTCGAACGCGCGCGGCCTGCAGCTGTTCCATACCAACGTCGATCGTGTCCTGACGG
>CAYTFW010000086.1:0-26100 GCA_964437145.1 uncultured Rhizobiaceae bacterium
ACGCCATACTCTCCGCGACCACCGAGCTTTTCCCGAGCCTGCTTCAGCGCCGTAATGGAAAGGTCGACACAGACGCGCTTTTGGAAATGGGCATGATATGAAAGCAATTCCTGATGCGGAATGGCCCCGCTTCCAAGATCCAGGATTAAAGCGCCGCCGTTGCGGAAGTGCTTGGCGAGTCTCGAGATGCATCTCCGGGTGTAGCGATACGGCGCATCGCGCATGTCGAGGGCATGGACTGACTCCTTCGACTTGCCATCCGACGCAGCCTCCCACCCGAACTGGTCATAGTATTCGATGACGCTTGAACTGGTGCTGACCATTTCAGGGAGCAAGACTGGTATGCCGTCAACAATCGGATATGAAGTATCTCCGCTCGCTCCGCTGGTGAGCGATGAGCTCTCAACATGCAGGTTTCGCGTGGTGATCGGACAGCGCAAGATGTCAATGATACTAGTCATGCGACCTCCTGTATCGACATTGAATCCGCGCGGCCGATGGTGCGCCGCCAACGCGGCGCACCCCAACGGACGAAGCATGTCGGGCGCATGGCACCCTCCTGAGACGTCTACTTCTTCCTGATCTTGGTCACGGTGATCTGGCCGTTGACGCGCTCGGCCTCGAAGACCACCTGATCGCCGATCTTCAGCGGCTTCAGCATGGCCGGATCGCCGACGCGGAAGACCATGGTCATGGAGTCCATGTCGAGGTTCTTGATCGGTCCGTGCTTGAGCGTGATCTTACTTTGCGCGGCGTCGATCTTGGTGACCTCGCCGTTGGCGGGGACCGCCTGGGCGAGGGCGAGCGACGACGCCACCGTTAGCGCGGCGGCGAGAAGAGACGTGCGCATGGTGAGCCTCACTTGACGATGATGACGCCGTGCATGCCCGATTCGCGGTGACCGGGAATGAGGCAGGAGAAGTCGAATTCGCCGGCTTTGGTGAAATGCCAGACGATCTCGCCAGTGGTCTTGGGCTTGAGACGCTTGGCGTTCGGATCGTCGTGCTCCATGTCGGGGTTTTTCTTCATCTCCTCCATGTGCTTGAGGTTCTCCGCCAGCGTCGCCAGGACGATCTCGTGATCCAGCTCGCCGTTGTTGCGCAGGACGAACTTGATCTGCTCGCCGCGACGGACCTCGATTCGATCGGGGACGAACAGCATCTTTCCGTCGGCCTCGCGCATGGTGACCTGCACGACGCGGGCGGGCTTCTTGGGGTCGCCCGGCTTGCCGTAGGCGGTTTCAGCCGCGTGGCCGTGGCCCTGGCCCGGCGCATGACCAGGGCTGGCGATGGCGGTGCCGCCGATGGTCAGGATCGCCAAGACTGAGCTTGTGACTAGCTGCTTGCGCATTGAGATTCTCCTCGTGTTTCTCCAGGTACACTATCGATGTTGGCCATGGCCGCCTGACGGCTTGACGGCGCGCAGGGGAGTCGGTGTGGCGGGCGTCGGCGCGCGGGGCGCGGCGGCGGCGGGGCCGGTCCATTCATAGGCGACCGTGCCGGGTGGGTGCCTGTAGTGGCCGGGATCGGCGTAGTCGTTGGCTGCCAGTCCCTCGCGTACCTTGACAACCGTGAACATGCCGCCCATCTCGACTGGCCCGAACTGAGCGAATCCGGTCATCATCGGCAGCGTGTTGTCGGGCAGCGGCATTTCCATCTCGCCCATGTCGGCCATGCCGGCCGAGCCCATCGCCATGTAGTCGGGCACCAGGCGCCGCATCTTCTTCGTGAACTCGCGCTTGTCGACGCCGATGTAGTTCTTCACGTCGTGGCCCATGGCGTTCATCGTGTGGTGCGACTTGTGGCAGTGGATCGCCCAGTCGCCGGGGTATTCGGCGACGAACTCGTAGGCGCGCATCGCGCCGACCGGGAGGTCGATGGTGACCTCCGGCCAGCGCGCCTCGGGCCGCACCCAGCCGCCATCGGTGCAGGTCACCTCGAAATCATAACCGTGCATGTGGATCGGATGGTTGGTCATGGTCAGGTTGCCGACGCGCACGCGCACGCGGTCGCCCTGGCGCACCACCAGCGGATCGATGCCGGGAAAGACGCGGCTGTTCCAGGCCCACAGATTGAAGTCGAGCATGGTGTTGACCTGCGGCAGGTAGGCCCCCGGCCTGATGTCGAAGGCGTTGAGCAGGAAGACGAAGTCGCGGTCGACGCGATGCAGCTTGGGATCGCGCGGATGGACGACAAAGAATCCCATCATGCCCATCGCCATCTGCACCATCTCGTCGGCGTGCGGGTGGTACATGAAGGTGCCGCTCTTCTTCAGCTCGAACTCGTAGACGAAGGTCTTGCCCGGCTTGATATGCGGCTGAGTCAGGCCGCCGACACCGTCCATGCCACAGGGAAGCAGCTGGCCGTGCCAGTGGATCGTGGTGTGCTCGGGCAGGCGGTTGGTGACGAAGATGCGCACCTTGTCGCCCTCGACCGCCTCGATGGTCGGGCCCGGGCTCTGACCGTTGTAGCCCCACAGATGCGCCACCATGCCGGGCGCCATCTCGCGCACCACGGGCTCGGCGACGAGGTGGAACTCCTTCCAGCCGTCCTTCATGCGCCACGGCAGGGTCCAGCCGTTGAGCGTGACGACGGGCTGGTAGTCCGGCCCGCTGGTTGGCCTGAGCGGCGGCCGCATCTTGGCGTCGCCCATGGTGGGTGCCTCGGGAATCGATTGCGCCTGCACACGGCCGCTCACCGCGCTGGCGCCGAGCAGCGCCAGGCCGGAGGCGGCCATCACATCGCGACGGGAAAGAGTCATCGCTGTCTCCTCAAGGTCAGTGGCCCGGGGCGGCGTTGGCGGCCGGCGCGGCGATCGGGGAAGAGATGGGGAAGGCAGACGGCCCGCCGCCGATCACGGCGGCGCGCAGATCGATCTCGGCCAGCAGGAAGGCGCGGCGCGCCTCGATGGCCGCGACATTGGCGGTGACGCCCTCGCGCGTCTCGATCAGTAGCTCGAAGACATCGGCGAGCATGCCGTTGTAGCGCAGCAGGGTTTCCTGCGAGATCACGCGCCGCAGCGGCAGCACGCGGTTCTGGTACTGGCCGGCGATCTCGTGGGTGGCGCGCCAGGTCTGGTAGGCGGAGCGCGCCTCCGAGCGCGCCGCCGCGGCGCGTGCCGCCAATCGGTTCACCGCGCGCATATAGCTCTCGCGCTCGCGCCGGAGCTTCACCTGGCCGCCGTCGAAGATCGGGATCTCGAGTGCCAGCTCGAAGCCGCCGCGCGTCTTGCGCCCATCGTCGTCGCGCTCGGTATCGACGATGCCCGACAGCTCGAGCAGCGAGATGAAGCGCGTCGCCTCGGCGAGGTCGATGCTCTTGGCGAGGATCGAGAGTTCCTGGCGGGCGATTGTGACATCGACACGGTTGCGGATCGCCTCCGTCTCGATGTTGTCGATCGACTCCAGCCGCGGCGGCAGCGCCGGCAGCTGCGCGGGCAAGCGGATGTCCTGCGCGCCATCCCACAAGCCCAGCAGCCGCAGCAGCGCCTCGCGATCTTGGCGTGCGCGCATGCGCGCATGCGCCAGCTGCGCCGAGAGCTCGGCGTAGGCGGCGGCGGCGCGCGCCTGCTCGAACTTGGTGGCGCCGCCGGTCTCGCCGAGCTTGCGCAGCAGGTCCGAGGTGGCGTCGGCCGCCATTCGCGACTGTTCGAGATAGGCCACGACCTGCTGCGCGGCCACGGCGTTGACCCAGGCGCGCCGCGTCTCGAGCGCCAGGCGGTAGGTCGACTCGATCGCGACCTGCTGCGCCTGTGCGAAGCGCTGGCGGGCGATCTCCTTGCGCGCCGGCAGAGTGGCCAGCGCCAGGATATTGCCGAGCAGCTGGAATTCCCACTCGACGACGCCCGATCGCGCCAGCCGCGACAGCGAGAGTTTCGGGTTGGGTGGCAGGCTGGCCTCGACGCCGGCGATCTCGCTCAGGCCGAGATCGTTGTAGGCGGCTTGCAAGTTCCTGTTGTTGAGCAGCGCCACCTGCACCGCGACGTCCGGCGTCAGCGGCTCACCGAGCAGCGGATCGACGCGCGCGCGTACGCGTTCGGCGTCGGCGGCCGAGGTGATCTTCACCGTCTCGCCGCCCACCTTGTCGCGTACCGCCGAGGTGACTGTGGACATGCCCGCGTCGGGCGAGAACTCGGCGCAGGCCGTCGCCAGCGACAGCAGGCCGATAGCGAGGAGGGCCCTCATGGCGAGGCTCCCACGCGTGGCGCCACGCGATCGTTCATATCGCGCCATGCCTTGGGCTCGACCGGCTGGTGGTTCACCGTGCCGGCGGTCACAGGCCTATAGGCTGAAGGCGCTGCGCCAGCCTCCGCGTCGTCGGGGCGAGGCCCCGATTGCAAGACGGGCGGGGGCGACTGGGCGCAGCTCGTCGCTGCAACTAGAATTAACAGTACAACGGCGTTTCGCAAGGCAACCTCCGAGGATCCACTGCAAGACTCGCCGGCCGATGCATTGGGCCGCGTTTACATGCCTGGATGAAGCAAAAGCAGGTGTTACCCATGTCCACAGACGTGGAATGGATCAAAACACTCAGACTGAACGCACCAGCGAACTGGGAGTTAGCCTGAGACTACCTGCGCTCTCGGAGGGTGATCAGGGGGGGCTAAGCTGGAGCCAGCCAGACGGTGGGTTTGACCCCGAACCGCACTGTCACGTGCGGAGACATCCACCACGGCCATAAAGATGGGCTGGATCGAGGTGACGCTATGGCAACCTGTGATCTTACAGCAGTCGGTCTTGGAGGTTGACGCTCCGCAATCGTGATCACCAGCAACATCGCTGTCGCAATGGGAGTCTTGAACCATATGATGACCATTGTCGCCATCAAGGCCCGAAAGAGGCTGAATGCCATAGGACGCCGAAATCATGCCGAACGCCAAAACCGCGGACGTCAGCAATCCCCGCGCGATCTTAAGAAACGATCGTAGCCTACGGCCCATCAAACCTATGTGCGCTTTGGCGTCGTCACTGTCAATAGCGATCCGACCGGGCAGCCCGTTCAACAGCGCCTCCGCGACGAACGCCCGAAGTGCCGCCACATTTGCGGCCGCTGACGCTCTTGTGCAAGTTCTTGTGCGTCGCTCTCATGGCCGTTACCAATAGATGCCTCGCTGAATGTGAGTTTAGTTGAACCCATTCGAGCAGATAGCCCCGGAACAGCGAATTATGGCGCCAAAGCGGAGAACTGCCCAAGACAAGCGGCAAGCTGCAGCTGAGAAGCATGTAGCTATAGCGGAGAAGCGACGAGCGAGCCGGTCGGTTCTATTCCTTTTCGCATTAGCCGTCATTATCACCGCGTCGATATGGGGCGCAGTCTTATGGGATGCCTCATCGCCGATTCGGATAGACCACGCAAATCCGCGCGTGGTCGAGATGGGCAAACACGTATACGCAGAGTCGTGCGCCAGCTGCCACGGCGCGAATCTGGAGGGACAACGGAATTGGCGGGACCGATTGCCGAGTGGTCGGCTTCCGGCTCCTCCGCATGACGCATCAGGTCACACCTGGCATCATAGCGATGAGCAACTGTTTCGAGTGACCAAGCTAGGGCCTGCGGCCTACCCCAAGGGGTACGAAACCGACATGCCGGCTTTCGCCGATCGCTTGTCTGACGATCAGATCGCAGCGGTCTTGGCATTCATCAAGAGCACGTGGCCGCAGGAGATCTTGCGGAAACAGATCAACATCGGAAAGCGTCCACCTTCGTAAACTTCAATCTAAGGACGCCTTAAGCCCCACTTTGGATCGTAGATGCGGCCATCGCGCGAGCCATGCGGTGCGGAGGTGGCTGGCACGTTGGTTGACGTCGGAGTGTTGTCGCAGGCGCTGACCGGAGCGCCGGTGACGGCAATCAGGGCCAAGAGCCGCATCGCTTTCATAGACTTCTTCAGCATGACAGCTCTCCGATTGAGTCATCTAGACGCCCAGTATCCCTGCGCTAATGATTCCGTGGCGCGTGGCGTGCGCATCACAGCTTCACCGTTCTCAGTCTTAGAGCGTTGCCGATCACGCTGACCGAAGACAGCGCCATCGCAGCGGCGGCCAGCATCGGCGACAGCAGGATGCCGAAAAACGGGTAGAGCACGCCGGCGGCAATCGGCACGCCGGCCACGTTGTAGATGAACGCAAACACCAGGTTCTGGCGAATGTTCGCCATCGTCGCTTCCGACAGCCGCCGCGCGCGCACGATGCCGGTAAGGTCGCCCTTCAGCAAAGTGACGCCCGCGCTCTCGATGGCAACATCGGTGCCGGCGCCCATGGCAATGCCGACATCGGCCGCTGCAAGCGCTGGCGCGTCGTTGACGCCGTCGCCAGCCATGGCAACCACGCGGCCTTCGCGTCGCAGCTTTTCGACGACCGCGCGCTTCTGGTCGGGTAGCACGTCGGCCTCGACCTCGGTAATGCCCAGGCGCGCGGCCACGGCCAGGGCCGTCGTGCGGTTGTCGCCGGTAAGCATGACGACGCGTACGCTCTCATCGCGCAGCGCCTTGAGCGCGTCAGGCGTGCTTGCCTTGATCGGGTCGGCGATGGCGATGGTACCTTCCGCCCGGCCATCAAGCGCCACGAAGACGACGGTGGCGCCGCCGCGACGCGCGTCGTCCGCGCCCGCCGAGGCCGGCGCGATGTCGACGCCCTCGGCACTGAGGAACGCAGCGTTGCCGATCAGCACGCGATGGCCCTCGACCATACCCAGCGCGCCCTTGCCGGTGGGCGAAGCGAATCCGTCGACCGGCGGGATGTCGATGCCGCGAGCCAGCGCCGCGGCGACGATGGCCTGGGCCAGCGGATGCTCGGACACCTTCTCGACCGCGGCGGCAAGACGCAGCAGCTCGGTGTCGGCGTTGACGCCAACCGAAGTGATGCCGACCACGGACGGCTTGCCTTCGGTCAATGTGCCCGTCTTGTCGACAACCAGTGTGTCAACCTTTTCCAGTCGCTCCAGTGCCTCGGCGTTCTTGATCAGGACGCCCAGCCCAGCTCCACGGCCGACACCAACCATGATCGACATCGGCGTGGCCAGCCCCAACGCACAGGGACAGGCGATGATCAGGACGGCGACGGCGGCGATCAAACCGTGCACAAAGCGCGGCTCGGGTCCGAACAGCGACCACGCAGCGAAGGCTGCGAGCGCTACCACTACCACCGCCGGTACGAACCAGCCGGCAACGAGATCGGCTAGGCGCTGGATCGGCGCACGGGAGCGCTGCGCTTCGGCCACCATCTGGACGATGCGCGCAAGCATGGTGTCGCGGCCGACCTTGCCGGCGGCGATGACCAGGGCGCCCGACTGATTGATGGTGCCGCCGATCACGTGCTCGCCAACGCCGCGTGCACTGGGCATGGATTCGCCGGTGACCATCGATTCGTCAATCGAAGAACGGCCCTCGATAATCTCGCCGTCAACCGGCACCTTTTCGCCCGGCCGCACCCGGACCCTGTCGCCGACCACGATGGTGTCGAGGCCGACTTCGTCTTCGGTACCGTCGACCCGGATCAGCCGAGCGGTCTTGGGCGCCAGATCGAGCAGAGCACGGATCGCGCCCGACGTGCGCTCGCGCGCGCGCAGTTCCAGGACCTGCCCGAGCAGCACGAGCACGGTGATCACCGCCGCAGCCTCAAAGTAGACGGCTACGCTGCCGTCGGCGCCACGGAAAGCCGGCGGAAAGATGTCCGGCGCCAATGCCGCCACGACGCTGTAGATCCATGCCACGCCAGTGCCCATAGCGATCAGCGTGAACATGTTGAGGTTACGCGTGAGCAGCGACTGCCAGCCGCGCACGAAGAACGGCCAGCCAGCCCACAGCACGACCGGCGTGGCCAATGCCAGCTGCACCCACACCGAAACACGCGGTGGCACGAGGTGATGCAACGCCGGTACGAGATGCGCGCCCATCTCCAGAGCAAGCACTGGCAGCGTCAGTACCAGACCGATCCAGAAGCGGCGCGTCATATCGATCAGCTCATGGCTGGGACCGCTGTCGGCCGTCACAGTCGCGGGTTCGAGCGCCATGCCGCATATGGGGCACGATCCCGGCCCGACTTGGCGGATCTCGGGATGCATCGGGCAGGTGAAGATGGTGCCTTCGGCGATCGGTGCCGCAGGCGTTGCCGGTGGGGGCGCGAGATAGCGCTGCGGGTCGGCCTCGAATTTGGCGCGACAACCGGCGGAGCAAAAGTAGTACGCCGCACCAGCATGCTCGGTACAGTGCTTGGCTGTCGCCGGGTGGACGCTCATGCCGCAGACCGGATCTTTCACGGTTACCGCCTGGGGCGGCGACGCCGCGCAGCAACCATGGTCATGGACGTGGGTTGCCTGATCTTTGCTGTGCGCCATCGAATTCTCCTGCGCGGATACCCCGTGGGGGTTTCTTATTGGCTTGCTTATAATACCCCGCCGGGGTATCTTGCAAGCATGTTGTCCGCGACAAAATCTTCCTGTCTGAAACGGCTCAACCGCATTGAGGGCCAGGTGCGTGGCGTGGCGCGAATGGTCGAAGACGACCGATACTGCATCGACGTCATGACACAGATTTCCGCCATCCAGGCGGCACTCAAGCGTGTCGCCGACGAGATGCTGAAGGACCATGTGGGCCACTGCGTCGAGCACGCGATCACTTCGGGCGACAAAGCGGGACAGCGCGAGAAGATCGCCGAACTGATGGACGTGCTGGGCCGGCTCAAGCCGTAGCCGAGAGATTCCCTGGCGATGCATCAAGCTGTAGTGAACCTGACGCTTGAAAACTAGGAACGGGCAGGTTCTGCGGCGCAATCGTCTCCTGTCGGCGAGAGGAGACTTCCTAGATGAAGTCTTTCGGCCGTCGCCTGCCCGGCTGACAGGCTCAGACAGGCGAGGCGCCGCATTACGGCGCCTCGCGTGCCGACTCTGTCAGCTCTTTTTCGGGTGCATTTGGTCGTGCGCGCTGATGGTACAGGTGGTTCCCGTCGCCGTGGCATCGAGAATGGTGCCGCGCGCGTCCGTCTCGAAGTTAACCATGCAGTTGCGCACGCGAGTATGTGGGTGGGACTTGATCCACTCCACCGGATGGTCGCTGAACTGGTAGCCGATCATCTTGCCGCCGGCGACCATCGGGTAGCTGTGATGTGGTTTGCCCCAAGCGGCGAGAAGCTGTCCTTCGTTGGCTCCGACCCAGTCCTTGACGTTCAGATCCTTCACCGTCCCAGGAGCGGTACAAGCCGCAACGACAACGCCGAGCGCGGCTAGGGCGAGGAAGCTCCGGACCTTGCCGCGGAGCGGATAGGCCCCCCCGGATCCGGTCGGCGTGAATCGTGAAGTCATCTAGATACTCCTTTTCAATATCGCGGCTGCTGGTTGGGCGAGCGCTCTTTCGGTTCACGAGAACGCAAAGACCGGGCCACGCGAATGCGAATACGTCTCAGCGGATTCCCATCTGGTGCACGACCAGCTGGTCGCCGACCTTCCGCTGGCTTTCGTCGAGCGCCGCGTAAAGCTTGGCGTAGGCTGCTTTCAGGGCTCTGACGCTCTCGAGTCGAGCGACCAGCCAGCGCTCGTGACTGTCGAGTAGCGCGATTGCCGACGGTGCCGCTGTCTGCTGGTGCGGCCCCTGGGCTTCGCTCATGCGCTTGGCGTTGGCGCGCATTACAGTTGCCAACTCGGTCCATACCGCCATCTGCGCTTCGGTGATGCGCAACTCCGCGTGCAGAAAGGCAATGCGTCCCTCGATGCGATCGGTCGGCAGGTCGATCATCGTGCCCATCATTCCCATCGGGCCGTGGCCGCGCGGATCGCTCGCGCTGGGAGCCGGACCATGTGCGGGAGGATTCGCGTCGGCCGGCGCATGCGCGCCAGGAGCGGACGGGGCAGGGCTGTGTGTAGCCGGTCCGGGCGGCTTCGCCGCCGGCATTTGACCACCCATCCCGCCGCCTTTCATGCCGGGCATATTCATCATGTCGTCGTGCATCGCCAGCCGAATTGAGGGCGGCTTCGTGTCTCCATGGGGCGACTGTGCGGCGGTAGTCGTTGCGAAAAGACCGGCCAGGATCGCGACAACCGAGGTCGCGGCGAGTGATCGTTGCGCTGTCATGAAGTGCTCCATCCCGCTGAGGACGCGGCGTTAAGTTGACGCCCGCTATCCTCCACCCTTCTCCGCCCAATCTCGTTGACACATATCAAGTGGCGAGGGGTTTAATTGGCATCAGGAGGCGCCCAAGAAATCGGTGGGCTGCTCAAATTCATCCAACTTTGCCTAGTGGTGCTTATACCAGCCAACCCCTTTGATCTCGTTGAATGAACTAGGGACGTGGCACAGATAGCACTGCTCGACTTTGGCATCATGCTTGCCGGCAACGGGTTTCGAGATCATGTGGAAGTGACCCATGTAGTGGCTGGGCGGCGCCTGATGGCACTGGGCGCAATCTTTCGAGTTTGGCGACGGATGCAGGAACGAGGCAATGCGCCACGTGTCCGTGGTGTGGCAAGTGACGCAATCCTTGCCAAATAGCTCCCGGTGGCGGTCCTGGTTCTGATGGCAGCCCATGCAGTCCAGCGCGCGCAGCGGCGATGCGTCGGCGCGTTTCAGGCCAAGATAGCCAGCGACATCATTCGCGACTCGGTCCGTCCAGTCAGTCGAATGGTGTTCGGCGCGTGGACCCACGCGCAGAAGCACCGAATGGTCCATCCGGATGATGCGACCGCCACCCCCGCCGGCGTGTTCGACGTGGCATCCACGACATTCCTGGACGCTGGCATGGAAGGCGGTCGCCTGCCTTGCCAGGTCGGCGGCGGCCGGCGCGTGGCAACCGACGCACGACTTCACCTCGATTCCCTTCATCGGCGTGTGACAACTTTCGCACTTTGTCGACAGAAACGAGTGGCTGCCGGATAGGGGCCCCGGCTCAACGAACGTCGTCCAGCCCGGCACCGCCTGGGAGCCGTCCCGGTAAAGTGGAACCAGCGTGAACGTCGCGGCGAAGGCGCCCGCGATCGATAGAACGAGATAGAGAAGCGCCGCGGGCCTCATTGCAGCCACCGCAGCCCGTAGTAGATCTCGGCCATGATGTGCAGGCCCAGCAGCACATACATCGCGATCGAGGCGACGACATGGGCCACGATCCACCGACCAAATGCCACCTTGATGGCGCGCCGCGAGCCGATGGCATATTCGAGGTCCGCCATTGCATGGACCAACGGCAAGACCTGAACGTCGGTGCGATCAACCGTGGACGACGTCGGTGTCGCCAGTGCAGCGGCAGCGGTACGGTCATAGACAGTACGCAGGGTCGCTAGCTTCCTCTGGTGGTCCTGCATTTCCACCGTCACCTTCGGCATGTAGTAGCGGCCGATGAATCCGGTCACGACGACAATGAGCACAGAGACGATAAGTGCGATGCCCAGAGGGCTTTCGTACCGGTGGCCGGTATGCACGATGGCCAGGAAGCCACCGGCGACGCCGGCATAGACGTGGAAGGACAGCAGCGCACGCGAAGGCACTACTCGTCCAATGCCGCTGCGAATCCAGGTGACATGTTTCACCAACGGATAGACGAGCAGCAGCACCATGAGGACCGCGGCGGCGATACCGAGGATTCCCCCGGTCAGGCTGCCAGGAAATTCCGGCGCGGTATGGAATAGAAACGCGGGCGCCAGGAAGAGAATTGCCGTGAAGACCACGCCCACGGTCAGTCGCTCAGCGTCGCTCACGTCAGGCCTGCACGACGAGATTGCCGATCGATTTCGCTTGGCAGGCGAGGATGATGTTGCCGCTCTTCTCCTCGGGCGTTAACGCCTCGTCGATTTCCATGGTCACGCTTCCTTCAAGCAGTCGCGTCTTGCATGTTCCGCAGGTGCCGACACGACAGGCGTAGTCAATCGGCACGCCAATCGATTCGGCGGCTTCCAGCACTGTCTGGTCGGGGGGAAGCGGCGCCGTCTTGTTGGAGCTTGCGAAGCGGATCGTCGCCGTGGCCGGTCCTATCGCAGCGATCGGTTCCGCCGGCCTGACGGGCTGATCGGCGAGCGCTTTTTCTGCCGGCTCGACGACCAGCGTCTGCCCCGGAGGCGGTACCGCCCCACGCGCTGGTCCGAATGCCTCGGTCTTGATCGAAGCGGCGGGCACGCCGAGATCAGCGAGAATCGTCCGGATAGCTGCCATCATCCCCGGCGGACCACACAGGTGGACCCGGCGACTGGCGATACCGGGGACAGTGTCGGCGAGCAGCGCCTTCGTGATCGGTCCCTCCGGGCCCATCCAGGATGTCCCGGCGGCGCGTACCATGCTCGCCACGACATGCAGCTTGGCATGCCGGCGCTGTAAATGTTCGAGCTCATCCCGGAAAATGAAATCCTCGGTGGTGCGCGCGCCATAGACCAGAAAGATCTCCCCTAGCCAGGCGATGTCGCAGAGGTAGCGGACAGCGGCCATCAGCGGTGTGATCCCAACGCCACCGCCGATCAGTACGACGCTGTCCGACTCCGCGCCGGTGAACGTGAAGGCGCCGGAGGGCGCCATCACATCCAGAACGTCGCCCTCGGAAACGCTGCTGTGCATGTGCTCGGAGAAGACGCCGGCGTCCTCGCGCTTGATCGTAGTCTCGACATATGATGTCTGCGCGGCGGACGACGCGATGGTGTAGGAACGCCTGACCAGCTTGCCGCCGATATCTGCCGACAGCGTTATGAATTGTCCGGGCAAGAATCCGAACGGAATCGGGCCGCCGCTGATCTCTCGGAACCTGTAGGTACGGACGTTGGGTGTCTCGGTAAAAATGGCGGCGACGCGCAGCCGGCCCTTCCACAGAGTCGCCGCTTGCGGGCGGCTTGTCGGAACCGCGGGCACAGCCATCGGAGCGGCCGCGGGGGTGGGGACACCACTGTCGGCCTTCGCCGTGGCCAGTGTCGCGCCGGCGGTCGCGGAAGCTCGTATCAGCCGATCTGCCAGGGCGGCAGCGCGCCGCGCCCGGACCCCATACGCAACCATCAGCAGAAGTGAAACAGTGGCCAGCGCCGCCATGGCCGCAAGATGAACCCAGTCGAGTCCAAGTGGGCCCGACGATGGAGGATGGACGGAGTCCGGCGGCAGATTCATCTGCTGCCTGAACCAGTCGCGCGCAATCTGCGGACCGGGCTTACCTTCTGCCAGTGCGCGCAGCGCTGCCGCGCCGCTGCTGACATCGTTGAGGCCATCCCTCAATCGACGTGCGGCGCGCTCGGCGGCTGCGGCGTCCTTCGCCGCATGGGCGTGCCGCAGTTCGTCCTCGGCGGCCGCGACCTCCGCCAGCCCCGCGCTGAAGCGCGCCTGCGCCTTTGCCTCAAAGCTCTTGCGCTCCTCAGCCGACAAAGTCGGGAAATCCATCAGCGACGGATAGAACGGCTTTGGCGGTCGATGACCCATCATGCCATCCATGCCGAGCATCATCATGCCGGGTTGGGGGGCGGCAGGAGCAGGTGGCGGTTTGGGGGCGTGGTCTTGGGGAGCAGTCGGCGGTGTGGTCGGTGCTGGCGCGCTGGGATGATGCTCTGTATGGCCATCGGGCGTCTGTGCCTGGCCGTCAACTGCGAACAGCAACACGAACGCGACGGCGAGACACAGTCGGACAGCGCGAAACGCCTGAAGGCAAAGTGCCGCGCCCGCCGGACAGGTCAAACCTTCATTTCGTGCTGCACGCGATGTGGCTGGCATCCTTCGGCCCGTCCTTGTGAGATTATGATTCGACTTGGATGATGTCGACATTCCTCTCAGCGTAGTCGAAAGCGTACGCCAGCTCGCCCGGTGTTTCAGCATGGACCATCAAGAGTGGCTGGTCTGCAAACACCTCATCACCCAGTCGCACCTCCACTCGCAGCCCCGCGGCTTTCGCGTCCGGCGCGCCGGCCAGCTTGGCAAGGCGTGAGATTTTGCGATTGTTCATATGGACCACCCGTCCGGCGCGAGATGCCCTGAGCGGACGTACATGTGCCGCTTTGGGCGGTACCCGCAGTCCGCCCTGTGCAATGCAGATCCGCTGGAACTTCCGCCAAGCCCGTCCATCTTCGAGCGCGGCATTGGCCGCTGCATAGCCCTCTCCCGGTTTGGCGATCTCGCCGATTTCGAGGGCTGCCCCGGCCAACGTGCAGGCGTTATGGCGGAGATCAGCTGGTGCGCCTGGAGCGCCCTGCAAAACGGCAAGGACATCGTGCGCCTCAAGCGCCGGCCCTACCCCGCGGCCGACCGGTTGAATTCCTTCGCTTTGCAGACAAACGGCCGAGAGCCCGAACTTACCAGCCACTTTTACCAACCGCTCGCCGAGGCTCTTGCCGGCGTCCTCGGTACGAACCTTGGCCGTGGCTCCTACCGGGATGTCGATCACGACGTGGGTCGAACCGGCGGCGATCTTCTTGGACAGCACAGAGGCGATCAGCTGGCCCTCCGTGTCGACATCCAATACACGCTCGATACGGATGAAAATGTCGTCGGCCGGGCTCAGGCGGACAGCGCCGCCCCATGCGAGGCAACCACCTTCGGCTTCTACCACACGGCGCAGTGTGGTCAGATCGAGGTCTACTGGCGTCAGTGTCTCCATGGTGTCGGCGGTACCGGCAGGCGACGTTATGGCGCGAGACGAGGTCTTGGGCATGACCAGGCCCAAGGCCGTTACAATTGCCACCACGATTGGCGTCGTGCGGTTGCCAGGCAGGCCGCCTATGGAATGCTTGTCGACCACGATCGGCATTTTCCAGTCCAGGCGATCGCCGGCGGCAACCATTGCTCTGGTAAGATGAAGCGTCTCGTCTTCGTCCAGCGGCATCGCCGAACTCGCCGTCAGAAAAGCGGCCAAATGGACATCCGTGTAACGACCTCTGACGACGTCATTTACGATCGCTTCAAACGACTTCGCGTCGAGGCGATTGCCGTAGATCCGTCGCCGGACACTCGATAGCGACTCCAGGGCCGGAGGATGGCTGATGCGGGCTCGATCACCCTCTTCGACGTCCAGGAGCTTCCACGCAGCTTCCGATAGCCCTACCTCGCCAGGCGCCAAGAAATCGCCCTCGGTCTGGAACAGTGTCGCCTGAATCTGTCGCGTGGCCGCAGTGATCAGCACTTGCGCCCGGGGTGCCAAGCCCTCCGCCCGGCAGACGTGGCAGTCGGTGCGCATCAGCGCCAGCACCGCGTCCTGGGTATGCAGCCCAAGTCGCCGCACCCGTAGGGGCGGGGTTGTTGGTTGAACGTCGTGGTCGATTTGATTCACAGCTCGAACTTTTCGCTTTGCAGGGGAATTGAACTATCCCAAGCGAGTTCCTTGCCGATACGCACCCGCAGCGCCTCCGAAGCGCTGGACTCGCCGTGCACGATGAACGTCCGCTTCGGCGGGCGCTGAAATCCGGAAAGCCAGCGCAAGATTTCATCGGAGTCAGCATGAGCCGAGAGCATTGGGAGGTCGGCGATCTCGGCGCGGATCGGCACTGACTGGCCAAATATGCTCACCTCTGTGGCCCCCTCTATCATCGCTCGCCCACGTGTGCCGGCCGCTTGAAAACCGGTGAACAGGATCGTGTTCTTATGATCGGGTCCAAACGCCTTGATGTGATGCAGTACCCGCCCGCCCGTTGCCATGCCGCTTGCAGAAATGATGACCTTGGGCATCGAATTGCCCGTCACCGCCTTGGAGGCCTCTACGTCCCGCACATAAGTCGCCACATCGCAAGCGGCGCGGCAATCTTCCGGTGTCAGACGGTGGTCCTCACGGTGCGCGCATAGAAGGTCGCTCGCGTTGATGGCCATCGGGCTGTCCAGGTAGATCGGAACCAGCGCAAGTCGGCCAGCCTGCTTTAGCTTGGCAAAATGGTAGAGGAGTGATTGGGCGCGACCGACGGCGAAAGCGGGAATGACAACGGTACCGCCGCGTTTCACGGTCCGCTCGACCACTGCACCAAGCATTTCCGCCGGGTCGCTTGGCTCATGCTTGCGGTCGCCATACGTGGACTCCACCACGAGATAGTCTGCATCCTGGACCGCTTCCGGGTCGACCATCACCGCATCGTTGTATCGACCAAGATCGCCGGAGAAAATCACGCGCCGCCCGCCCCATTCCAAGTCGACCGTCGAGGCACCGAGAATATGGCCGGCCCGCCGCAGCGTCAGCGTTGCGCCACCCGGGAGCGACGTCGATGAGTGAATCGGGATCGGTGAGAAGAACTTCAGAGCCCGTTCGGCATCACGAACACCGTACAGGGGTAGTGCCGGCTTGTGTCTCGAGAACCCCTTGCGATTCGCATATTCAGCGTCCTTCTCCTGTAGGTGACCGCTGTCCCTCAGGATCAACTTCGCCACCTCCATGGTGGCATGAGTGGAGTAAACCGGCCCATGAAAGCCTTCCCGCACGAGCTTAGGCAAGTAGCCGCAATGGTCCAGATGAGCATGAGTCAGCACCACAGCATCGATGGTTCCTGCATCAATGGGGAGTCGGGCCCAATTCAACTCTCGCAGGTTCTTAAGACCTTGGAACAGGCCGCAGTCCACCAGCATGCGATGGCCATCGAGCTCCAGTAGGTGCTTGGATCCCGTCACCGTGCCGGCACCGCCCAACGACGTTAGCGTCAGCATAGCCTTACTCCGGTTCTCAGATCGCTCGCGGTGACCGAGGCCGAAACCGCATCCAGGAGAGTGAAGTGGCCAAATCCAGCCCGGCGAACATCGCCAAGACCTCGGAGGGCGCCAACAAAAGGCGCGGTGAAGGACGTCCACGGGGCGTCGGCGGAACCTGCGCGGGAGGTTCGCTGACATCAGACTCGGCCCCGCGACAACTCACTGCTTCCCAGGGACTCTGCGATCATCGGCACTAACGTGATGGCGTTGCTCGGATGGCTCACTGCGTCGGTTGAAACGACTCGGGCGGAGGTCTCGGCGAGAGTCTTGTAGGCGTCATCAGAAAACAGGGCATGGACCACGACACAGACCGGACGCGGAAAGCCTCTGAATAGCAGTTCGCCGGCGGCTTCGATGAGCGTGCGCCCTGAAGAGCAGATGTCGTCGATAAGGACTGGCTGGTGATCCCGCCACTCGGATAGATTCGGAAGTGTAATCTCGACTTTCCGGTCGCCACGGCGAATTTTGCGGGCGACGGCATGCGGCGCGTCCACTCTGCCAGCAACAGCGGAGACCCACTGCTCACTCTCCAAATCAGGGCCAATGATCAACGGCTTGGCTACCTCTGCCTTGATCCAATCCGCTAGCAATGGCGCCGCGTGCAACACTTGTGTCGGTGTAGCGTAGAGGTCAGCAAGTGTCCGATAACGGTGCAGATGCGGATCCACACTGGTGATCCTGTCGAAACTGCCCGACAGGAGCCGCGCAAATGTTCGTGAGGTAACAGCTTCACCAGGCTGGAAGCGAGAATCCTGGCGCATGTATGCCAAGTAGGGCGCTACCAGGTTTACCTTGGTGGCACCAAGCTCGCGCGCCGCGTCCGCCGCAAACATCAGACCGAGAAAGCCCGCATCTGGACGCGCCAGCGAGCAGATCAGATCAACCGAGCGCCCCCGAACCTCGGATAGCAGCCGAACGTAACTCTCTTGGTCGGGAAAACGCCGCATCTCTAGGTGGCCAAGCTCCCACCCGCCCGCTCTTGCCAAGCTCTCGGCGAAATTCTCGTTGCCGGGCAGCGGCACGATCATTCGCATGATTGGTAACTCCGGCCGAGCGGCTGAATTCGGACACTAACGAGCGAGCCCCGATACTGGGGCCTCGCGCAACTGGTTCATCATAGTGCCAAAGAAAGGCGTGGAGTTTGCGATGGATCAATCGCGTCCTCGCGCCGGGCCAGCGTCCGGTCGACAAGCTGCAAATCTCCTTCGGTCATTGCCAGGCGAGGGTGAGGTTGTGTGTGATCTACATCAATTCGCGCGTTCGGCCCTGCGGTTATGCTTTCAAGATGGAAACGATGTGCTTCCTCGCCGCTCAAATTCGAGGGCGGGAATCGGGCGTGGCATGAGTCTGGATTTTGCGTGGTCACGCAGGAGGACATCATGAGTGAGCATCATTCGGCGGAGGAGCGGCCATTCTACCGATCACCCATCGGACTGGCCTTGGTCGGGTTCATGGTCGTGGGCGCCTTCCTCCTGATTTTCGAGCATCGGGCGCATATCTTTGTCGGCAATTGGTTTCTGTGGTTATTGCCCCTTGGATGCGTCGCGATGCACTTCTTCCATGGTGGGCATGGCCACCATCGTGGACATGGCGGCGATCCCAAAGACCGCGACCAGGGCGGGCTAGAACCAAAAGATCGCTGAGGAGACCTCGAATGACCAGCATCGACACATCGGCCTACGGGCTGTGGGGCCTGGCAGTGATCAACTCTGTCGTCTTCATCTTGTTTGCCTTCAGCTTTTTCAAACCGAGGACTGGTCGCGATTGGCGCTCATTCGGGGCCTTTAGCGCTTTTGTCGTGGCGCTGTTCGCGGAGATGTACGGCTTCCCACTGACAATCTACTTTCTGTCGGGATGGCTCCAAAGCAGGTACCCAGGAATAGACTGGTTCTCACATGATGCCGGCCACTTGCTCGAGACGTTGTTTGGCTGGAAGACCAATCCCCACTTCGGGCCCTTCCATGTCGTTAGTTTCGTCTTCATCGGTGCCGGCTTCTGGCTGATTGCCGCAGGATGGCGCGTGCTCTATGAGGCCCAAAGACGCCGACAGCTGGCGACGACTGGACCGTACACCTATGTTCGTCACCCGCAGTATCTCGGCTTCGTGCTCGTGATGTTCGGCTTCCTCTTGCAGTGGCCGACACTGCTCACGTTCGGAATGTTCCCCGTTTTGGCGGCGATGTACGCATATCTCGCACGACATGAGGAACGGAACACTCTGCTGCAGTTTGGGGATGAGTACCGTCGCTATATGGCTAGCGTACCGGCCTTCATTCCAAAGCTGGCCGATCTCATGTCGGGGCGAGCGACCTGACTCCCCGCTGTGAGAGCACAGCCGGACGGTAGCGAGAAAACTTGCTTAAGAGGGCGTCGGCTCATTGGGACTTGTTGGCGATATCGTACGCGGCCGGCCGGCTCAATAGGGTCACGATGCCCTCGCCAGGAGAGGTGGCCTGGAGAATCTGGACAGGCGTCTAAGTGGAGTTTCTGCCTGAAAGCGGCGAAGGTGCCGTGGATCAGGAGAGACGATGAGAAGACGAGCGAGACGGAACCACAGCGCGGCGTTCAAGGCCAAGGTGGCGTTGGCGGCGGTGAAGGGCGACAAGACGCTGGCGGAGCTGGCGCAGATGTTCGACGTGCACCCGAAGCAGATCACGGAGTGGAAGTCGCGGCTGCTCGAAGGGGCGGCTGGGGTGTTCGGGGCGGAAGGCGCGCGGCCGGCGCCGGCGGTCGACGTCAAGACGCTGCACGCCAAGATCGGCGAGCTGACGCTGGAGAACGATTTTTTAGAGGGCGAGCTCAGCAAGGCCGGCATGCTGAGCGCAAAGCGATGATCGACCGCTCGCACGCGCTGTCGCTGACGCGTCAGGCGGAGATCCTGAAGCTGAGCCGCAGCGGGCTGTACTATCAGCCGCGCCCGGTGCCGCCGGCCGATCTGGCGATCATGCGCCGGCTCGACGAGCTGCATCTGGAGCACCCGTTCGCGGGCAGCCGGATGCTGCGCGACCTGTTGCGCGGCGAGGGCGTCGAGATTGGGCGCCAGCATGTCGCCACGCTGATGAAGCGTGGGGATCGAGGCGATCTACCGGCGTGCGAACACCTCGAAGGCCGCGCCGGGCGACAAGATCTATCCCTATCTTCTGCGCGGCCTGGCGGTCGAGCGGCCGGACCAGGTGTGGGCGATGGACATCACCTATATCCCCATGGCGCGCGGCTTCGTCTACCTGGCCGTGGTGCTCGACTGGTTCAGCCGCCGGGTTCTGTCCTGGCGGGTCTCGATCGACATGGCGGTGGGCTTCTGCCTCGAAGCGGTCGAGGAGGCGATCGCCAGGTACGGCAAGCCGGACATCTTCAACACCGATCAGGGCAGCCAGTTCACCAGCGCGGCCTTCACCGGCCTGCTGGCCGCCAACGGCGTCGCCATCAGCATGGATAGCAGGGGCGCCTGGCGTGACAACGTCTTCGTCGAGCGGCTGTGGCGTTCGGTCAAGTACGAGGAGGCCTATCTGCGGGCCTACGACAGCGTCGGCCAGGCGCGCGCCTCGCTCGGTCGCTATCTCGACTTCTACAATCGCAAGCGGCCGCACTCAAGCCTTGACCGTCGCACGCCCGACCACGCCTACTTCGCCGCCGCCATCCCCGGGCGCTGGCGGCATGAATTTTTGCCGCCGAGGTTTGCTCGGCAACACCAACCGGCAGAGGCTCCACTTATCCAACGCTGATTCCTGTCCAAACAATCCCGGCCACCGCTGGTCAAACACTTGCCAGCCCACCTTTACGAATCCGCACAAGATTCCAACTAAGGTTACGTCGTCCAAACCGGGCACCCCTTACTGAACGGGAGCCTGACTCGAGCGCAACACGGTATGTGGCCCGTTGATGTAAATGCAATGAGGTGAGCGGCCGACCTTGACGGTGGCGACGATCTTGCGCGTCGCCAGATCGATAGCCGCGATCTGCCGGCGCCAGCGCAGGCTGACCCAAATCTGCTTGCCGTCTGGTGTGAAATCGAGATCGTCCGGGCCACCCGGCACACGGTACGTGTCGACAACTTCCAGCTTGTCGAGATCGATCATGGAGATCGTGCCCTCGACCCGGTTCGTGATCAGAACGCGCATGCCGTCTCCTGGCATGCGGAAGATGTTGTGAGCCCCTCGACCGGTCTTTATGCGCTTGACGACGGCACGCGTGGTGACGTCGACAACCACGGCGGAGTCCTCGCCAGTTAGCCCGACCAGCAGGCGCTTCTGATCGGGAAACACATAGATCCCGGCCGGGGATTCTCCGACATCGACGCTCCAGACGATTTCTTTTGTAGCCATGTCGAGCGCGGCGACCGAGTTCGACCCTTGGACGGTGATGAGGCGAAAGCGCTGTCGGCGCTGAACGTCAGATGGCTCGGCAGCGAGAAAAGCGGCAGGCGCTTGACCAGGCGCAAATCCTTCGCATCGTAGACGTCGACATGGTTCACCCGATAGGCGGCGGTCACGAACCATTGACCGTCGGGACTGAAACCGATCTGATAGGGATCGATGATGTTTCTGACGCGCCTGCGCTCCTGCCCCGTTACGGGATCAACAAACTGAAGCTCGTTGGTCACGGTCGAAGCGATGATGAGGTCCTTGCCGTCCGGTGTCAGGATCGCATGGTGCGGTTCGCGGCCGACAGGGATGCGTCGAATCTCGGTCATCGATTGCCGGTCGACGATGCTCATCGACCCTTCGTCTGAATTAGTTACGATGACGGTGTACGGGGTCTGCGCCTGGGGCGTTACGCCGGGCGTGATTGCGGCGATGACACCGAGCGCCAACACGGCGCGCCGCAGCGGTACCACCCAAGATGACATTAGAAACGTCCCCCGGATCGACGCGAAACGATCATGTGTCCGGCGCTCCGTCGACGAAACGCCTTGTTTGTTGCGTCTACTATAGTGGTCTCATGCGCCGGGACGAAGTCTCTTCGCGGCTTACCGGACGAGCGCACGCAATTTGGCGAGATTCACCCCCGGCGTCCGGTCGTGCAGATCGAGGGTGCCCTTGAGGTTGCCCTTTCGGGTCACCAGGAACACCCCCGCCGCGTGATCCATGGTGTAGTCGCCGTCCGTCGTGGGCATCTTCTTGAAGTACACGCCCCAGGCTTTGGCCATGGCCGCGACCTGCTCCATTGTTCCAGTCAGGCCGACGATCCGCTTGTCGAAGGCCTCGGCATAGTCCCGCAAGATTTCGATGGTATCGCGCTCTGGATCGACAGTGACGAACAGCACGGTCATGCGGTCGGCATCGGCGCCGAGCGCCGCCATGAGATCGGCCATCTCTATCAGCGTCGTCGGGCAGACGTCGGCGCAACGCGTGAAGCCGAAAAAGATCGCCAGCGGCCGGTCCTTGAAATCGCGTTCCGTGACCGTCCGCCCGTAGCCGTCGACCATCGTGAAGGGGCCGCCATAGCGCGGCGCGTCGGCGCTTTGCGAGGGGTTCGGCGAGCCGCCGTAGATCATGACCAGCAGCGCGAGGGAAACCATGATCACCACGGTCAGGCCGCCGAGGATGTTCAGAAGCCGTGACGACATCAGCGACCGCGCTCCGCTGGTTTGGCGCCGAGCGGCAAGACATCGAGGACCACGTCGATGTCGCCGGCCTTCTCGAAGACGAGGGTCGCCGGAATCCGGGCGCCCTTCACAAAACCCGCTGCGAGGTCGATGAACATCAGATGGTAGCCGCCGGATTCGAGATTCACCGTCGTCTTCGCCGGGATGACGAGACCGTTCTCCACCGCCCGCATCCGCATGATCGTGCCGTCCATCTTCATCTCGTGGACCTCGACGCGGCGCGCCACCGGGCTGCGCACGGCGATCAGCCGATCGCCCTCGGTGCCGCTGTTGACGATCGAGAGATATCCGCCGCCGACCTGCGCCGATGGCGGCGTCGCCCTCGACCACGGATTGGCGATGACGATGTTACCGCTCCTGTATTCTTGAGCAGCGGCGACCGTCCAAGAGAAGGCGATCAGCGCCATCCCCGCGCCCGCCAGAGTGCGCCGACGAAAACACCGTATGCGGCCTTCCATCATGACACCTTCCCGCGTTCGCCCCAGGACGGCGAGAGACGGTCGATCCAGATGCTTCCGGCTATCTGAACCGCGACCAGGGCGAGATGCACACTCATGAACAACGCGGCCGGCAGCGGAACTGTCGGCGGCACGCACAGGACAACCGCCGCCGCTCCCTCCACGAAGCTGATATGGCGCTTCGCCAGCCTGTGATGCAGCAGATGCAGGGCCTGCGCTACCAGCAGGAGGCCATAGGTCAGGGACGGCGTGAACTCGAGCATGATCAACCAGCCCCTCTTTCACCGCCGCGCGGCCTTCTCGATGGCCTGTTCGATCTCCGCGAAGTCGCGAACGCCGCGCAGTACGGTATCGCCGATGACCAATGTCGGTGTGGAGTTGACCTTGTGCTCCACTTCGCCGGCCTGCCGCTCCGCGACGATCGCGGTCGAGAGCTTGTCATCGGCCAGGCATGCGTCGAACGCCGACCGCTTGATGCCGGCCAGGAGACCGATCTTGGCCAGCTCCGTCTTGGGATCCTTGCTATGAGCCCACTGGTCTTCGCTGCGGAACAGCACGTCGAGGAGGCCGAAGAACTGATCGCGCGGCACGCATTCGGTCAACGCGGACGCCATCAGGGCCACGCGGTCGAGCGGAAAGTGGCGGTAGATCAGCTTGGCCTTTCCGGTGTCGATGTAGGTCTGCTTGACGCGCGGAAGGATCTGCGCATGGAAGCGCTTGCAATGATCGCAGGTGAGCGAGGCGTACTCGATGATCGTGACCGGCGCGTCCGCCTTGCCGAGCACCCGCTCCGGCAGAGGGGAAGCCGACGCTGACGCCGCGCCGAGGCCGATCGCTGACGTGACCAGCGCGAGAATGACGACGAATGTCTTGCTTGCTTTGAGCACAGTTGTCTCCCTCCGGGTCAGGTTTACGACGGGGAACTTGGACGCTGAACGCCTTCGAATCTCAACAGCCGCAGAGCATTCAAGGTCACCAGCACGGTCGCGCCGGTGTCGGCCATAATCGCCAGCCACAGGCTCGTCAGGCCCATGACGCTGGTCACCATGAACACCCCCTTGAGGCCAAGCGCGAGGACGACGTTCTGGCGGATCACGTCCATCGTGCCGCGCGATAGCCGGATGAGGCGGGCGACATCGAGCACGCGGCTGTTGAGGATCGCGGCGTCGGCGGTCTCAAGCGCGACGTCGGTCCCGCTGCCCATCGCGATACCGACGTCCGCCGCGGCGAGCGCGGGCGCGTCGTTGATGCCATCGCCGACCTGGGCGACCTTGCGACCTGCCGCGCGCAGCTCGCGGACGATGCGCAACTTGTCCTCCGGCATGAGTTCGGCCTGGGCCTCGACGCCGAGATCTTTGGCGATGGCCGCCGCCGTGCGCCGGTTGTCGCCGGTCAGGATCAGGCTGTCGACACCGAGCGCCTTTAGCTGCCGCAACCCTTCCCGGGCATCGGAACGCGGCTCGTCACGCACCGCCAGCAATCCCAGGACCGTGCCATCCTCGACCAGCACGGCCACCGTCTTGCCGCTCTCCTCCAGCGCTTCGATCCGCGCCGCGACATCGGTCGCCAAGTCCGCGCGGCCGGCGACGAAGCGCGGCGCTCCCAGCGAGAGCCACCGTCCGTCGACCCGACCTTCAAGCCCTCGGCCGGCGATAGCACGCGCCTCGTCCGCCGCGGGGATCGCGACCCCGTCGGCCGCGGCGCGTTTGAGAACGGCCAAGGCGATCGGATGGCTGGAACCGGCTTCGAGCGCGGCTGCCAGTCGAAGGACGCTTTCGGCGGTATCACCCAGCCCGACCACGTCCGTAACCTTGGGCTTTCCTTCGGTCAGGGTCCCTGTCTTGTCGAAGGCGATGGTCTGCAGGCCACCGGCGGCTTCGAGAACGGCGCCACCCTTCAGCAGCAGGCCACGGCGGGCACCTGCCGAAAGACCAGCGGCGACCGCCGCGGGCGTCGAGATCACGAGCGCGCAGGGGCAGGCGATCAGCAGCATCGCCAACGCGCGGTATACCCAGTCCGACCAGACGCCGCCGAAGGCGAGCG
Organism: uncultured Rhizobiaceae bacterium; assembly: GCA_964437145.1. Classification (GTDB taxonomy): domain Bacteria; phylum Pseudomonadota; class Alphaproteobacteria; order Reyranellales; family Reyranellaceae; genus JAFAZJ01. Next base: position 24,709 of record CAYTFW010000086.1, read on the forward strand.
GCGGCACGATGGCGACCAGGATGGCCATGACGACGACCACCGGCGTGTACCAGGCGGAGAACCGGTCGATAAAGCGCTCGGTCGGCGCCTTGGCCTCCTGCGCCTCCTCGACGAGCTTGATGATGCGGGCGATCGTGCTGTCGGCGGCGGTACGTTCGACGGCGACGACGAGGACCCCCTCGCCGTTGATGCTGCCGGCGAACACCGGGTCGCCCTCGGTCTTCGCCTTGGGAACGGATTCACCGGTGATCGGGGCTTCGTCGACCGACGATGCCCCGGAGACAATCTTGCCGTCGGCCGCGATCCGGTCACCGGGCCGCACGCGAATGCGCTGACCGACAACGAGCGACGCCATTTCGACCTCGCGCACAGCGTCGCCATCGACGAGCAGCGCGGTGCGCGGCACGATACTGGCCAATGCGCGAATGCTGGCGCGTGCCCGGCTCGCCGCATAGCCCTCGAGCAACTCACCGATCAGGAACAGGAAGACGACAACAGCGGCTTCCTCGGCCGCGCCGATGACAATCGCCCCAATCGCGGCGATCACCATCAGGGTTTCGATGCTGAAGGGTGACCCGGCCATCGCCGCCGTGAAAGCCCGGCGCGCGATGGGGATGGCGGCGATGACTGTCGTGGCAACGAATATCCACGACGCCTGTGCGGGCACGACGAGCGAGGCGCCATAAGCGATCGCGACGAGAATGCCGGCGGCAATGGTGAAGCGCGCCTTGGCGCTTTTCCACCACGGACCTTCGGCTGCCGGGTCGTCTCCATGCCCGCCGTGATCGTGGCCTTTTTCGCCATGCGCCGCGTACGCTCGCTTCCCAGATGCGCGGGGTCTGTCGCGGTCGGTAGCGTTGGTCGCCTTGTATCCCAGAGCGCTGACGGTCCTCTCGATCGCCGCGGTCTCAACGATCGTGGGATCGCCGTCGACCGAGAGGTTCTGTGTGGCAAACGTCACACGGACTTCGTCGACGCCCGCGAGGCGCCGCACCGCCGCTTCAATCTTTCCGGCGCAGGAGCCGCAATCCATCCCCTCGACCCGGAATCGGAAGGTCGCGCGGGGGAGCGATGATGGAGCGGTTGCTTCTGCGGGCATGGATTGTCCTGATTCGACGTTCAAGTTACCCTGCACCCTCTAGTGACTAGAGGTTCAAGCAGAAAAATTCGCGGATCCCTCAGCGCCGTTTCTCGCCTATCAAGATAAGGATGACGCCGCCGACGATCGCAACGTCCGCCAAATTGAAGGCTGGCCAGTGATGAACACCCCAATGGAAGTCGAGGAAATCCGTCACCGCGCCTTGGCGCACGCGATCGAGCACGTTGCCAAGCGCGCCTCCGATGACAAGACCGAGGCCGGCGCCTAGCCACTGATTGAGCGTACGCCAGAGC
>CAYTFW010000087.1:0-20298 GCA_964437145.1 uncultured Rhizobiaceae bacterium
CAAAGCCCCTCATCCGCCCTTCGGGCACCTTCTCCCCGCCTTCGCGGGGAGAAGGGAAGACAACCCATCAGCATGAGCGACCCTCCCGCATCCTCCGCCGGACCGGCGGCATGGGCGCGGCTGACGCCGTCGGTGCGCGGCATCCTGTGGATGCTCGCCGCCGGCCTGCTGTTCGCCGCGCTCAACGCGCAGCAGAAAGTGCTGACGCACGGCATGCATCCGCCCGAGGTCGTCTGCCTGCGCTATCTCACCGGCTCGCTGATCCTGCTGCCCTTCGCGATCCGCGCCGGCTGGGCGGCCTATCGGCCGCGCCGCCTCGGCTTCATGGCGGTGCGCAGCGTCTTTCACGCGGCGGGCTCGATGCTGTGGTTCATCGCGCTGCCCTTCGTCGGCCTCGCCGAGACCTCGGCGATCGGCTTCACCGGCCCGATCTACATGATGCTCGGCGCCTCGCTGTTCCTCGGCGAGCGCATGTACGCGGCGCGCTGGATCGCCGTGCTCGTCGCCTTCGCCGGCGTGCTGATCGTGCTGGCGCCGGGCCTGTTCGCCGCCGGCGACAGCCCGGCCTGGGCCCTGCTGCTCCTGGTGCTGTGCTCGCCGATCACCTCGATCTCCTTCCTGATGTCCAAGGTGCAGACCCGAGTCGAGCGGCCGGACGCCATCGTCTTCTGGCTCGGCCTGTTCATGACGGCGCTGAGCCTGCCCTTCGCGCTGATCGACTGGCGCTGGCCGACGCCGGTGGAATGGGCGTTGCTGACCTCGTGCGGCCTGATCGGCTCGGCGGCGCACTACTGCATGACGCGCGCTTTCCGCATCGCCGATGTCGGCGCGGTGCAGTCGGTGCGCTTCGTCGACCTGCTCTACGCCTCGCTCGCCGGCTTCCTGGTGTTCAGCCACGTGCCCACCGTCTGGACCCTGGCCGGCGGCGCGGTGATCTGTGGCGCCACGGTGTGGATCGCGCGCTATGAGAGCCGGCGGTCTGGCGCGTGACGCGCCGCCGCTCCAGCGGCCGCCGCGGCGTGTCGACTGACGACGACTTCTTCGCTGGTCCGAAGAGCGCTCTCCCGAGCGATGTCATGACCCAGGCCTTTCACCACGCGCCCACGGATCTCGCCATCCACCGCGTCTTCGACGCCATTCCGGTCGTCGGCCGCATCGGCGTTGCGCGGCGATCAGTGTTTCGTGACGACCGCGGAGCTGGGCAGGTGGAGATGCAGCTTCACCGGAATGGCGATGGGTCCGAACAGGCCACCCGCCGGGACCGCCACATTGGGATCGTTGGCGGCCTGCTTGACGGCACGCGCGAGGTTGGCCTTGCTTTCGGCCGCCACCGCATCCTCGACAAAGAGCAGGCCGGGCTTCATGTTGCCCGCACTATCCATCGTCGCCTCGAGGAAGCGGGCGTTGCCGATACCCGGGTACAGCGCCTCAAGCTCGCTCAGCAGCCGCACCGTGGCGCCGCTTCGATCGTAGATCACCACCTTGCCCGCGTCGTCGAGACGCGCGAACAGCATGTGGCCGAACCACTCCGTCTTGCCGCCGACCGTTCTTGACCACTCGACCGGGAAGAGGATCACGCCCTTGCCGCGCTGCATCGAGAAGCCGGCCTCCAGCATCTCGATGAGCTCCGGTCCGGCCCGTTTTCCGGCGGCCTGCTTCGTCGCGGTCATGATCTTCGACCATGGCCGGATAACGGCGAGATTGAGTTCGGTCGCGGGTACGCCAAGGCGTCCCAGGATCAGCGAATAGTCACGCACCGATGCGACATACAACTTCTCCAGACCCTTGGCCGATTTCTGCGTGAAGGGCAGCGCCTTGATTCCCATCAGTCGCGTGATGTCCTCGATCCGCATGTACCACCGGCCGGTCGAGCGCAGCGCCTGTGTCAGCGCCACCCAGCTGCAGATGCCATGCTCTGGCGCGGCGTCGGGCGCCACCTTGAAGATCGCTCGCAGAACGTTCGAGCAGGTCGACAACCCCTCGGGCGTGGGCTCGAGGTTCGGCGGCGGCCCGCCATCCGGCATGCTGACGCGAGTCCCCTTCGGCGCGCTCGACGTGATGCGCGTCGGCGCACGCGCCACCTGTGATGCCGCTTGCTCCTCCGCCACCGCGGCGCGTCCGACACGCGTCAGCTTGCCCAGCGGCAGAAAGCACGCCGCCCGGCCGATATCCGCCAGCACGCCCAGGCCGCGCATGGCCGTGTTGCCCAGCCCCGGCGTCGTGTTGCCGACCGCGTTGCCGGTGCCGTCGCCCAGGCGCAGCGGGTCGAACAAGAACATGTCGACGGCCGACGAGAGGCTGTTCACGCCCCAGGTGATGCTGAACCCCACAAAGGTGTCGGCACCGACACCGTTGCGCTCCATGGTTGAATAGCCGCTGTCGACAGTCGATTGGACCAGATCACGCCACCAATCGGCGCATTCCTTGGCGGTCATCCAATTGTCATTCCCAGGCCACATGAAGCGCCCCCCAAGTTTGCAGCGGAGGCGCCACCTTTTGTTTCTTCGCCAAGGCAGTAAATCGAAAAGAATTTGTCGCGATAGCCGAATCGAATACGGGCAAACGCGTGCGATACACGAGCGGACCGCGCGGCCTTTCTCGGCACGAGCCGGAGGAGCGGGCCGACGGTTGGCGGCCGCGTGGCGATAGCGTCTGGAGTCTGGACGGCGAACGCGGCGCGGCGGCCCGCATGACGCACGGCACCGTTCTCGCGTTTCCGCGAGGAGACGCGAAGCCGTGCTACAAGAGCGCGATGAACGCCCCCACTACCCTGCCCGTCACCCTCGCCGACATCGAGGCCGCCGCCCGTCTGCTGCAAGGCCAGATCGCGCGCACACCGATGCTGCATTCGCGCACGCTTTCGCGCGTCTGCGGCTGCGATATCTGGGTGAAGTTCGAGAACCTGCAGTTCACCGCCTCGTTCAAGGAGCGCGGCGCGCTGACCAAGCTTTCGACGCTGTCGCGCGAGCAGCGAGGCCGCGGCGTGATCGCCATGTCGGCCGGCAACCACGCGCAGGGCGTCGCCTATCACGCCGGCCGGCTCGACATTCCCGCCACCATCGTCATGCCGGCCTTCGCGCCGTTCGTGAAGGTCAAGCACACGCGCGACCACGGCGCGCGCGTGGTGCTGCACGGCGACTCGCTGTCGGAAGCCGGCGCCGAGGCGCGGCGCATCGCCGAGGCCGAGGGCCTGACCTTCGTGCATCCCTACGACGATCCCGCGATCATCGCCGGCCAGGGCACGGTCGGGCTGGAGATGCTGCGCGACGCGCCGCATCTCGACACCTTGGTGGTGCCAGTGGGCGGCGGCGGGTTGATCTCCGGCATCGCCATCGCGGCCAAGGCGCTGAAGCCCGACATCCGCGTCGTCGGCGTCGAGACCACGGGCTATCCCGCGCTGTATCAGATCCTGCACGGCGAGCCGGTGCGGGTCGGCGGCGAGACTATCGCCGAGGGCATCGCCGTGCGCGACACCGGCGTCCTGCCGCTGGCGGTCTGCCGCGCGCTGGTCGCCGAGGTGAAGCTGGTCGACGAGACCGACATCGAGCGCGCCATCGTGCTCTTCCTCGAGGTCGAGAAGACCGTGGCCGAGGGCGCCGGCGCCGCCGGGCTGGCCGCGATCTTGGCGAATCGCGAGGATTTCGCCGGGCGCACGGTGGGCGTGGTGCTGTGCGGCGGCAACATCGACACGCGCCTGCTGGCCTCGATCCTGATGCGCGGGCTGGTGCGCGATGGTCGTGTGGTGCGGCTGCGGGTGAAGATCACCGACGCGCCCGGCCAGCTCGCGCGCGTCGCCGGCATCGTCGGCGAGGCCGGTGGCAACATCCTCGAGGTGCAGCACCAGCGCCTGTTCGGCGGCGTCGCCGCCAAGAGCGCGACACTCGAACTGCTGGTCGAGACGCGCGACGCCGCCCACGTGCGCGAACTAGTCGACGCGCTATCGCGTCAGTTCAAGGTCAAGCTGCTGGAAGGAACGGCGGAAGGCTAGAAAGAGAATCCGTGGTTGGAGTCGATGCCTGCGCACCGGCTCCCGCTACAACAGATCAGCCACAGCGGCGCGGAAGCGTGTCAGGGCCGCGAGGTGCTCCGCGGGGCTTCGCCCGCTCACGCGCTGATGATGCTCACTGATGAAGGTCGTGTGCGCGGTGACGTGCGTAACGCCGGCTTCTTTCCAGAAACCGACGTCGCGCCGCCAATCGGTCTCATTTCCCACGCCGGGCGAGACCCAGACTTCAATGCCCACGTCCTCCGGCCGGCGGCCGGCTTCCAGCGTCAATGCGCGAACCTTCGCGAACAAAGCCAAGGCCTTTTCGCCGGGGGCATAGTCGATCGGCATGTAGCCGTCGCCATACTTGGCAATGCGCCGGAGCGTCGCCGGCGCATGGCCGCCGAACCAGACGGGAATCCGCCCCGACTTCGGGCGCACCGAGAGACCGCCATTGTCGAGATGGTGGAATTCGCCATGAAAGGTGGTGTGCGGCTCAGCCCAAAGGGCCTGCATGAAGCGGACTTGCTCTTCCGATCGTCGACCGCGCGTATGGAAATCCACGCCCAACGCCTGAAACTCGATCGCGTTCCAGCCGACGCCCACGCCCAGGCGAAACCGGCCGCCGCACAATTCATCGAGCGACGCGGCCTGTTTCGCGACCAGCGCCGCTTGCCGCTGCGCCAAAATAATGACGCCCGAGGCGAAACCGATTCTTGTCGTGCATCCCGCGAGAAAGCCGAACAGGACCAGCGGGTCGTGATAGGCAGTCTGTGTCGTCCCGGCACGATGCGCGTGTTCGAGGGACGGGCCGATGTTGGCGGCGTGGTGAACGGTGGCGGCGGGGTTGTTGCCCAGCACGTGGTCGGCCGCGATCAGGTAGTCGTATCCCAACCCTTCCAATGTCTGGGCGTAGTCGCGCAGGACACCGCCACCCGTGCCAATGTCGCCGATAGGCATTGAAGCACCGAGCAGCATGTCGCACTCCCCCGGCGTGTCCCAGTATCGAGCCCCACACCGATGACAATGATCATCTTCGATGGGGGCGCTTGCAAGGCCGCCTCACCTATCGGTTGGCGCCACCCGGACATTCGGCCCGGTCGCGCCACATGGCATTCCCGAGCGCTACCGACGCGGCGCTCGGACAAAGCGGCGGTGTCCGGATGCGGCGATCTTAACCGAATCGATCTGTCATTCCGAGCGCAGCGAGGAATCTTTCCGTTGCCGAAAGATTCCTCGCTGCGCTCGGAATGACAGAGAATCCAAGCTGGTCGGATTCCGCTTAGCCGGCGTCGCGGGCGCCGGCGAGACGGGCCTTGTACTCCTCCGGCACCGGCTTGCCGGCGTCGGTGTAGGCCTTGGCGATCGCCGCCACGTTGGGGCTGAAGATCGTGCGGCGGTTGGCCTTGGTCCATTCGCGCGAGGCGACGACGGTGTCGAGCGAGCCCTGGAAGCGCGGCATCACCCAGCGCGCGAAGAGCTCGAAGCTCTTCATCGTCTTGTCGCGATCGGCCCATTCATGGGCGCGGAACATCACGCCGCCGATGCCGCCCTGGCTGCTTTCGATCAGCCGCTCGATGCCGCGGCTCACGGTGTCGGGCGAGCCGACCAGGGTGGTGCCCATCTTCACGCCTTCGCGCAGCGGATCGTCGGCGCGGCCCGGCGGACGGCCCAGCGTGTCCTCGAAGTAGGTCACGGTCTCCAGCCGCTCGCCGATCTTGACCTGCTCGATCGCCAGCTCGTCGTCCTCGGCGGTGTGCATGTTGACCACCAGGCGCCAGTCCTTGCGGTCCATCTTGCGCTTGGCCTTGGCCGCCTCGTCCTCGGCGATCTTCCACTGGTTGGCCAGCGCATCGGCGCCGCCGGGCAGGCCCGCGCCCAGCGACAGCACACCCAGCCCGTACTTGCCGGCGGCCTGCATGCCGGCCGGCGTCAAGGTGCTGGCGACGGCGATCGGGAAGCGCGGATAGGTGTAGGGCGCCAGATGCAGGCGCGCCTGGTTCATCTCGAACCAGTCGGTCTTCATCGTCACCGGCTCCTCGCAGGCGAGCAACCGGGTGATCGCGTCGAGCGACTCGTCCATGCGGCGGCGCTGCGTGTCGGGGGCGATGCCCAGCATGTAGGCGTCCGACACCAGCGCGCCGGGACCGACGCCCAGCATGGCGCGGCCGCGCGTCATGTGGTCGAGCTGCACGAAGCGGTTCGCCACCATCAGCGGGTGGTGATAGGGCAGGCTGGTGACGCCGGAGCCCAGGCGGATGTTGCGCGTGCGCTCGGCGGCGGCGGCGATGATCAATTCAGGCGAGGCGATCAGCTCCCAGCCGGCGGAATGATGCTCGCCGATCCACGCCTCGTCGTAGCCCAGGTGATCGAGCCACTGGATCAGCTCCATGTCGCGCGCGATGGCGAGCGTCGGGTTGTCGCCGACGCGATGGAACGGCGCCAGGAAGATGCCGAAGATCAAACCCTTATGCGCCATGACGCGGATGCTCCCGGGGATCGAAGTTCACACAATACCTTCCCCCGCTGGCGGGGGAAAAACACACCTGTCATCCCGAGCGCAGCGAGGGATCTAGGGTGTTCCCTGGATCCCTCGCTGCGCTCGGGATGACAGTTTGGTCTAAGCCGGCGTGAAGCAGGGCAGCGCGCCGCCGCCTTCGGTGGGCTTGAACACCACCTTCACCGCCTGGCCGATCTTGAGCTTGTCGAAGTCGCAATCGACCATGTTGGTCATCATGGTCGTGCCTTCGGCCAAGGTGACATAGGCCAACGCGTAGGGCACCGGCGCGCGGCGCATGACGCTGTAGGAATAGAGCACGCCCTTGCCCGACGCCGTCGTCCACTCCGTCTTATCGCTGAAGCAGTACGGGCAGAGGCTGCGCGGATAGTGGTGCGTCTTGCCGCAGGCCTTGCACTTCTTGACCAGCAGCTTGCCTTCCTTGGCCGCCGCCCAATATTCCTCGGTCTCCGGGCTGGTCACCGCCGCCGGGAGCTTGCGTTCCTTCTCGGCCATGATCGCTTACTCCCTCTCCAGAATGACGGTACCGCTGCCGTGCCGGCTGCCCAACGAGCCGCCGGTGCCGTGCGCGAGCGCGAGATCGCAGTTCTTGACCTGCACCTTGGGGTGCGCCTCGCCGCGCACCTGGCGCACCGCTTCGAGCACCTTGGTCAGGCCGCCGCGATTGCCGGGATGGTTGCTGCACAGGCCGCCGCCGTCGGTGTTGAACGGCAGCTTGCCGGTGCCCGAGATCAGATTGCCGTCGGACACGAAGGCGCCGCCCTTGCCCTTCTCGCAGAAGCCGAGATCCTCGAGCTGCATCAGCACGGTGATGGTGAAGCTGTCGTAGATCGAGGCGTACTTGATGTCCGAGGGCTTCACGCCGGCCTCGGCGAAGGATGCCGGGCCGGTGTAACGCGCGCCGGTATAGGTGAGGTCGACCGCGCCGCCCATCTGGTTCTTGGTCGTCTCGGCGGCGCCGATGATCTTTACCTTGGGCCGCTTCAGGCTCTTGGCGATCTCCGGCGCCACGACCAGGATCGCGCCGCCACCATCGGTGATCACGCAGCAATCCAGGCGATGCAGCGGGTCGGAGATGATCGGCGAGTTGACCACGTCCTGCACCGTCACCACGTCGCGCAGCAGCGCGTGCTCGTTGTATTGCGCATGGTGCGAGGCGGCGACCTTGATCCAGGCGAGCTGCTCGCTGGTCGTGCCGTACTGGTACATGTGCCGCATCGCGGCCATGCCGTACATGTTCACCACGGTCGGGCCATACGGGAACTCGAAGGGCTCGTCCGGCGTCGGCGAGCCGCCGCGGCTGCGAGGCACCGTGCCGGTGGCCATGCCCTCGGCGCGCGGGCGGCCGGCGAGCGTGATCAGCGCCACCTTGCACTTGCCCAGCGCGATCGCCTCGGCGGCGTGGCCGACATGCACGACGTAGGACGAGCCGCCGACATCGGTCGAATCGAAATGCTTGAGCTTGGTCAGGCCCATGTAGTCGGCCATCGACATCGGCCCGAGGCCGGGCGCGTCGCCGGCGCAGAAATAGGCGTCGACGTCGTCCTTGCTCAGGCCGGCGTCCTCGAGACAGCCCTTGGCGACCTCGGCGTGGATCATCGCCAGCGACTTGTCGGTGGCCAGTCGCGTGGGATGCTCGTAAATCCCGCCGATATAGGCCTTGCCCTTGATGCTCATGCGGCCGGCTCTCCCTCGTCTCGCTGCAAGCGGCGCGCATGGTGGTGGATTTCCCGCGCGCGGTCGAGGCTACGCGATCCGCGCTGCGGAAGGGTCTGGTTTGCATCGGACGAAGCAATGCTGACATGCCGCAGCTTCTGGCGCGCGTCGCCTGCGGTATGATCCGTGCATCTCCTCACACACCATCGAATTGGACCGACCCATGAACGTGCACGCGGACGCGAACCAGCTTGGCTCCTTGAAATTCGCCGTCGGCCAGCCGGTGACGCGCAAGGAGGACCCGACCCTGCTGCGCGGCCAGGGCCGCTACACCGACGACATCAACCTGCCGAACCAGGCCTATTGCGTGATGGTGCGCAGCCAATATGCGCACGGCGTGATCAAGGGTATTGATACCGGCGCGGCGAAGGCCATGCCCGGCGTGCTGGGCGTGTGGACCGGTGCCGATCTCAACGCGGCCGGCTATGGCGCGCTGAAGACCATGATCATCGTGCCCAATCGCGACGGCACGCCGATGAAAACGCCGACGCGCTATTCGCTGGCCACCGACAAGGTGCGTTTCGTCGGCGATCCTGTGGCCTTTGTCGTCGCCGAGACCGTCGCCCAGGCCAAAGACGCGGCCGAGGCAGTCGCGGTCGATATCGATCCGCTGCCGGCGGTGACCGACGCGCGCGCCGCCGCCGCGCCCGGCGCGCCGCTGGTCTTCGACGACGTGCCCGGCAATATCTGCCTCGATTTCCACGCCGGTGACGCGGCGAAGGTGGCGGAGGCCTTCGCCAAGGCGGCGCATGTCACGCGTCTGCCGCTGGTCAGCAATCGGATCGTCGTCAGCGCCATGGAGCCGCGCGCGGCGATCGGTCACTACGATGCCGCGACCGATCGCTACATCTTCCACGCCGGCAACCAGGGCGCCTTCGGCCTGAAGCACCAGATGGCCCAGCTGCTGAACGTGAAGCCCGACAAGGTGCGCATATTGACCGGCAATGTCGGCGGTTCCTTCGGCATGAAGGGCTCGCCCTTTCCCGAATACGCCGGGTTGTTCCACGCCTCGAAGCTGCTGGGGCGGCCGGTCAAGTGGACCGACGAGCGCTCCGGCAGCTTCGTCTCCGACCAGCACGGCCGCGACCATGACTTCATGGGCGAGCTGGCGCTCGACAAGGACGGCCGCTTCCTCGCCGTGCGGTTGACCGGTTACGCCAATGTCGGCGGCTATCTCGCCAATGTCGGGCCGCTGATGGGCTCGATGGGCGTGACGCGCAACCTCGCGGCGGTCTATCGCACGCCGCTGATCGAGGTCCAGACCAAGGTCGCTTTCACCCACACCTCGCCGGTGGGCGCCTACCGCGGCGCCGGGCGGCCCGAGGCCAACTACTTCATGGAGCGGCTGATCACCACGGCTGCGCGCGAGATGGGCATCGATCAGATCGAGATGCGCCGGCGCAACCACATCCGCCCCGAGGAGATGCCCTACAAGACGGCGTCGAACACGGTCTACGACAGCGGCGAGTTCTCGACCTTGATGGACAAGGCACTGAAATTCGCCGACTGGGACGGCTTCGCCGCGCGCAAGGCCCAGAGCGCGAAGAAGGGCAGACTGCGCGGCATCGGCATCGGCGACTTCCTCGAGGTCACCGCGCCGCCGACCAAGGAGATGGGCGGCATCCGCTTCGAGGCCAATGGCGACGTCACCATCATCACCGGCACGCTCGACTACGGCCAGGGCCACGCTACGCCGTTCGCGCAGGTCTTGAGCGATCGTCTCGGCGTCCCGTTCGAGAGGATCCGCCTGCTGCAGGGCGACAGCGACGAGCTGATCGCGGGCGGCGGCACCGGCGGCTCGAAATCGATCATGGCCAGTGGTGCGGCGATCGTCGAAGCCAGTGAGAAGGTCGTCGACAACGGCAAGAAGATCGCCTCGGTGGTGCTCGAAGCCGCCGTCGCGGATATCGAGTTCCAGCGCGGCCGCTTCGGGATCGTCGGCACCGATCGCGGCATCGGCATCATGGAGCTGGCCGAGAAATTGCGCGGCGGGCTTAAGCTGCCGGAAGGCACGCCGACGTCGCTCGACGTCAAGCACGTGCACGAGGCGGCGCCGTCGGCCTATCCCAATGGCTGCCATGTCTGCGAGGTCGAGGTCGATCCCGAGACCGGCGTGGTCGAGGTGGTGAAGTATTCGATGGTCAACGACTTCGGCACCGTCATCAACCCGATGCTGGTGGCGGGACAGGCGCATGGCGGCATCGTGCAGGGCATCGGCCAGGCGCTGCTCGAGCGCACGGTCTACAGCGAGGACGGCCAGTTCCTCACCGGCTCCTACACCGACTACGCGCTGCCGCGCGCGTCGGACGCGCCGTTCTTTGAGGGCGCGTTCCACCCGGTGCCGGCGACGACCAACGTGCTCGGCGCCAAAGGCTGCGGCGAGGCCGGCTGCGCCGGCTCGCTGCCGTCGGTGATGAACGCCGTGGTCGACGCGCTCCTGCCGCTGGGCGTCACCCATATCGACATGCCCGCCACGCCGCAAAGGGTGTGGGAGGTGATTCAGAAAGCCAGGTCGTAACGCAACATCCCGTCATCCTGAGCGCAGCGAAGGATCTCCTCGACACAGAGACTGCGTTACTTAGAGATTCCTCGCTGCGCTCGGCATGACGATGTGCGACGCCTCATCGGCGGCTCGTGGCCGACCGAACGATCGCCTCGGCCTCGATCTCGACGCGGTGATCGCCGATGAGGCCGGCGACGCGCACCAGCGTGTTGGCCGGCTTGATGTCGCCGAGCACGCGGCCATGCGCGCGCGAGATCGCCAGCACATCGGCCTCGTCGGTGATGTAGATGCGCGTGCGCGCGATATCCTCGACGCGCCCGCCCAGCGACACGACGGACGCCACGATGCGGTCGAGAATGTAGGTGGTCTGCGCGCCGGCGTCGGCTGGCGCCACCGCGCGCGACAGACCGGCGATCGCCGTGGTGCCCGACACCAGGATGCGATCGCCGATGCGCTGCGCGCGGCAATAGCCGGCGATGTCCTCCCAGGACGATCCGGTCAGCACGCGCTCGGCGCCGGGACCGGCCGGCCGTCGCTGGAAGGGCGTGGGCGTTTCGAAGAGGTGGTGGGAGAGATCGCCCGAAGCGGTCAGGAACGGCGGCCGGCGGTACTCGTCGCCGCAATCGCCGGGAATTGGCTGGGTCGAGGCGAAGGCGTCCTCGAGCAGCGCGTTGTCCTCGGCGTCCAGCGCGAAGGAGAACAGCCGTTTGTTGTCGGCGGCGTGCATGGCCTCGCCGAGCCGCGCGCCGATGATGACGCCGGCGACGCGACGCTGCTCGAGCACCCAGCGCGTCGCGACGTTGGCGAGCGACACGCCATGCTTGCGCGCGATCTCGGCGGCCGCGCGCAGCACGGTCTGGAACGCCCGCCAGCCGCCGGCGGCGGCGATGAAGCGGCCGTACTTCATCTTCGACCAGTCGGCCACGCCGTCGGGCTGCGCCCGCTCGAGCCAGCGCTCCGAGAGGAAGCCGCCATTGAGCGTGCCGTAGGCCAACAGCCAGGCACCGTGGCGTTCGCAGACATCGGCGAGGTCGCCGGCGGCCCGCCGATCCATCAGCGAGAAGCTCACCTGGTTGGTGCGCAGCGGCACGCCGTCGGCGATCGCCAGGTTGAAATGCGCGGCGTCGAAATTGGTGACGCCGAGCTCGCCGATCAGGCCCTCCTGGCGCAGCCGCGCCAGCTCGTGCAGGGCGTCGAGCCAGGCCGGATGCTCGAAGGTCCACCAGTGGAATTGCAGCAGGTCGACGCGTTCGACGCCCAATCGGTCGAGACGCTCCTGGACGCCCGCGCGCACGATCGCGGCGGTCATCGGCCCCGGCGGCGGGCACCATTTGGTGAAAACGATCGGACGGCGCTTGCCGCCACGCGACAGCAACCGGCCGGCGATGAGCTCGGCGCTGCCGTAGTGATCAGCCATGTCGAAGGTGTCGAGACCCGCCGCGACATAGGCCGCCAGATGGTCCGCGCCGGCGTCGGGATCGATCGTCTTGCCGCCCTTCTCGATATCCGCCACCTGCCACAAGCCGGTCAGGATCCGGGAAATTTCCAGCGTCTCGGTCAGGCGGGAACGTTCGGACAGGGGGGACATGGCGTCATCCGGCGGAAAGGTGGAAGCGGAAGAATGACTAGTGGCCGCCGCGAAACCTAGTTCGGATCGCGTTCATCACGTTGCTGTGCCTCGTTCTGCGCCAACGGTTCCAGATCGTGGACAGTTCCCGGAGAACCGTTCTTGAGGTCATCCAACGAGTATTTGTACAGAACCCCTTGGCGTGAATACACAAGGTTGCCGAGCTGATCCCAGCACGCTGAATCCACCTGCTCGTCGAGCAGGTCGCCAAAGCCTTCGAGCGCGAACCGAAATGTGTAGCCGTGGTCCAAATAGCCAACGAAGCGCACGATCAACGATGGATGCCTGCGCGACGGCTTGTTGTGCCAGCCGTCGTCGCCATCGCACACCACCGTGAACTTGGACGCGTCCTTGATCCGGCGATTCGTTCCGTAGTTGTCGCCGCGACGTTGCCAGCCGTCACGTTGCCATCTCGGATACAAGACCCCCGGATCTTCGCGGCCGAACTGCGTCTCCAGTCTGGCGAGTTCGAATGGAACCGATCCCGTCGCGGGCTGCCAACCGTTGAGGAGCAGAGTCCGCCGATCGCGCCAGTAACCGCCGCCGTTCCAGGTGCCCATGTTGGGCGCCTCAACCACTGTCCGCAGAAACGGCAACCGGCAAATGCCGTTCCACGTGTCCCCCGACGCGCCCGTCGCGAGATAGATCATCCATTGACCATCGAAGGAGATGTCGCAGCGCTTCGGATACAGCTTTCCGTGGAACCACGAGCCATGCTCAAGCGCGTCGGATCGCGTATTCCAACGGATCACGTGGAAGCGCTTCGATGGCTTTCGACGGAGGACGAGCACATAGGGCGACGCTTTCGCGGGGAGAAGGTGAATGCGCGCTGGATCGGCCGGGGTCATGGCACGGGATTCAAGGCGGGGCTCCTTCGATCAGCGCCGGGGGTGCGGCGATCCAGGTCTGGCACTTGATCTCCTCCGCCTGCGTCGAACCGAATTGCCGCATGGCCAGTCACACGGGTACAGGCCGGTCAGGATGCGCGAAATTTCCAGGTTGTCGGTCAGGCGGGAACGTTCGGAAATTGGGGACATGCGCTGATGATCGGGTTCAGGTATGCGTCATACTGGCGCCGGCCACGGTGGAAGTCATCAAGATCGGAAAGTTGGGGGCATGGAACGCGACGGCGAGCGGGGATTTTGGCTCTACGATCTGCGGGTCGAGACGGTGCTCGACGGGCGTACGCCGGTCTGCCGGCATGTCGAGGGCGAGTATTTCCGGGTGATCGGCGAGAGCCTGGTGTTCGAGGGTACGCAGACAAAGGTGTCGATGTACGCGCTCGCGGCGCTCCTGCCGCTGCTGCCGGCGCGCCAGCGCGACACCGATCCGCAGGACTGGATGTCGACCGACGCCGAGATCGCCTGCGCCGATCCGCATTGCGGCGGGCGCTTCCGGATCGTGCGCGAGGGGCGGCGCTGGTTCAGCCACGCCGCGACCACCGGCCTTCCCGAAAAGCGCGGCACGCCCTATTGGCGCGAAGACAAGACATGACCGTCGAAACCACGGACCTGCGGCCCGGCCATCGCATCTCGCGCGTCATCAAGGGCGGCTGGCAGCTCGCGGGCGATCACGGCGAGGTGCGCCCCACGCAGGCGATCGCCGATATGGAGGCGTTTCTCGACGCCGGTATCACCACCTTCGACTGCGCCGACATCTACAAGGGCGTCGAGGACATGATCGGCGCCTTCATCGCCGATGTCCGCCAGCGCCGTGGCGCGGCGGTGGCCGACCGTGTCGTGGTGCACACCAAGCTGGTGCCGGATCTGGGCCGACTCGACGACATCAGGCCGGAGGAGATCGAGGCGATCGTCGATCGCTCGCTCAGCCGCCTAAAGATCGAGCGCCTGCCGCTGGTGCAGTTCTTCTGGTGGGACATGAACCGTGGCGATCCGGTCGGCGCGCTCACCGTGCTCAAGGACTGCCAGCGCAAGGGCAAGATCGCCACGCTGGGCGTCACCAACTGGGCCGAGCCAGCGATGGATCGCTTCATCGACGCCGGCTACGACGTGGCCTCGGCGCAAGTCCAGTATTCGCTGCTCGACCGGCGCCCGGCGGGGGAATTCGCGCAGTGGTGCGCCCGGCGCAACGTCCAGATCCTGTGCTACGGCACCTTGGCGGGCGGCTTTCTCACCGAGCACTGGCTCGGCAGGCCCGATCCCGGCTATGCCTTCGAGAACCGCAGTCTGGTGAAATACCGGCTGATCATCGACGAGTTCGGCTCGTGGGACCTGTTCCAGTCGCTTCTCGCCACGCTGAAGTCGATCGGTGAGAAGCACGGCGTGGCGCCGTCGTCGGTGGCGACCCGCTGGGCGCTCGATCAGCCGCAAGTCGCCGCCGCCATCGTCGGCGCGCGCTATGCGCGGCATCTGCCGCAGACGCTCGAGGTCTTCCAGCTGACGCTCGATGACGCCGATAAAGCCGCCATCACTGACATCCTGGCGCAGGCGGGCGGACCGCACGGCCCGGTCTACGGCCTGGAGGGCGACCGATCCGGACGGCATGGCCGGATCATGAAATACAACCTGAACGCCAATCCGAACGACAAGGTGCTGGGCTCGTGACGGGTCCGGTGCTGTCGGTCAGCGGATTGACGCGCGATTTCGGTGCGGTGCGCGCCGTCGATTCCGTCTCGCTCGACATCAGGCGCAAGAGCATCACCGGCCTGATCGGGCCCAACGGCGCCGGCAAGACCACCTTGTTCAACATGGTGGCCGGCGCGCTGAAGCCGACGCAAGGGACCGTGACGCTGAACGGCGCCGACGTCACCGGCCTGTCGTCGGATGCGCTGTTCGCGCGCGGCCTGGCGCGCACCTTCCAGATTCCGCGGCCGTTCCGGCGCATGAGCGTGCTCGACAATGTGCTGCTGGCGCCGCCCAAGCAGACCGGGGAAACCGTCGTCGGCGCCTTGTTCCGACAGGCACGCGTGGCGGCGGAGGAAGCGCGCATCCGCGACAAGGCGCGGGCCATGCTGGATTTCGTCACGCTCGGCGCGCTGGCAGATCAACCGGCCGGCAAGATTTCCGGCGGTCAGATGAAGCTGCTGGAGCTCGCCCGCGCGCTGATGGGCGATCCTGATGTGATCCTGCTCGACGAGCCGGCCGCCGGCGTGAATCCGTCGCTCGCGCGCATCCTGGTCGAGCGCATCGAAGAACTGAACCGGCGCGGCATGACCTTCGTGATCATCGAGCACGACATGGACTTCGTCATGCGTCACTGCGATCCGGTGATCGCCCTGGCCGAAGGGCGCATCGTCTTCCAGGGCACGGTCGCCGAGGCCCAGGCCGACCCGCTGCTGCTCGACGCCTATCTCGGGACCGCCGCGTGACGGCGGCGCTGAAGATCGAGGCGCTGGAAGCGGGCTATGTCCGCGATCTGCCGATCCTCCGGCAGGTCGACCTCGTCGTCGAGCGCGCCAGCCTCACCGTGATCATCGGCCCCAACGGCGCCGGCAAGTCCACGCTGATCAAGGCGGTCGCCGGGCTCGTGCCCGTGACGAGCGGGCGCGTACTGCTCGACGGCCAGGACATCACCGGCATTCGCCCGGACCAGATGGGCGCGCTCGGCCTGTCCTACGTGCCGCAGACCGACAACATCTTCCGGTACCTCAGCATCCGCGAGAACCTCGCCCTCGTGCTGCGCCGCGTGCCCGAGAAGCAGGCGCGGATGTCGGAGCTGTTCGCGCTGTTCCCCGTACTGGCGCAGAAGCAAGCGGATCGCGCCGGCTCGTTGTCCGGCGGTCAGCGACAGATGCTGGCGATCGCCATGGCGCTGGCGCCGCGCCCGCGCGTCATCCTGATGGACGAGCCCTCCGCCGGCCTGTCGCCCAAGATCGCGGCGGAGGTCCTCGACCTCGCCCGCTCGCTGACCCGGCAGGACGTGACGGTGCTGCTGGTCGAGCAGAACGTGAAACAGGCGCTGGGCGTCGCCGACCATTGCTACATCCTGGCGGAGGGACGCAACCAGTTGGACGGGCCGGCCGCCGCCATCCTGGCCGATCCCGTGGTGGGCGAGATCTATCTCGGCGGCAAGCGGATGAGCGCGGCATGATCCAGAACGTGCTGGACGGCATCCTGACCGGCGCCGTCATCTCGCTCGGCGCGATCGGCCTGACGATGGTCATGCACATGCTGCGCTTCGCCAACTTCGCCTACGCGGAGCTGCTGGCGATCGGCGCCTATGCCGCGCTGGTGTTCGACAAGATCCTGGCGGCGCTCGCGCCCGTGCTGGCGAGCGCATTCAAGCCGCTGACGCTCTCAGCCTCGCTGGCGCTGGCCACGCTGCTGGCCATGGCGATCACCGGCGCGTCCGCCGTCCTGCTCGACTGGCTTGTCTTCAAGCGTATCCGCGCCAAGGCCGACGCGCTCTCGATGGTGTTCGCCAGCTTCGGCGTCGCCTTGATCGTGCGCAACGCCATCACGCTGGCCTTTGGCCACGACGCCAAGCTCTTCTCCAAGGAAATCGCCTTCGCGACCTTGCTCAGCACCGACCCGCTGATCCTCGTCAAAGCCGATCAGGTCTTCGTGCTCGTCGCGGCCCTGGCGCTGATGGTCGCCTTCCACATCGTGCTCACGCGCACGGCGTTCGGCTTCGCGCTCCGCGCCGTGGCGGAGAATCCCGCGCTGGCGCAGGTCGCGGGCGTGCGGCTGTCGAGCATGACCGTCGCGGTGTGGCTGATCGGCGGCGCGTTCTCGGCGGCGGCCGGCGTCTTCTATACGCTGACCAACCATCTCTCCCCCGCGCTCGGGCACAATTTCCTGCTGCCGGTTTTCGCCGCCACCATCGTCGGCGGCATCGGCAGCGTCTATGGCGCGGTGCTGGGCGGCTTCCTGGTCGGCATCGCGTCCGGCCTCTCGCTCGCCATTCTGCCGTCAGGATATGTGCCGGCGATGCCGTTCCTGATCATCCTCGCCGTGCTGCTGCTGCGCCCGCACGGGTTGTTCGGCGAGGATCAGGCGTGATCGGCGTGATCTCCTACCTGGTCTTCTTCGCCACCATGGCGGCCATCCTGGCCATCGTCGTGCTCGGGCTGAACCTGCAATGGGGCTACACCGGCCTGTTCAACGGCGGCGTGGCGGCCTTCTTCGGCGCCGGCGCCTACGTGACGATGCTGTTGGGCGGCCGTCCGGAGCCCGGGCAGTTCGGCGGCTTCCTGCTACCCTTTCCGCTCGCGATCGCCGGCGGCATCCTGTTCGCCGGGCTGCTCGCCTGGTTCTTCGGCGCGCTGACCTTGAAGCTGCGACACGACTATCTCGCCATCGCCACATTTGGCGTCGCCGTCGCGCTGGAGAGCGTCGCGCGCAACGCCGAATGGCTGACCGGCGGCGCCAAGGGCCTGCGCGGCTTTCCCCGCCCGCTCGAAGCGAGCATCGCCGACAATTTCCTCTATGGCCTGTTCTTCCTGGCCTTGGTGCTGGCGGTTCTGGTGGCCGTCTATGTCGGACTGGAAAGACTTGTCCGCTCGCCCTACGGCCGCGCGCTGCGCGCCATTCGCGAGGACGAGGAAGCGGCCCGCTCGCTGGGCAAGAACCCAGTTCGCCTGCGCCTTCAGTCCTTCGTCATCGGCTCGATGATCATGGGCGCGGCGGGCGGCCTCTACGTGGCCTTCTACGCCTTCATCGGCCCGCAGGACCTGGCACCGATCCTCACCTTCCAGGTCTGGGCCATGCTGATCGTCGGCGGCGCGGGCAACAATCGCGGCGCCGTGCTGGGCGCTTTCCTGATCTGGGCGGCGTGGACGGCCAGCGGCTTCGCGCTCGCGTCCTTCGCGCCGCAGGCGATGCAGCTTTACACGGGCCCGATTCAATACATTCTGATCGGCTCGGTGATCGTCGGGATGCTTTTGTGGCGCCCGCAGGGCATTCTGCCGGAGCGAATTGGCCAAGGGAGAGCCTGATATGAGACGGGGGATTTCGAAAATTGTCGCCGCCGCGGCCTTGGCCGTCCTGGCGCAAACCGGCGGCGCCGCCGCCCAGCAATGCTCGGTGAATGTCGGCGTCGTCTATCCGACGTCGATCGATTGGGGCAAGCCGATCGCCGCCACGACGCTGTGGGTCGCCGAGATGATCAACGAGGCCGGTGGCGTCGATGGCTGCAAGGTCGAGACCATCCTGCGCGACGACCAGAACGACGCCAAGGTCGGCGTCGACGCCGCCAAGGCGCTGGTCGACGTCAGCAAGGTTCGACTGCTGATCGGCACGGTCGCCTCGGGCATCACCATCCCGATCCTGACCTCGGTTTCCGTGCCGGCGGGCACCATGCAGATCTCCTGCTGCTCCTCCACCACGCGCCTGACGGCGATGGCCACCGAGGGCGCGCTGAAGGGCCTGTGGTTCCGGACCTTCGCGACGTCGCGTGTGCAGGCCTCCGTCGCGGCCATGGCGGCGAAGGACGCCGGCTACAAGAAGGTCACGGTCTTCTACAAGAACGACGACTGGGGCCAGGATCTCGGCAGGCTGGCGGCGGCGGCGTTCCGCGCCTCGGGCATCGAGGTGACCGCCTCCATCGCCATCACCGACGGCCAACCCAGCTACCGCGCCGAGGTCACCCAGGCGCTCGCGGGCAAGGCCGACGCCGTCTACCTCGCGCTGTACCCGAAGGAAGGCATCGCTGTCGTGCGCGAATGGCTGTCGCTCGGCGGCACCAACAAGATGATCGGCGCCAATTCGCTGAAGTCCGACGATTTCAAGAACACCGTGGGCATGCAGCATCTGGCGAGCTTCGCCGGCACCGACACCTCGACGCCGCGCACCGACAGCGCCAAAGGCTTCGTCGCAGCCTATACGGCCAAGTTCGGCAGGCCGCCGGCCGGGCCGGGCCTGCCCAACAGCTTCGACGCCGCGGCGATCGCGCTGCTCGCCTATCACGCCGCGGGCAAGGACGCGACGGGCGCGCAGATCGCCGCCAAGGTGCCGATGGTGACCGACCCAGCCGGCGAGAAGATCAACGGCGACGTCGAAGGCTTCAAGAAGGCCTTGGCGCTGCTCAAGCGGGGCAAGTCCGTGTCCTTCCAGGGCGCCACCGGCGCGCTGGTTTTCGACAAGAACGGCGACGTCTCCGCCCCGGCCGTCATCTGGAGCTTTGGCGAGAGCGGGATCGCGGAGAAGCGTTACATCACGCTCGAGGAAGTGAACGCCTTCATCGCCGCGCTGAAGTGAGAGTCTTCCTTCTCCCCGCGCAGGCGGGGAGAAGGCAAACAGGACCCGGTCCGATGAAGAGGCCCGTCAACCTGATCGGCCGTGGACGGATCGGCGCCGCGGTGATCGAATGGCTCGAAAGCTCCGATAGCCATGTCCTGCGATCGGTCATTGGTCGGACGGGCCCATGGCGCGCGGCGCCGCTGACCATCGACGCGGCCGGTCCGCAGGCTCTGCGGGCGCATGGCGAGGCCCTGCTGTCGGAAGGCGATCTGTGGTCGGTGGGCGCGGCGGCGCTGATCGACGACGATCTGCGCGATCGCCTGGCGGCGGTCGCGGGCCGCACAGGTCATGAACTGCGGCTGTTCACGGGCTGGATCGCCGGGCCGACGCTGGCGCCGGCCGGCGCCAATGCCCGCCTGCATGTCGAGCAGCACGCGCCGCGCCTTGGCCCCGCGCCGGGTCCGCTTTTCTCCGGATCGTTGCGCGAGGCCGCGTCGCGCTTTCCCGATCATCTCAACACGGCCACGGCCGCCGCGCTGGGCGGGCCAGGCATCGATGCGACCACCATCGCCCTGCATTGTTCGGCGGACGGTGGCCCCCACATCATCCGCGCCCGCTTCGAGGTGCCGGGCCAGACCATTCGGACGGATGTGCAATTCGAGGGCGGCCCGCATCCCGTCGCGCAAGCGATCATCGCGGCGCTCGAAGCCCGCGGCCGCTGGCTGCGCTACGGTTGACGGGCGCCCGCGCTCAAACCTTCGGGCTCCACGGCGCGGCTTTCAGGATCTTGTTCTCCTGCGAGGCCAGCAT
>CAYTFW010000087.1:20308-25914 GCA_964437145.1 uncultured Rhizobiaceae bacterium
AAATCGACGAACTTGGGATTGGCGCGCAGGCTGGTCCATTGATGGTCGCGCGCGTCGTGGTCGGCGAATTTCCAGAGATGGACGATCTGGTGCAGCGGGCCGATGTCGCTGATGAAATAGCCGACCAGGTTCTTGCGCCACTTCTTGAGCTGCGGCCAGCCGTACTGTTCGTAGACCGCGACGACCTCGCCGGCGTGCTCCGGCTTCACGTTGTAGGTGCGCAGTTCGTAGATCATCGTCATCTCCCCGTTCGCATGGCGGCCCAATCCTACACGCTGTCATTCCGAGCGCAGCGAGGAATCCAGGCCCTCGCTAGATTCCTCGCTGCGCTCGGAATGACAGCAAGGCGATGGCGTCGCGGTCGAGGCGATGCTACAGGCGCGGCCCATGACCGACCTGATCTCCACCGCGCGCGGCTGCGTCAACACCTGGCAGTGCGACGAGAACGAGCACCTCAACGTCCAGTACTTCCCGGCTTTCGCCTGGGACGGCGCGCGCCATCTCGAGGCGATGCTTGGCCTGGGCCCGCGCGCGCTCGCCGCCGCCGGCCTGAAGGTGCGTACGGTCGAGGATCACATCCGCTACCACCGCGAGATGTTCGCCGCCGACGCCTGGGAGGTCGCGTCCGGGCCGGTCGAGATCGGCGAGTTGACGATGGTCGCCTATCACGAGATCCGCAACGCGCTCAGCGGCGAGGTGGCGGGTACCGTGCGCCAAGTAACACGCTGCGTCGACGCGAGCGGCAAGACCGCGGCGTGGCCCTCGGATTTTCGCGCGCGCGCCCAATCCCGGCGCACAGCCCTGCCGGCCAACGCGCAGCCGCGCACCGCCGGCTCGCGTGGGTCCTTGCCCGACCTGACGCTCGATCGCGCGGCCGCGGCCGGGCTCGTGACGATCGTTCAGGGCGTGGTCCAGCCGGAGGAATGCGACGCCGACGGCGCGCTGCTGCCGCGCTTCCATTTCGGCCGCTACTCCGATGGCGCGCCGGGTTTCTGGCAGGCCATGGGCTTCGATCGCCTCAGCATGCGCGAGCGCGAGCAGGGCACCGTGGTGCTGGAGCTGCGCAACGAGATCCGCCGACCACTGCGCGCCGGCACGCTGACGGTGGTGAAGAGCGGCATCCTGGCGGCGACCGACAAGACCATGCACCTCGCCCACTTCCTGTTCGACGCCGACAGCGGCGAATTGGCGGCGGTGGCCGACGGCGTGGGCGTGCTGTTCGACCAGCGCATCCGCAAGATCGCGCCGTTCACCGCTGAAGACCGCGGGCGCTTGGCAACCAAGATTTTGCGACTGGCCGCATAAGCGGGATTCGCTTTGCAGCGCGGGACGATTGCCCCACGATGCGGCGACAGCTTTTCCGTTGGGGATTTCGCGCCATGAAAAGACTTGTCCGCATCTTCGCCGCGCTCGCGGCGTTCGGCCTTGCCGCGCCCGCCTTCGCGCAGGACTGGCCGAGCGCCAAGCCGATCACGATCTACATGGGCTTCCCACCCGGCTCCGGCGTCGACGTCGTGGCGCGCATGTTGCAGCAGCCGCTCGAGCAGTCGCTGAACGCCAAGATCGTGCTCGACTACAAGACTGGCGCCGGCGGCAACATCGCCTCGGAGCTGGTCGCCAACGCCAAGCCCGACGGCTATACGATCCTGTTCGGCACCTCGGCGACGCACGGCGTCAACCCGGCGCTCTACAAGCGCCTGCCCTTCGACGTCGAGGCCGATTTCACGCCGATCACGCCGCTGATCGACGTGTCGAACGTGCTGACCACCAACCCCGAGGTCATCGACGCCAAGACGGTGCAGGAATTCATCGCCAAGGTGAAGGCGGCGCCGGGCAAGTACAACTACGCCTCCACGGGCAACGGCACGGGCACGCATCTCGCCTTCGCCGAGTTCGTCGCGCGAGCCAAGCTCGACATGGTGCACGTGCCCTACAAGGGCGGGCCGGAGGCGCTGCAATCGGTGATCACCGGCCAGACCTGCTGCATCTTCAACCAGGTACAGACCGTGCTGACGCAATGGCGCGCCGGCAAGGTGCGGCTGCTGGGCGTGACGACCAAGCAGCGCGTCGCGGCGATCCCTGAGATCCCGACCATCGACGAGGCCGGCGTGCCCGGTTACGAGAGCTACACCTGGTTCGCGCTGTTCGGACCCAAGGGCCTCGATCCGGCGATCACCGAGAAGATCAACGCGGCGGTCAAGAAGGCGCTCGACGATCCAGCGCTGGTCAAGCGCCTCACCGATCTCGGCAACACGCCGCATTGGGAGCCTGTGGCGCAGTTCCGCCAGACCGTGAAGGAGAACCGCGCCCGCTGGGCGGAGGTGGTCAAGCAGGTCGGCGCCTCGATCGACTGACGCCGACATGAACGACAGCGCACCGCCACTCAGGCCCGATCTGCGGGCCGTTCTCGACGCCCATGCCGAGACGCTCGACGCGGCGCGGCCCAAGGCGGTCGCACAGCAGCGCAAGCGCAATCGCTGGACGGCGCGCGAGGCGATCGCGGCGCTCAGCGACGAAGGCAGCTTTGTCGAGTATGGCGGGCTGGCGCGGCCGGCGGTGCCCGGCATGACCGGCGCGGCCGACGGCATCGTCATGGGCACGGCGCGGGTCGAGGGCAGGCCGGTCGACCTGCTGTTCTACGACTACACCGTCTATGCCGGCACGCAGAGCGCGATCAATCACGTCAAGAGCAGCCGCATGTTCGAGCATGCCGAGCGGCTGCGGCTGCCGGTGATCTGCTGGCTCGATGGCGGCGGTGCTCGGCCGCACGACATGAAGGTCGAGGCGCGCGGCTCGACGCCGACCTTCGTCGTTTTTGCCCGCCTGTCGGGGCTCGTGCCGACCATCGGCATCCTGCCCGGTCGCGCCTTCGCCGGGCACGCCAACCTCGCGGGCATGTGCGACGTGCTGATCGCCACCCGCGATTCCGCGATGGGCATGGCTGGCCCGCCGCTGGTCGAGGCGGCGCTGGGCATCAAGCTAACACCGGAAGAAGTCGGCCCGGCCGACGTGCACGTCGCGTCCGGCGTGATCGACATCCTGGTCGACGACGAGGCGCAGGCGATCGCGGCGGCCAAGAAGTACCTCGCGTATTTCTCCGGCCGTCCCGCCGCCGCCGGTCCGGCACCCGATACGCGCGCGCTGCGCGATCTCGTGCCGGAGAATCCTCGCCGCGCCTACAACGTGCGCAAGGCGATCGAGGGCATCGCCGATATCGGCAGCATCCTGGAGCTCAAGGCGGGCTACGGCCGCGCCGTGGTGACCTCGCTGATCCGCATCGGTGGCCATCCCGTCGGCGTCGTCGCCAACCAGCCGATGTTCCTCGCCGGCGCCATCGACAGCCCGGCCTCGATCAAGACCGCGCACTTCATCCAGCTGTGCGATGCCTTCGACATCCCCGTGCTGCTGCTGTGCGACACACCCGGGCTGATGGTCGGGCCGGATGTCGAGAAGACCGGGCTGGTGCGCCACAGCGCGCGCGTGCTGACCGCGCTGGCCAACGCCACCATCCCCGTGATGACCGTGGTGCTGCGCAAGGCTTACGGGCTGGGCTACTACATCATGGGCTCGCAACCGCTGAACCCGTCGATCCTGCTCGCCTGGCCCACGGCCGAGTATGGCGGCATGGGCCTGGAAGGCGCGGTGAACATCATCTACCGGCAGGAGCTCAACGCCATCGCCGATCCCGAGCAGCGCGCCGAGACGCACCGCCAGCTCACCGCGCAGCTCAAGAAGTCCAACACCGCGACCGAGGTCGCCGCGCGCTTCCTCTACGACGACGTGATCGATCCGGCCGACACGCGCGACATCCTGCTCAACACGCTGGCGACGTTTCCCGCGCCCTTGCCGCGTGCGACCCGCAAGCGCCTGATCGAGCCGATGTAGGAGGCACGCATGAGCCGCGATTGGCGCGACCCGCGCATTCCCGCGCCTGAGGCCTGCATTCTGCGGCTGGTGCTGGAGCGGCGCGCGGCCGAAACGCCGGACAAGGTCTTCGCGGTTTTCGCCGATGGCACGCGCTGGACCTATCGCGACACGCTGCACGCCGCGCGCGCGGCGGCGCTGGGCTTCCAGCGCCTGGGCGTGCGACAGGGCGAGCACGTGCTGTCGTGGTTGCCCAACGGACCGGACGCGATCCGCGTCTGGTTCGGGCTGAACTACATCGGCGCGGTCTACGTGCCGGTGAACCTCGCCTATCGCGGCCGCATCCTCGAGCATGTCCTGGACAATTCCGACGCCGCCCTGATCGTCGCGCACGCCGATCTCTACGGCCGCCTCGCCGACATCGATCGCGCGAAGCTCAAGCGGGCAGTGGTGATCGGCGGCGCGCCCGTCGCGATCCCTGACATGGTCACGCACGGCCCGGAGGCGCTTTCGCCCGCTGGCGAGCCCGCGCCGCCGGAGCGCGAGATCATGCCGTGGGATACGCAGACCATCATCTACACCTCGGGCACGACCGGTCCGTCCAAAGGCGTGCTGACCTCGTACGTGCATCTCTACACGGCGGCGACCGAGTCGTTCTTCTTTCTCGGCGCCGACGACCGCTTCATGCTGAACCTGCCGATGTTCCATGTCGGCGGCGCCGCGCCGGCCTACGGCATGCTGGTGCTGGGCGGTTCGATCAGCGTCGTCGATGCCTTCGACACCGCTTCCTTCTGGGACGTCGTCACCAGGACTCGAGCGACCAGCACGGTATTGCTGGGCGTGATGGCGACGTTCCTCGTGAAGCGCGCGCCCGGCCCCGAGGATCGCGCGCACACCCTGCGCTCGGCGATCATGGTGCCGCTGTGCGAGGATTCCGAGGCGTTCTCGCGGCGCTTCGGCTGCGACATCTACACCGTGTTCAACATGACCGAGGTGTCCTCGCCGATCGTATCGGGCCGCAATCCCGGCCCGCTCACCACCGCCGGCAAGGCACGCGCCGGCGTCGAGCTGCGCATCGTCGACGAGAACGATTGCGAGGTGGCACCGGGCGAGCCCGGCGAGCTGATCGTGCGCACCGATCGGCCCTGGGCGATGAACCACGGCTACTACAAGAACCCCGAGGCCACGGCTCGCGCCTGGCGCAATGGCTGGTTCCACACCGGCGACGCCTTCCGCGTCGATTCCGAGGGCAACTACTTCTTTGTCGACCGCATGAAGGACGCGATCCGCAGGCGCGGCGAGAACATCTCCTCCTTCGAGGTCGAGACCGAGGTCTGCGCCCATCCGGCGGTGAAGGAAGCCGCCGCCGTGGCCGTCGCCAGCGAGCACGCCGAGGACGAGGTGCTGGTGGCAGTGTCGCTGGCCGACGGCGCGACGTTGGATCCCGCCGAGCTGATCCATTTCCTCGTGCCGCGCATGGCGCATTTCATGGTGCCGCGTTACGTGCGCATCGTGCCCGAGTTGCCCAAGACGCCGACGCAGAAGGTGCAGAAGCACTTGCTGCGCGGCGACGGCGTCACGGCGGATACCTGGGATCGCGAGAAGGCCGGCATCCGCATCCGCCGCGAGAAGATCGGCCGCGTCGCATGATCGAGCTCAGCTGCTTCTACAGCCTGTCCTCGCCCTGGGCGTATTTCATGGGCCCCAGGCTGCAGGACATCGTGCACCGCCACCGCGTGCGC
>CAYTFW010000088.1:0-20419 GCA_964437145.1 uncultured Rhizobiaceae bacterium
CGACGGGGAAGTGGGGGTCGCAGCGCTTGGTTAGCGCCGGGTCCTGGCTGATCAGTACCAGGCTGGCGTACGCCGGCCGGTTGATCTCGAACAGCAGGTCCATGACCTGCCGGCCGGTGGTGCCGTCGAGGTTGCCGGTAGGCTCGTCGGCCAGCAGCAGCTTGGGCTCGGTGGCGAAGGCGCGGGCAACGGCGACACGCTGCTGCTCGCCGCCGGAGAGCTGCGCCGGGTAATGCTGGAGGCGATGGCCCAGCCCGACCTGGCCGAGCGCCGCTTCGGCGCGGCCGAAGGCGTTGGCGATGCCGGCGAATTCCAGGGGCAGGGCGACATTTTCCGTCGCCGTCATGGTGGGCACCAGGTGGAAGCCCTGGAAAACGATGCCCAGATGGTCGCGGCGGAAGCGCGCCAAGCGGTCGTCGTCGTGCCGCGTGATGTCCTGGCCGGCGACCTCGACGGTGCCCGACGTGGCGCGTTCCAGGCCGGCGATCACCATCATCAGGCTGGACTTGCCGGCGCCCGAGGGGCCGACGATGGCGGTGCTGCCGCCGCCGTCGACGTCGAGATCGACGCCGCGCAGGATATTGACCACCCCGGCGTCGCTCGCCAGATGTAGGTGCACGTCGCGCAGGCGGATCATTCGGGTGGTCCGTCGGTAGGCGTCAGCGGGAACGAGGGAAAAGCGGTGCGAACCCTGCGGATGCCATATGGCGCTATTACGGCGTGGTTCAACGGCCGGATGGTTGCGGCTTGTGTCGCGCTGGTGCTGCTGCTGGGCATCGCGACACTTCCTAGCACGAGCCGTGCCCAAACGCTGCGCATCGCCATGCTGGGCGACAGCATCACCGCCGGCTATGGCCTGAAGCCGCAGGAGGCGCTGCCGGTGAAGCTCGAGGCGGCGCTGAAGGCGGCCGGCCGCGATATCGCCGTCGTCAATCACGGCGTCTCCGGCGACACCACCGCCGGCGGCCTGGCGCGGCTCGACTGGATGATGGGCGACAAGCCCAGGCTGGTGCTGGTGGCGCTGGGCGGCAACGACGCGCTGCGCGGCACCGATCCGGCCGAGACCGAGCGCAACCTCGACGCCATCATCGCCAAGCTCAAGGCCGAAGGCGCCGCCGTGATGCTGTTCGGCATGGCGGCACCGCGCAATTACGGACCGGAATACACCAAGGCCTTCGACGGCCTCTATCCGCGGCTGGCCGAGAAGCACAAGATTCCCCTCTACCCGTTCCTGCTCGACGGCGTGGCCATGGAGCGCGAGCTGAACCAGGCCGACGGCATCCATCCCAACGTCAAAGGCGTCGACATCCTCGTCACCCGCATCGCCCCCGCCGTGCTCAAGGCGCTCGACGCGTTGAAGTAAGCGGCTCCTCCGTTCCTCCCCCTCCTGAGAAGCGAGGGCCTGCCAACATCGTCCGAATTCAAGCTTTCGGTTTGGTATCAATCTCTTTACGTTCGCGCGCGTTCATTGGGGGAAAGAAGAAAATGCGCAAGATTGGCATCACGTTGCTTGCCGCGTCGCTCGCACCGCTGATGGTGCCGGTCGCGGTCGCGCAAACCAACACCATCGCGACGGCGGGCTACTGGAAGGCCTTCGCCGGCCGGTCGAACGACGGCACGCCGGTCTGCGGCATGTCGGCGTCAGGCACGGGTCTGTTCTTCTCGATCAAGCTCTACAAGGGCGATGATGAGATGACCGTTCAGCTCGGATCGAATCGCTGGAAGATCAAGGACGGCGCCAAGCAGAAAGTTGTGATGCGCTTCGATCGCGAGTCGCCGTGGGAAGCCACCGCCACCGGCTTCCGTTTTTCCGACGGCGATGCCGGCCTTGAGTTCTCGGTCGGCGTCAAGAACCTCGAGACCTTCCTCGTCGAGTTCGCCCGCAGCTATTCCCTCAAGATCGAGTTTGAGGGCAGCGATGTCGTCGGCTGGACGGCCGATCTCACCGGCACCGCGGCGGTGACCGGAGCCTTCGCCAACTGCGTGCAGCAACGGCTCTAGCCGTCATCGAAGGCCCGCCCCTCCGGAGCGAGGGAGGGCCTGCCATGCGGAACCTGGGGCGGCCTGGGCTTCATCATTGAGCGCGACGGGGCTAGCCTCTCCGGCAAGCAAGGGGAGGGACTGTTATGGCGGCGCGCATGCGTCAGATCTGCCTGGTGGCGCACCGGCTCGACACCTTGGCGGCCGATTTCAAGGCGGTGCTCGGACTGAACGTCTGCTACCGCGATCCCGGCGTCGGCAAGTACGGGCTGGAGAACATGCTGATGCCGCTGGGCCCGTCCTTCCTCGAGGTCGTGGCGCCGACGCGGCCGGGCACCACTGGCGGCCGCTATCTCGAGCGCCGCGGCGGCGATGGCGGCTACATGGTGATCTGCCAGGTGCCGGAGAACGACTCCTACCGCGCGCGTTGCGAGAAGATCGGCGTGCGCATCGCCAACGTCGTCGACTACGCCGAGTACAACGAGATCCAGCTTCACCCCCGCGACAGCGGCGGCGCCATGCTGAGCTTCGGCGTGCAGAAGACGCACGGCGCCGAGGACTGGCATCCCGCCAACCAGCATCACACCGGCCAACAGCCCTCGGGCCGCGCCAAACGCTTCGTCGTCGCCGAGGCGCAGAGCGATGATCCGACGCGGCTCGCCGAACGCTGGGGCATGATCTACGACCTGCCGGTGAAGCAGGTCGGCAAGGCGTACGAGATCGCGCTCGCCGACGCCACCTTGCGCATCGTGCAGTCGAGCGATGGCCGGCCCGAAGGCCTGGGCGGACTCGACATCGCGGTCGATGACATCAAGGGCGCGTTGGCCGACGCGCGCGCGCGCGAGCTGCCGGTCGACGGCGACACCGTGATGATCGGCGGCATGCGTATCCGACTCGTTTGAATCTTCATTGGGACCGCCGGCGTCCCGCCGGCTCATGAAGATGCCGGCGGGACGCCGGCGGTCCCAGATCAGGAGTGACCCCATGACCACCGATCTTCTCGTCTCCGTCGACGACGGCGTCGCCACGCTCACCATGAACCGGCCGCAGGCGCTCAACGCGCTGTCGCGCGACATGGGCGCGGCGATGCTCGACGCGCTGACCAAGTTCGAGCTCGACTCCTCGGTCGGCGCCATCGTGCTGACCGGCGCCGGCCGCGCCTTCTGCGCCGGCGGCGACGTGCGCGCCATGGCCGGCCGCGCCGACCAGGAGCCCGAGCCGCTGGAGCAGAAGATCCGTGCGCTGCGCCGCCGCATGGAGGTCTCGCGCCTGCTGCACGAGATCAACAAGCCGACCATCGCCATGCTCAACGGCGTGGCCGCCGGCGCCGGCCTGTCGATGGCGCTGGCCTGCGACCTGCGCTACGCCGCGCGCAGCGCGCGCATGACGACGGCCTTCGCCAAGGTCGGCTACTCCGGCGATTTCGGCGGCACGTATTTCCTCAGCCGCATCGTCGGCACCGCGCGTGCGCGCGAGCTCTACTATTTCTCCGACATGGTCGACTCCGCGCGCATGGAGAGCCTGGGTCTGGCCAATGCCGTGTTCGACGACGACAAGCTGGTCGCCGAGACGATGGCTCTCGCGAAGCGCCTGGCGCACGGCCCGCGCGTGGCGATCGCCTACATGAAGCGCAACTTCAACGTCGCCGAGGACGGCAATCTCGAGGATTCCTTCGACACCGAGGCCAACGGCCATTCGCGCACCAGCGAGACCGAGGATCACAAGGAGGCGTCGAAGGCTTTCGTCGAGAAGCGGCCGGCGGTGTTCAAGGGACGCTGATCGATGGCCGCCGAACACAAACCCGCGCCGCTCGATCCGATCATCGCCGACATGGAGCGCCGCTGGCGCGAGAGCGGCATTCCCGATCTCTACCAGGGCGGCAACGGCCCGGTGAGCCGCGAGCGCGCGCGCAACATCCGCGCGCTGCTCTATCCCAAGCCCAAGCTGCCCACCGGGCGCATCGAACGCGGCAGCATCGACGGGCCGAACGGGCCGATCACCATCGAGACGGTCTGGCCGGTCGAGGGCCAGCCGCTGGGCACGCTGGTCTACTATCACGGCGGCGGCTGGATCATCGGCGACATCGACAGCCATCAGGCGCACGCCATCCGCTTCGCCAACCGTTCGCGCGTCGTGGTCGTCAATGTCGACTATCGCCTGGCGCCCGAGCATCCCTTCCCGCAGGGCGTCGACGACGCCATCGCCGCGGCGAAGTGGGCGGCGGCCAATCTCGCGCGGCTGGGCGGCGAGGGAAGGCCGCTATGCGTCGGCGGCGACAGCGCCGGCGGCAATTTCGCGGCGGCCACGGCGCTGGTCTGTCGCGACAGCGGCATCAAGCTCGCCGCGCAGGTGCTGATCTATCCGGCGACCGACATGACCGGCGTCGGCAATCCCGATATCCGCAAGGCCTATTTCGGCGACAACTTCGCGCGCGACTGCCGCAGCCCCAAGGCCTCGCCCGTGCTGGCCGATCTTGCCGGCGTCGCACCGGCGATCCTCGGCGTCGGCCCGCACGACTTCCTCTACCAGGACAACCTCGCCTTCGTGGCGGCGTTGCGCAAAGCCAAGGTGAAGCTGATCTTCCGCGAGTTCCCGACGCTCAACCACGGCTTCTTCAGCTACACCGCGATCGCACCGGCCTGCGCGGCGGCGGCCGACCTGATCTGCGACGACCTGCGCGGCTTGATCGGGTGACGCGCTCTCTCCCTCTCCCCGCCTGCGGGGAGAGGGAGGACTCTACCGGCGCTGTCCTCGATGGCGCTACGCGGCGCAGGCCGTGTCTTTCGCCCGTTTCTTCGTCTTGAGGGGCGGCAGGTTGTACCGCATGAACACGTCGTTGTTGAACGGGATGCCGGGCCGCTGGGCGATGCGCCCGACATCCGACAGCGCACTTTTCGGTTTGCGGGTGGTTTGGCAGCCAGGGCTGCCGGCATCGCTGACCTCGATGCTGGGTGCCGTCGGGGGCGGGACGTCCGCGGTTGCCGCTGTCGAAAACGCCGACGCGGCGAGCGCCGTTGTCACAAAGAACACAACTCTGCGCACGACGAGCCTCCCCCGATACTCCAAGGCAGCGATTCATTCTTCGTCGGGGACTCCCCAAGTGAATCCCGAGCCTCGCTAACGTTGCGTATCCGCCGCTTTCTGACAAGGCTGCCCGCCGACGAAACGTGGACAACAACGCGCGCGATGAGCGCAATCTCATTCCCGCCCCGATCCGCGCCCAAGCTCCGTGTGGGAGGCGTAGTTCGGGAGAAGACCGACATGCCAGACTTTCAGCTTTCGTCGCCGTTCCTGCAGGGTGGCTACCGGCCGCCGCGCACGGGATTGCTCGGCGACTTTCGCCTCACCCTCGATCCGGCGTTGCTGCAGCCGCAGATGGGCTGGTGCGGCTACATGCAGAGCGGCGGCCTGAGGCCGCTCAGTGCCAGCCTCCTGACCGGGCTCGACGGCGTGCTCGAGCCGGCGATGGGCGACATGTCGCGCGCCCTGCGTCTCAACTCGACCCTGACGCCGACGCAATCGGCGCGCAACAGCCTGCTCGGCGCCGGCGCGCCACTGTGGGACAAGCTCGCGGGCCTGATCGCCGATAACGCGCCGGGCGCCTTGTGGCGGCCGATCGCCGTGCCGGGCGCGACCAACGTCGTGACCGGCGAGCCGTTCTCGATCGGTGTCATCGATCCAGCCGGGCGTACGCGCTATGACGGCGTCGACGCCACCGTCGCCGGCGCGGCGCTCGATTCGCGCTGGCTCGGCGGGGCGCTGGGTTTCGGCCGGCGCTTCCGCTTCGCCTCCGATCTCGACGTCAGCGTGCAGCTCTTCGCCGACAAGGACGCGATCCTGCGGCAGCAGCCGCAGTATCTGTTCTCGGGTGGCGCGTTGAGCGTGCAAGGCCGCACGAGCTGGGGCGCGGATCTCAACCTGCGCATCGGCGCGGGGCGCGACCAGGCCGGCGGCGCGGCCGGGTTCTTCACCGTGCAGATCGGGCCGGATATCCCGCCGGCGGCCGTCCGGCCCTGATCGGCCGACGGACCGTTTGCCTCACGCGGCGACGTGCGCGCCGCCGCGCGTCTCAGCGCGGGCGGTGCAGCGTGCGGCGCAATTCGCCGAGCGCGTCCTGCAGGTCGCCAAGGATGCTCTCCATCTCCCGCCGCTGACCGCCGTCGAGCGTCGCGGGCGCGCGCGCTGACTCCATGTCGGGTGTCGGTCGCTGGTCGCTGCGCGACATGGTGCGGACCTCGAGGTCGGGCGCCGCCGAACGATTGCGGCCTTCCTTCAGAAAGCGCTGGACCCCCTTGATGGTGTAGCCGTCGTCGTAGAGCAGCGAGCGGATGCGGCGCAGCTGATCGACGTCCTCGGGGCGATAGTAGCGCCGGCCGCCACCGCGCTTGAGCGGGCGGATCTGGCTGAACTTGCTCTCCCAGAAGCGCAGCACATGCTGCGCGACGTCCAGCTCCGCCGCGGCTTCACCGATGGTGCGAAATGCCAGCTTGGACTTTTCGTAGGACCGGCCCTGGGCCTTGAAAGCGTGAAAATCCGCAGACTCAACCACTGACGCCACCGACATTCTGTTCCCGTTAATATCTAGTTCAAGTATTTGTTTTATATAATGATTTTTGCTGTTACATTCGAAGGGCTTACCAGCGAAATCGTCAACATATCGTTAATTGGCCGCCTAAATATCACGAGATTCGTCAGGCTCCAATAAGATTCATAACATCTGTTGCGAAATCGCGTTCCGGGTGCCGCCGCCGGCCTGCGTCGCGTCGACCGGTGCCCCGCGTCCGGGCGCGCCCGCGCGTCCCAATCCCACGACAACCGGCGCCCGCTCGTCGACGCGCGAGAAGTCCGCGGCGGCGCCCGATCGGTAATCGGCGTTCCCGTCTCTTATGCTCTCTGTGCGTCGGCCGCCTTGAAATGCGCCATCTGGTCGGCGTGGGCCTTCTTGAAGGCGGGGCGATCGGTGACGCGGGTGACGTAGGCCTCGCTCGCCGGTCGATTGCCGAAGGCGCGGACCGCGGAGACGCGCAGCACGTCGGCCATCAGCAGGTCGGCGACGGTGAAGCGGTCGGCGACGAGCCATTGCCGCTCGCTCAGGATCTTCTCGAGCTGGCCGAGGCGTTGGCCGAACCAGCCGGTCACATCCTTGTTCTCGGCGCCGGTGATGTGCAGGAACCACCACGGCACGCTGATCATCTCGATCGAGTTCAGCGCGGCGATCGTCCATTGCAGGGTCTGCGCCTCGTCGACCGGGTCGCGCGGCATCAGCGCCTCGCTCTTGCGCGCCAGGTGCAGCAGCGCCGCGCCGCTTTCGAAAATCTTCACCGCGCCGTCGTCCAGGTAGGGCACCTGGCCGAAGGGCTGGCGATCGAGATGGTTGGTCGCGCGATCGTCGAAGGCGATCGTGCGCACGGCGTAGCGCAGCCCCGCTTCCTCGCACGCCCAGCGCAGCCGCAGGTCACGCACGAAGCCACGCGGGCCTTGGGGTACCCAGTCGAGCGTCCAGATGGTCATTTCGCTCATCGCGCAAGCCTTTCCTGTAGGAGGGGGCTGGTTGGATGTGATGGGATCGGCTCAGGATCACGGCACGCGTGGGCAAGGATCGTCATCAAGGATATCGCCGGCAAGACCACGTTCGTCACGGGCGCAGCGTCATGCGTCGGCCTCGGTTACCCGGCGCGCGGGCGCGGCTGGCGATCATCGCGACTGTCCTGCACACCGCGCCCCTTGTGGCACACCGCCCGCGTCGCCAGCATGCCGCCCGTGCCAAGCTCATCGCCCGTCGGACGATCGCCGTTGCTGCGCTGGTTCATCGCCTCCGGGACGTTCGGCGTACCGCAGGCGGC
Source organism: uncultured Rhizobiaceae bacterium (assembly GCA_964437145.1). GTDB lineage: Bacteria > Pseudomonadota > Alphaproteobacteria > Reyranellales > Reyranellaceae > JAFAZJ01. The sequence goes on from CAYTFW010000088.1 coordinate 7,824, forward strand.
GGGACCCATCGCCTTCGCGCTGGTCGCGCTCAGCCTTACCGGCGAGGCGAGCGGCGGCGCGGCCATGATGCTCGCCATGACGCTCGCGCAGGTGCTCGGCGCCATCCCCATCGTGCGGCTCACGGGCACGCTGCGCGTGGCGACGGCGTTGCGGCTGCTGGTGGTCCTGCGCACGGCGGCGCTGGCGGCCATCGCCCTGCTCGCGACCAGCGAGGCGCCCTTCGTCTGGCTCGTCGTGGCGGCGGCGATCGCGGGATCGGTGAACGGCGCGGCCTTCGGCTATCTGCGCGCGCTGCTCACCCAGCTCGCGCCGCCCGAGCGCCTGCCGCGCGCGCTGGGCATCGCCGCCACGGTCAACGAGGCGACCTTCGTGCTGGCGCCCGTCGCGGCGTCCGGTCTGGGCACCGTCTCACCAGTCTTCGCCGTGCTGGCGCTCGCCGCGCTCGGCGCCGTGCCGGCGCTGCTGGTCCCGCATGTCGAGGCGATGCCTGATGACGGCTTGCGCCGCGCCGGAGGCTCGGTGCTCAGCCGCGCGATGCTGCTGTGGCTGCTGTGCGCGATGGCGGGCGGCGCCACCGTCGCGTCGATCGAGATCGGCGCCGTCGCGCTGGCGCTGAACTTCGGCCATGCGCCGGCGCTCGCCATCCTGTTCACGGTTCCCCTGTGCCTGGCCTCGGTCGCCGGCGGGATCTGGGTCAGCGTGCGCAACCGCATGGCGTCGCGCCGGGTGGTGGTGGCGCAGCTCTTCGTCATGGCGTCGGGCGCCGGCCTCGCGGCGCTCAACCTGTCGGCCGTCACGACCATCATCGCGACCATCCTGATCGGCGCGGTGCTGGCGCCGCTGTCGACCTACTATTCGCTCGTCCTCGACACGCTGGCGCCGCCGCACAGACGCGCGGAGGTCTTCGCCCTGCAGCGCACCGCCAACGCCTCGGGCGTCATCTTCGCCAGCGCGGCGCTGACCGCGCTGTCGCTGTCCACGGCGTTGATGCTGGTCGCGGGCCTCATGGTCATCGCCACCGCGGCCGTCGCGCTCGCCTCGGCTGGGCGCGGTGGGCGGCCGCCGCCCGGGAGGTAGACGCGCCTGTCATCCCGAGCGCAGCGAGGGATCTAAGGTGTCTTCCTGGGAGCGCCGGCGTCCCGCCGGCTCATGAAGATGCCGGCGGGACGCCGGCGTTCCCAAAGAGATCCCTCGCTGCGCTCGGGATGACAGGACGATGTTGTCAGCCCGCCGCCGCCGGATCGTCCGGTCGCTTGCGCCCGATCAGGTACCACGTCTTCATCGTGCCCTTGCCCCTGATGTCGACGAAGCCGCGCGCTTCGAGATCGAAGCGGTCCCGCAGCAGCGCGAAGGTCTCCGCCGTCACCTGGATTCTGCCGGGCTCGCTGGTCGACTCCATGCGCGAGGCGGTGTTCACCGCGTCGCCCCAGACGTCGTAGAAGAATTTCTTGCGGCCGACGACACCGGCGACCACCGGGCCCGAGGCGATGCCGATGCGCACGCCGATGGCGCGTCCCTGGGCGTCGACCAGGCCGGCCAGCGCTTGGCGCATGTCGAGCGCCAGCGCCGCCAGCGCGTGCGCATGATCGGCGCGCGTTTCAGGGACGCCCGACACGACCATGTAGGCGTCGCCCGTGGTCTTGATCTTCTCCAGCCCGTGGCGCTCGACCAGCTCGTCGAGCCGCGTGAAGACGCGATTGAGGAAGCGCACCAGCTCGCTGGGCGCGGTGTCGCTGGCGCTCGCGGTGAAGCCCGCCATGTCGGCGAACAGGATCGAGGCCTCGGGATGGCTCTGGGCGATCTCGCCCGGATCGACGTGGTCCTTGAGCTCGGCGGCGACGCGCCGCGGCAGGATGTTGGCCAGCAGGCTCTCGGAGCGCGTGTACTCGCGTTCGACCGCCGCCTCGGCGCGCTCGATCTGGCGCGTGGCGAAGAAGCTGATCGCGATCATGACGGCGAAGCTGCCGATCACCGAGGGGATGAAGTTCTCGACGAACAAGCGTTCCGGCGGCACCACGCCGGTATGCGGCGGCAGCAGGGCATGCATCGCGATCAGCGCGCCGGCGCCGGCGATCGCGTTGGCGATGGTGAACAGCACGCGCCGCGACGAGTACATCAGCATCGGCAGCGTCGCGACCAGGAAGCAATAGAGATAGACGCCCGAGCCGGTGCCGAGCACGACCGACAGCCCGACGATCGTCGACAGGCCGACGACGGCGAGGGCCAGCGGCGCCGCTATCGCGCCCCAACGGTGCAGCAGCGGCAGCGCGGCGGCGGCGAGCCCGGTCACCAGATTCACCGTGGCGGCTTTCCACATGCCCGCCGTCGGGTCGAGGAACTGCACCACCGCGAAGCCGACGTTGATGACCGCCACGGTCCACGCGGTGGCGTTCACCACCCGCAGCGGTCGCGCGACCTTCTCGGGATAGGCTTCGGTGCCGTAGCGGATCGTCGGCAACAGGCGCATGCGCAAAGCCCCCCATCAGCCCCAGGGCGATCGCATATTGACGCCCTCTCCCCGCCTGCGGGGAGAGGGAGGGGCCCGTCGCGCGCAGCGCGATGGGAGGGTGAGGGGCTCGTGCGACAAACCGTGGCCGCAGTCAGATGAGTCCCAGCCCCTCACCCCAACCCTCTCCCCGCAGGCGGGGAGAGGGAGAAAAACGCCATGTGCGATCTCCTCGCCGCAGGATAGCACCGCGACGCGTCGGCAACTGCTAGTGTCGCGCGGGTTCGCAGGGAAAGGCAGACATGAAGGACATCGCAGGCAAGACCGCGTTCGTCACGGGCGCGGCGTCGGGCATCGGGTTGGGCATCGCCACGGCGCTGGCGCAGGCCGGCGCCAAGGTCATGTTGTGCGACATCGAGGAGGCGGCGCTGAAGACGGCGCGCGCGCAACTCGAGGCGACCAACGCCGATGTCGATTGCGTGCGCGCCGATGTTTCACTGAAGGGTGAACTGAAGGCGGCGGCCGAGGCCACCATCGCGCGCTACGGCAAGGTGCATATCCTGGTCAACAACGCCGGCGTCGGCGGCAGCGGGCCCTACGGCACGTGGACCGACGCGGGGTGGGCGTGGACGATGGGCGTGAACCTCCACGCCGTCGTCTGGGGCATCGAGATCTTCGGCCCGCTGATCGAAAGCCACGGCGAGGGCGGCCACATCGTTTCGACCGCCTCGATCGCCGGCCTGATCTCCGGCAACAGCATCGCCTACAACGTCTCGAAGTACGGCGTCGTGGCGCTGAGCGAAGGCCTGCGCAACGACCTGGCGCCGCGCGGCATCGGCGTGTCGGTGCTGTGCCCGAGCTTCGTGCGCACCAATATCCTGTCGTCGGCGCGCAACCTGCCGCCGCGCTTCGCCGGCGCGGTCCAGCCGCCGCGCACCGACGGCCCGATGTCGCAACGCTTGAAGACGGTCACCGAGGGCCTCGCGCGCGGCGCCGATCCGCGCTATGTCGGCGAGCTGGTGCGCGAGGGCATCGAGAACGACTGGCCCTACATCTTCACCGACACCGAGTTCGAGCGCCACATCGAGGCGCGCTTCGCCGCCATCAAGCAGGGCTTCGACCGGATTCGTGGGCGCACGCCGGTGCGGTGATCGCCTAGCCCTGCCGGAGCACGGCGTCGTTGGCCGCCAGTTGCTGGCCCCAATCGACCATGTCGGTCGTGATCACCAGCCCGCCGCGCACCGCCTTCTCGACGCTCATGAACCGCACGCCCTCGGCCAGGGCGACGACGATACGCAAGACGTCCTCGCGCCGCGCGGCGCCGTTGTTGGCCCGGGTGAGCGCCGCATCGAGAAGCGGCACGGTGACCTGCGGCCCGCCGCCACGATTGATCGAATAGACCTGCCGGTTCCAGCCGAGCGTCGAATAGGCGTCGTCGAAGCCGAGGTCCGTGGCGCCGGCGACGTTCGCCATCTGGTTGTGGCAGGCATAGGCGACGTTCCCGGCGGTGCGGAAGCCGCGGACATAGATGTCGTTGCGGCGATAGATGATGCGAAAGCCCTGACGCGGATCGCCGTTCGGGAAACGCAGGGTCATCTCGACGTTGGTGGTGGCGGCCGGCAGCTGCTTGACCTGTCGCTGCCCGATGCGCTGCCATTGGCCCGGCAGGTTCTCGGCGATGTCGTCGACCATCGCGCGGTAGTCCTGGTTGTTCATGATCGAGACCTCCCCCCTTGGATGTGGCGCGGACGCTATCACCGCCGGGAACGTCTTTGGTGGAGAGACGACTTCAGTTTGTGTGAAGTCAATTCCGTCATGCCGCGCGGCGCCGGTGCTGGCATCGCGCCATGACCGACGACACCGGACCCTGGAGCCTGGGGGATTTCGCCCGCCGCCGCGTCGGCACGAGGATCGCGTGCGCGACCAGTGGGTCGACGCGCGCCGGCTGGGCGATGACGAGGCGGCGTTCGGCTAGAGGCCGGTGCGTCGCCTTCAATGCCCCCAGTCCCCGGCGAGCGGCAGGTCGCCGGCGAAATCGGCGTGCGCGCTGGCGCTCGCCGCCGCCAGCTTGCGCGCCGAGAAGCGCACCGTGAGCTCGCGCCCGTCGTCAGTGCGCAGCCTGAGATGACGCTGGCCGAAGGCGCGCGCCAGGTCCTTCGGCGCCATGCTGATCTCGCCCGAGGCGACGACCTCGCCAGGCCGCAGGATATAGCCGTCGATCTCGAAAGTGGCGGCGCCCAGCTCCCCGTCGGCCGCGATCAGCGTGCCGCTGCCGCGCAGCGCGCCGAGATACTTCATCGCCGGCTCCCGGCGGCGGCCCTGGCCTCGGCGAAGCTCACCATGCGCCCGCGCTCCTCGTCCCACAGCCACAGCGCGCTGGAGCGCAACGCGGCGCCCAGGCTGAGCGTCGGCACCTGGCGCAGCGCCGGGTTCGCGTCGTGGCATTCGGCCAGTCGGTAGTTGGCGATCCGCGCGTTGAGGTGATGGACGTGGTGGTAGCCGATATTGCCGGTGAACCAGCGCAGTAGCCCGGGCAGCCGCAGGAAGGACGTGCCGCGCAGCGACGCCGCCGGCGCGTTCCAGCTCTCGCGCCGGAACCACCGCGTGCCCTCGAAGCGATGCTGCACCGAGAACAGCCAGACGCCGATGATCGCGGCCACGACCATGATCGGCAGCTGGACCAACGCCACGGCGCCGAAGCCGAGCGTCAGGCCGAGCGTCGTGAACAGCGCGATCAGCGCCAGGTTGGTGCCGTGCACCGACAGGCGCTCGCGCCGCCACGAGGCGGGCGTATCGAACGGCAGGCGATAGAGCGCGATGAAGACCAGCGGCGGCAGCAGGACCAGCGCGATCAGCGGATGGCGCAGCAGCCGGTAGCCCAGGCGCCTGAGCGGCGGCAGCGCGCGGTATTCCGTCGTCGTCAGGCAGTTCGAGTAGATGTCGGCGCCGCTCTCGCGGCGATCGAGATTGTTCCAGTTGGCATGGTGCAGCGCGTGCTGGCGCCGCCAGTTGGCGTAGGGCGTGAGCGTCACCAGCCCGCACAGGCGGCCGACCCAGTCGTTGACGCGCTTCGAGCGGAACAGGGCGCCGTGGCCGCAATCGTGCTGCAGGATGAAGATGCGCACGACGAAGCCGGCGGCCGGCACCGCGAGCGCGAGCGTGAGCCAGGTCGAGACATCGAGCGTGACGTACATCAGGGCGCACAGCCCGATGAAGGACAGGAACGAGACCGCGATCTGCCCGACGCTGCGCCCGGGCTGCGGCTGCTGGTGCGCGCTGAGCGTCCGGCGGATCGAGGCGAGGCTCGCCGTCGAGGGCGTGGCTAGCGCATGTGGATCGCCAGTGTCTTCCTTCTCCCCGCGCATGCGGGGAGAAGGTGCCCGAAGGGCGGATGAGGGGCTTCGCGGAGTTCCAACGACGAAGGCGTTCGTTGTGGCGCGAGGAAGCCCCTCATCCGCCTCGCTGGCGCTCGGCACCTTCTCCCCGCCTTCGCGGGGAGAAGGCAAGAGGTCCGGATGCGATCGCCCCGCCGTCGAGGGGGTTGTGTCGGTGTCGCTCACGTGAGGTCGCTCTCCTTGACCATGCGTTCATGGCCGTCGTCGACGAAGCGGACGCGGTATTGGTTGGTGGCGCCTTCCGGCGGCATCAGGCGGACGATCTGGTAGCGGCCGGCGGGTACCGCCGAGACCGTGCGCGACGCGATGCGCACGTAGGCGCCGACCTTGTACTTGTGCTCTTTCATGGACCTCTCACCGATGGAACGGGTTGGGTTGGCGGCCGACGAACACGGGCGCGTCGCGGGCATGCGACGCCAGGCGATCGTCGTTGGAACAAAAAAACGCGGGGGCGTGGATCGGGGGGACGTTGACCACGCACGTCACCGCGATCAGGGATGGCCACCCCAGGACAACCTGGCTGGCGCCAACGCGATCACGGGACCTTACGAGTGTTCGTGCGGGACGTCGGGTGGCGGGGCATCCCTCGCCGTCCTTAAGATATGGGACTCGGGGGCGGCGATTGCAATGGCGGCGGCCGTTCGCGCCGGCTTGCCGCTGGTCCGGCCCGGGATGGACTGTTAGCGTCCGCCAACCATGAGCTTCCAACCCGAAGCCATCAGGGCCTTCGAGCATGCCGGCTGGCAGCGCGCCGCCGGCGGCTACGAGGCGACCTTCGCGCACGCGACGGCGCGCTATATCGAGAAGCTGCTCGACGTTGCGCGTGTCGCGCGCGGCCGGCACGTGCTCGACGTCGCCTGCGGGCCGGGCCAGCTCGCCGCCGCCGCCGCGGCGCGCGGCGCCACGGTACACGCGCTGGATTTCTCCGCCGCGATGGTGCGCATCGCGCGCGACGCGAACCCCGGTGTCGTCGTGAGCGAAGGCGACGCCGAGCGCATGCCCTACCAGGACGACCAGTACGACGCCGTCGTCTCGAGCTTCGGCATGCATCACGTGCCGCGGCCCGCGATGGCGCTGGCGGAATGCCGGCGCGTGCTGGTGCCGGGCGGCGTCGTCGGCTTCACGGTCTGGGCGACGCCGGCCGAGAACATCGCCTGGAAGCTGATCTTCGACACGATCGACCGGCACGGCGACCGATCGGCCGCCAAAGCCTTCCCGCCGGCGGGTGCGCTGAACCAGATCGATCAATGCGTGCGCGGGCTCGAAGGCGCCGGCTTCGCCGAGGTCACCGGCGAGATCGCGCGCGCGACGTGGATCCTGCCCGACGCGCAGGCGCTGGTGTCGGCGCTGTCGGCCGGCACGGTCAGGATGGCGGCGCTGCTCGGCGCGCAGACGCCGCGGGCACTGAGCGACATCGTCGCCGACATCGAGCGCGAGGCCGAGCGGTATCGGTGCGACGGCGGGCTGGCGCTGCCCATCGCCGCGGTGCTCGCCAGCGGGCGCAAGCCGGTGCGTTGAATCGCTGGCCGGCTGGCCTGGCGGCACGGCTGGAACACCTGCTTCGCGAGCTTCGAGCAGATGCCCCGGCTCGACCACCGCCGCGCGCTGCGCTCGTTCCACGCCGGCATCGCCGAACGCGACATGACGCAGGAGCAGCTCGACGCCGCCGACGCGTGGATCGAGCGGCGCTTCAGCTTCATGGTGCCGGACGAGGACGACGACATCGATCTCGCCTGGGTGCTCGACCGCGCCGCCGCCGCCGTGCGCCGCTTCGACGCCGACGTGCTGGTGATCGATCCCTGGAACGAGATGGACCACGTGCGCCCGCCGGACATGAGCCTGACCGAGTACACCGGGCTGGCGATCAAGCGCTTCCGCAAATTCGCGCGCAAGCACCGCGTGCACCTGATCGTCGTGGCGCATCCCGCCAAGCTGCAGCGCAGCCGCGAGACCGGCAAATACCCGACGCCGAGCCTCTACGACATCAGCGACAGCGCCCATTGGGCCAACAAGCCGGACATCGGGATCGTCGTGCACCGCGAATCGCTCGGCCCCGACGGCACCACAACCATCAAAGTCGCGAAGGTCCGCTACTGCGGCGTGATCGGCAGCCCAGGCGAGGTGACGGGGCTGCGCTGGAACAGGGAGGCGACACGCTACGAGAAGCAGGAGACCGACGATGCTTGAAGTGTCGATCAACGGCGTGACGCTGCAAAGCCGCGGCGGCCTGCGACGCGAGATCGAGACCATGACCCGCGTGCTCGCGGCATTGCCGTCGGATGTGGTGGCGCGCCTCGCCTCGATCTTCTGCGACTCCAAGGCCTGCGCCGTCTACAGCATCGAGATCAAACCCGGCCACTGGCTCGACGGCATCGACCGCCTGCTCGACGACACACTCTACCACCTGCTCGGCGGCCACAACGGCCTCACCATCACCGAGCTCTCACCACCCTGCGACGCGCCGCTGCCGCCGCTGCGCTTCGCCACCATGGGCAGCGGCTTCTACGCCTCGCCGCAATGGCTGAAGCTGCGCCACGCGATGCTCCGCCACCACGGCGCACGCTGCCAATGCTGCGGCGTCGCCTTCCCCGAGGCGATCGTCCAGGTCGACCACATCCTGCCGCGCCGCGACCACCCCGACCTGGCGCTCGACCCCGCCAACCTCCAGATCCTCTGCCGCGCCTGCAACCTCGGCAAAGGCGCCGACGACACGACGGACTGGCGGCCGAGGATGGCGTCGGTGGCGGCGCGGTGGTTGGGGGATGACGCAGACGATACAGGCGAGAATCGAAGCTGCGTGCGCAAACAGGACTATATCATGAACAAATACAACAGGAGACACAACATATAGTAGGCCGCTGCGACCAAGGGGTTAGCCCTAGAATAGTCGTGTTCATGCTGTTAGATTGTTGCTCGGAAAGCTCCCGACAGGAGCAACCAAATGGCCACCCAGAAACTCAAAGACCTGATCCACTACGTCTGCTGGAAGTGCGACGACCCGAAGAAGCTTGGCGCGACGAAACTTCACAAGATCGTCTGGCTGGCTGACGTCTCGTTGTATCTGGAGACCGGTCTCTCGATCACCGGGGCGGAATACGAGAAGCGCCAGAACGGTCCTGTGCCGCGTGGCGGCATCGCCGCGCGCACGCAGTTGGAACATGACCGCAAGATCGTCGGCCGGCCGATCCGTATTGGACCCTACGACCAGCATTCCTTTGTCGCGGTTGAGCCGCCTGACATGGCCGCGTTCTCGCCGCGGGAAGTCGAGCTTATCGACGCCGTCATCGAGGATGTTTGCAACAACCACAGCGCAGCGTCGATCAGCGACGCCTCGCATGAGATGGTGTGGCACGCGGCGGCAATCGGCGAAGAGATCCCACTCTACGCGTATCTCGCGAGCCAGCCGGCCACGCCCACCGAGGCCGATCTCGCCTGGGCGAACGCCGCCATCGCGCGCCTCGAGGGCCATGACGACGGCTAATGGTGGACGAGCCGTACAGCGAGTGGAAGCGCGCGCGACAGATCGTCATTGATCGACCGGCAGCCGACGTTATCGACGCAGCGGCTCTGGAATACGACCGCTTCGATGAGTTTTGGCGAGGTATCGAGTGGTATCTGGCGCGTCGACCGGATAACGACTTCGCCGCACGCCGCGTGGTCGGATCGACAAGCTACCTTGTCTATCGGGTCGAGCCGCACCCGTCGGCGATGCTCCCAGCCGTCACGGTGCTGTACACGTTCAACCTCCACTCGGTGACGATCCACGACGTGCGCTACGAAGCCGCCGGTCAAGCCGGAATGGCCTGATGTTCGTCGTCGGTCAGTAGTGCCGGCCGGGCGTCGGACGGATCGCCGTCAACCGCTGTTGCACCGGGGCAGCAGCACTCCTTGAGCGCCCTCGCGGTGGCGTCTCTCCGCAAACTCCAAGAGCAATCGTCGCTCCCGATACTTTATCTTGGCGTTGCGTAGGCTCTCGTTCGCTTCTTGTACAAGAAGCCAAGCCACACGCAGGTTCGGGCGAGGGGGACCGAAGCAATCATTGTAACTCCGCCCGCCGGAATGACTATGGCGTCCATCGATCGCGGACCTATTGAATGCTTGCCATCGGCCATGAAGCGCGTTCGATGTTTCGCCGATGTAGATGACCTCCGCGATTGTATGATCTGCTGGCCCGTTCGGCGGCGCGTTCAGGTGGGCGAGCACGTAGACGCCAGGATGCTTAACTATCGTGGTGGGCAGCCACTGCGTCCATGGCGATAACTCTGATCGAGGTTGGTCTTCTATACCGATGTCACACCTCCAGTGAGACAGCTCTCTCTCAACGCGCCACAATCTCGATAGTTCCAGCCGAGACTTCAAGTGAAGGACGCTCTATCGTCAAGGCGATGGCTGACGCGCGCCGGAGGCGATAACCTCTTTCGACGTTCGCGGAGCCCAGCCATGCCCACCCCCCACACCCTCTACCAAGCCCCGCGCCGCGCGGCGCGGCCGGGCGAGACTGTGGTCACCAGCACCTGCGGGCATAACTGCGGCGGGCGCTGTGTGGTCAACGCGCATGTCGTGGACGACCGCATCGTCAAGATCTCGACCGATCCGGCGCGCTGGACGCCCGAGCTGCCGCCGCTGCACGCCTGCGCGCGCGGCGTGGGGCAGATCGAGCGCGTCTATCATCCGGACCGGCTGCTGCATCCGATGCGTCGCGTCGGCCCGCGCGGCTCGGGCCGGTTCGAGCGCGTCTCCTGGGACGAGGCGCTGGGCACCGTCGCGCGCGAGATGCTGCGCATCCGTAGCGTCCACGGCAACGCCGCGTTCCTCGACGCCTCGCGCTCGGGCAACCTCTCGATGCTGCACAGCTCGGCCGGCGCCAAGCGCTTCTTCAACAAGTTCGGCGGCTGCACGGTGCTGTGGTCGAACATGTCGGCCGAGGCCGAGATCTTCGCCATCCGCCACACCTACGGCGCCGACTACAAGAGCGCCGGCCGCGAGCCCACGGATTACGTCAACTCCAAGCTGATCGTGATGTGGGGCTGGAGCCCGGCCGACGGCACCTTCGGCACCGGCACGCGCGAGTATCTGCGCGAGGCGAAGAAGGCCGGCGTGCGCATCGTCTGCGTCGATCCGCGCCGCACGCGCACGTCGGCCGCGTTCGCGGACGAGCACATCTACATCAAGCCCTCGACCGATGCCGCCGCGCTGATCGCGATGGCCTATGTGATCGTAAGCGGTGGGCTGCACGACCAGACCTATTGCGATCGCCACGTGCTGGGTTTCGACGAGGCGCATCTGCCCGCCGGCGCGCCCAGGGGCGCCTCGTACCGCGCCTATCTGATGGGCGAGGGCGGCGATGGCGTGGCCAAGACGCCCGCGTGGGCCGAGGCGATCTGCGGCATCCCGGCCGAGACGATCCGTCGGCTCGCTATCGCGTTCGCCACCACCAAGCCCGCGGCGCTGCAATGCGGCTACGCGCCGGGACGCACCGCGTTTGGCGAGCAGTTCCATCGCGCCGCCTACGCGCTCGCCGCCATCACCGGCAATGTCGGCATCGTCGGCGGCAGCTCCGGTTGCAGCAACGGCGCCACCGGCCGCGCCGGCATCAAGAGCTTCCCGCCCGGCACCAACCCGATCGACGCGCGCGTCGCCACGCCGCTGCTCGCCGATCTGCTGGCGCGCGGCAAGGCGGGCGGCTATCCGTCCGACATCAAGATGATCTATTCGGCCGGCGGCGATCTCTTCAACCAGTGCCCCAACGCCAACAAGATGGCGGCCTCGCTCGACGGCGTGGAGCTCATCGTCGCGCAGGACCACTTCCTGACGCCGACCGCGCGCCACGCCGACATCGTGCTGCCGGCGACGACGTTCTGGGAGCGCAACGACGTGCACACGCCCTGGGCCGGCGCCGGGCACTACGCGATCTTCATGAAGCAGGCGATCGCGCCGATGGGCGAATGCCGCAACGACATGGACATCTTCGCCGACCTCGCCGCGCGGGTTGGCATCGCCGACTACAACGACCGGAGCGAGATGGACTGGCTGCGCGATCTGACCAAAGACGCGGTCGACGATTTCCAGCAATTCGCCGAGAAGGGCGTCGCGCGTTTCGCGCCGCCCGAGGATGCGGTGGCCTTCGCCAAACAGATCCGCGATCCCGAGCGGCATCCGTTCAACACGCCCAGCGGCAAGATCGAGCTCTACTCGACGACGCTCGCCGCCAAGCCGAACTTCTACGGCCTGGGCGCGATCCCACCGATCCCGACCTGGATCGAGCCGGTGACCCCTGATGCGCGCCACCCGCTGATGCTGTGCAGCCCGAAATCGCGCGCCCGCACGCACTCGATCCACGGCAATCAGGACCAGCTCGCCAAAGTCGACCCCGACGACGTCTGGATCCACGCCGACGACGCCAAGGCGCGCGGGATTTCCAACGGCCAGCTCGTGCGCGTCTACAACGACCGCGGCGCCACGCTGTTGCCGGCGAAGGTCACGCGCGGCATCGCCCGCGGCGTCGTCTCGATCAAGGAAGGCGCCTGGTTCACCCCCAACGGCAACGGCGTCGACACCAAGGGCTGCGCCAACGCGCTCACCGAAGACCGCCCCGCCCCCAGCGGCGCCACCACCTACAACACAAATCTGGTCGAGGTGGCGCCGGCCTGAGGTCGGTGCGTCACCCGCCACAGCCCCTCACCCCAACCCTCTCCCCGCTCGCGGGGAGAGGGAGTTATGAGCGCCGCCGCCTGTCTTTCTCCCTCTCCCCGCG
>CAYTFW010000088.1:20429-25748 GCA_964437145.1 uncultured Rhizobiaceae bacterium
GGGCTGTATCAGGTGAGGCACAACCGAGGATTGGTGGAAATATAAAGAGATTCGCCCACGATCCCCCAATGCCTCTCTTCCGCGGCGCCAACGCCAAACGCACCACACGCTCACGGCGGCTTCGCCGCGATTCCACCGACGCCGAACGCATCCTCTGGGCCGCCTTGCGCGCCCGCCAGCTCGATGGCCTGAAGTTCGTACGGCAGGAGCCCATCGGTCCGTACTTCGCCGACTTCGTCTGCCGCGACGCCAAGCTTGTCGTCGAGCTGGATGGCGGCCAACACGCCGACAGCGCGTATGACGAACGCCGCGACGCGACGATGAACGAAGCCGGCTACCGCGTCCTGCGTCTGTGGAACAACGATGTCCTCGGCAATCTCGAAGGTGCTCTCATCACTATCGCCCGCGCTTCCTCCCTCTCCCCGTTTACGGGGAGAGGGTCGGGGTGAGGGGCTGTCCGAAGTTGCGCACGACCGTCGGTGCGTCACCTGAATCAGCCCCTCACCCTAACCCTCTCCCCGCTCGCGGGGAGAGGGAATCATGAGCGCCGCAGCTTCCCCGGCACCCTACGCACCTTGCCCGGGCTGGCGAGCCAGATCGCGGTGGCGGAGATGGCGCAGCAGACCAGCGACAGGATGAAGGCCCAGCGATAGCTGCCTGACGCGTCGTGGATCACGCCGCCGAGCCACGGCCCGACCGCGCCGCCGGCGATCGACGGCAGGGTCAGCATGCCGAAGATCGCGCCGTAATGCGGGCCCTCGAAGATCTCCAGCACGATCGGCCCCATCACCGAGGTCAGCGCGTAGCCGAAGAAGCCCTGGGTGAAGATCATCAGATAGAGCAGCGGCGTCGACGGCGCGTGCTCCAGGGCGATCAACGCGACGTAGCAGACGGCGAAGCCGGCGCAGGCGGCGCTCCACACCCATTCGCGGCCGATGCGATCCGACAGCGCGCCGAGGCCGATCTGGCCGGGGATGGCCACGACGCTGACGATGCCCAGGCTCCAGGCCGCGATCGACGGGCTGAAGCCGATCTCGATCAGGTATTTGGTCTGGTGCACCTGGATCATGTACCAGACGATCAGGGCGCAGAAGAAACCCAGCGCGATCCACCAGAAGCGCGCGCTCTTGGCCGCGCGCCGCACGGTCCACTCGGTGCTGGTCCAGGCGACATCGACGATGGTCGAGCCGTCGCGCTTGGCCGCCGCCGCCACCTCTGCCTGCGTATCGCCGTCGGGCAGCAGGCCGACGTCTTGCGGTCTGTGGCGCGTCAGCAGGTTGAGCGGCCCCAGCACGCAAAGCACCAAGAGGCCCATCGCCCAGCACGCCTCGCGCCAGCCGCGCTCGAGGATGATCGACTGCAGCCAGGGCAGCACGACGATGGCGCCGACGCCGACGCCGGAGAAGGCGATGCCGATCGCCATCGCGCGCTTGCGCAGGAACCAGTTCGGCAGGAACAGCGAGTGCGCCGTGAACGACATCAGATTGGCGCCGGCGCCGACCGCCAGGCCGAGCGCGATGTAGAACTGCCAGGGATTGGACACGAGCGTCGCGCCCAGCAGGCCGAGCGCCACCAGCACCACGCCGCATTCGATGACCAGGCGCGGGCCGTGCTTCTGCATGATCGGGCCGACGACCGGGCCGATCACCGCCGAGACGAGAAAGCCGAAGGAGAAGGCGCCGGCCACCAGCCCGCGATCCCAGCCATACTCGTCGATCAGCGGCGGCACCAGCAACGAGAACGAGGTGCGCGCGCTGACCGCGATCGCCATGGTGACGAAGGCGACAAAGATGATCAGCCAGCCGTAGTAGAACGGCAGGCGGCGGGACCAGTGCGGGGTCATGAGGCGATGGCGTTCAGCGGCGCCTCGCCGCGCGCGATGCGCTCGATGTTCTCGACGATCAACCGCGTGCGCGCCTCGATCATGCCTTCGGTCCAGCCCGAGACATGCGGCGTCATGATCACATTGCCCAACGCCTGGAACTCCCTCGTCGCCGGCGCCGCCGGCCCGGGCGCTCGCGGATAGCGATACCACACATCCAGCGCCGCGCCGCCGAGTTTGCCGCGCTTCAGGGCCTCGAAGAGCGCGTCCTCCTCGACGATCTCCGCCCGTGCGACGTTGATCAGGTAGGCGCCGGGCTTCATCAAGGCCAGCTTCGCCGCATCGAGCAGCCCGCGTGTCTGGGGCGAGAGCGACAAGGTGATAGCGAGAAAGTCCGCGGCGCGCAGCACGTCGTCCAACCGCTCCGGCCCGCCGATGAAGTCGACGCCCAGCGGCGGCGGCTCCTGTGCGCGTGTCCTGATCGCGCATACCCGCATGTCGAAGGCCCGCGCGCGTTTCGCCAGCGCTTCGCCGATATGCCCGAAGCCAAGGATACCCAGGGTCTTGCCCGCGAGTTCCGGCCATAGCGGCGGCACCGGCGTGCCGATCGCCCACTGGCTGTCCCAGACTCCCGCACGCAGGCGCGTGTCGAGCCGCGCGAAGGCGCGCGACAGCGCGATCATCGCGCCCATGATGTACTCGGCGATGCCGGCGTCATGGCCGTAGGCGTTGGCGAGATGCGTGCCGGGCCTCAGCGCGGCGCGCTCGATGCGGTCCAGCCCCGCGCCCGGCACCTGCACCAGTTTCAGCCTCGGCGCCGCCTCGGTCATCGCCGAGGTGAATCCCATCGACACCAGCACGTCGGCATCAGGCAGGTGCTTCAGGATCGCTGTCTCGTCGCCGGCGACGACAGCCGAGGGAATCGACAATCGCGCCTGCACGGCCTCGGTGAACCGCACGGCGAACGCGCCGGCAAACACGACTTTCATGACATCTCGACGAAGGCCTGTGATCGACGCACTATCGGAAGCGCGGCCGGGCCGCACAACTACATCTCAGGTAATCGTGGCACCCGCGTCCGCTTTTCCCTCCCGTCTGGTCTGGTGGCGCAAGCGGCGTGGCCTTTCGCAGCTTCAGCTGGCACTGTTGGCCGGTGTATCGCAGCGCCATGTCAGCTTCCTCGAGCTTGGTCGCACCAAGCCCAGCCGCGAGATGGTGCTGAAGCTGGCCGCCGCGCTCGACATGACCTTGCGTCAGTCCAACGAGCTGACGCTGGCGGCGGGCTTCGCGCCGGCCTGGACCGAGACGGATCTCGGCGATGCGGCGCTGGCGCCGATCAGGGGCGCGCTCGATTTCATGCTGGCGCAGCAGGAGCCGTTCCCTGCCGTCGTCGTCGATCGCCGCTGGAACCTGCTGCAGGCCAACAAGGGCGCAGTGGCGATGGTCGAATTCCTGGTCGGGCCGCTCGCACCCGGCGGCGCGGTCAACCTCGCCGATGCGCTGGTCGGCCCTGATGTGCTGCGCCCGCATCTCACCAACTGGACCGAGATCGTCTGGTACTTCGTGCGCAGCGTCGAAGTCGACGCCGGCATCGATGGCACGGCCGAGACGCGCGCGCTGCACGAACGGCTGCTCGGCTACCCCGAGGTGCGCGCGGCGATGGCGCTGGCGCCGCCGGTGATGGCGAGCGCGCCGGTGCTGCCGATGCATTTCGCCAAGTCGGGCACGCGGCTGAGCCTGTTCACCACCATCGCCACCCTGGGCACGCCGCAGGACATCACCCTGCAGGAGCTGCGAGTCGAGAGCTTCTTCCCGATGGACGACGCGACGCGGGCGGTGTTCCGCAAATGGGCGCCATGAGCACATCGTACGATTTCATCGTCGTCGGCGCCGGATCGGCCGGCGCCGCGGTCGCGCATCGTCTGTCGGCCGATCCGCGCCACAAGGTGCTGCTGCTGGAAGCGGGCCGCGCGAGTCATCCATGGTCGCGTATCCCCGTGGGCTCGGCGCGGCTGATCCAGAATCCCGAGGCCAATTGGCTCTACAGCGCCGAGCCGGAGGCCAACACCAACGGCCGCCGCATTCCGGTGCCGCGCGGCAAGCTGCTGGGCGGCTCGAGCGCGATCAACGGCATGGCCTTCGTGCGCGGCCAGCCGCAGGACTTCGACACCTGGGCGCAGATGGGCAATCAGGGCTGGGCCTATGACGACGTGCTGCCGTTCTTCAAGCGCATGGAGTCCTACGAGCCGGGCGAGGGCGACGATCGCTTCCGCGGTCGTTCCGGCCCGATCCCGGTCACCAACCCCAAGCCGCGCGAGCCGGTCTTCCAGGCGCTGATCAAGGCGGCGGCGGAAGTCGGCATCGCGCACAACCCCGACTACAACGGGGCGACGCAGGACGGCATCGTGATGAGCCAGGCGTCGATCGCGCGCGGCTGGCGCATGAGCACGGCGCGCTGTTACCTCGATCCGATCCGCAGTCGCGCCAATCTGCGCATCGAGACGGATGCTCTGGCCGAGGGCATGCTGTTCGATGGTACGCGCTGCACGGGCGTGCGCTATGCGGTGGGCAATGAGACGCGCGAAGCCAAGGCGGCGCGCGAGGTCGTGGTGTGTGGCGGCACGATCAACTCGCCACAGCTGCTGGAGCTCTCCGGCATCGGCCAGCCCGAACGGCTCAAGGCGCTGGGCATCGACGTGCGCCAGACGCTGCCCGGCGTCGGCGAGAACCTGCGCGACCACTACGCGCCGCGCACGCGCTGGGCGGTGGGTGCCAAGGGCTACACCTACAACGACGTCGCGCGCGGCCTGGGTTGGATCACGCAGGGCCTGAAGTTCGCTTTCCTCAACCAGGGTCTATTGGCCTCGGTCGGCGCGCCGATGCGCGCCTTCGTGCGCTCGCGCGAAGGACTCGCGGCGCCCGATCTGCTGCTCGGCTGGGTGGCGATGCTGATGGAGCCGGGGCCGAAGGGACCGCGTCTCAGCAAGCAGTCGGGCATGACCTGCTACGCCCATCCGATGCGGCCGGAGAGCAAGGGCACGATCCACATCGCCTCGGCCGATCCGCGCCGGCCGCCGGCGATCCATTTCAACTTCCTCGCCGCGCCGATCGACGCCGAGCTCACCGTGCGCGCCATCCGCATCGCGCGCTCGATCATGTATGCGAAAGCGATGGCGCCGCTTCAGCTCACCGAGCTCGGCCCCGGCCCGGCGGCGCAAACCGACGACGAGATCATCGACTGGGTCAAGCGCACCAGCGAGACCACCTATCACCCCGTCGGCACCTGCAAGATGGGCCACGATCCCATGGCCGTGGTCGATGATCGCTTGAGGGTGCACGGCATCCAGGGCCTACGCATCGCCGACGCCTCGATCATGCCGACGCTGACCTCCGGCAACACCAACGCGCCCGCGATCATGATCGGCGAGAAGGCCGCCGACATGGTGCTGGAGGACGCTCGGTAGTCTTTCTCCCTCTCCCCGCGAGCGGGGAGAGGG
>CAYTFW010000089.1:0-25475 GCA_964437145.1 uncultured Rhizobiaceae bacterium
CAAAGCCCCTCATCCGCCCTTCGGGCACCTTCTCCCCGCCTTCGCGGGGAGAAGGAAGAGCTACAGATCGAAGACATGGATCTCGTCGGGCTCGATGCCGACGCTCAAGCGCTCGCCGGGCTGGGGCAGCTTTCCGCGCGCCTGCTGGCGCACGATCAGCTCGCGCCCGCCGTCGCATTTCAGGCGCAGCTTGAAGGAGGAGCCGAGGTAGACCGCCTCGACCACCTCGCCGGCAAAGGGATTGGTCACCGTGGCCGAGAAGCGTTCGGGTCGCATCAGCACGCCGACCTTGGTGCCTGAAGACAGAGTCCGCGAGACGCGCACCTCGCCGCCGCCCTCGAGCGCAATGCGACCGCCCTCGCCCGCCATGCCGCGCAGGATGTTGCTCTCGCCCACGAAGTCGGCGACGAAGCCGCTGCTCGGCCTCTCGTAGATGTCGGTGGTCGAGGCGATCTGCTGGATCGCCCCCCGGTTCATCACGGCGATGCGGTCCGACAGGACCAGCGCCTCCTCCTGGTCGTGGGTGATGAAGATGGTGGTGAGCTTCAGCCGGCGCTGCAGGCGGCGCACCTCCAGCTGCATGGTCTCGCGCAGCTTTCGGTCGAGCGCGCCGAACGGCTCGTCGAGCAGCAGCAGGCGTGGGTTGAAGACGATGGCGCGCGCTAGCGCCACGCGCTGCTGCTGGCCGCCCGAGAGCTGGCGCGGCAGGCGCGCCTCGTAGCCGCCGAGTTCGACCAGCTCCAGCACTTCGCGCACGCGGCCGGCGATCTCGGCCTTCGCGACGTTGCGCATCTCCAGCGGGAAGGCAACGTTGCCGGCCACCGTCAGATGCGGAAACAGCGCGTAGTTCTGGAACACCATGCCGATGTCGCGCCTGGCCGGCGGCAGCGCGGTGATGTCTTGGCCATCGACCAGCACGCGGCCGGCATCCGGCGTCTCGAAGCCGGCCACGACCTTCAAGAGCGTGGTCTTGCCCGAGCCGCTGGGCCCAAGGATGGTCAGCAGCTCGCCCGACGCCACATCGAGCGACACCCCATCCAACGCCCTCACCTCGCCGAAACGCTTCGCCACGTTCTCGAGGCGAAGCTCAGCCGACCGCTCGGCCACGCCGGCTACTTCTTCAGCATCCAGGCGTTCCACAGCTCCTGCGCCTTGGTGCCATTGTCGGCCCACCACGAATCGTCGATCCAGAACTGCTTGTCGAGATACTGCGTCGGCAGATAGGGCTTCACCTTGGGATCGACGTGGTCGAGCGCCTCGAGGTTCAGGCCGGGATAGCCCAGCTCGGTGGCGTAGATCGCCTGCTGCTGCGGGATCGACAGCTCGGCCAGCATCTTCTGCGCCCAGTAGACGTTCTTGGCGCCCCTGGGAATGACGAAGCTGCCCAGCTTCAGCGCGCCCTCGCCCCACTCGATCTCCACTGGCGCGCCCTTCTTGATGATGTCGTAGAAGCGGCCGTTCCAGCCGGTCGCCAGCACCACCTCCTTGTCGAGCAGCAGCTGCGCCGGCTGCTGACCGGTGGTCCACCACACGTTCACATGCGGCTTGAGCTGGTCGAGCTTCTTGAAGGCGCGGTCGAAGTCGATGGGATAGAGCTTGTCCTTGGGCACGCCGTCGGCGAGCAGCGCGTATTCGAGATTGTCGACCGGATGGTTGCGCATCGAGCGCGCGCCCGGGAATTTCTTGACGTCCCACCAATCGGCCCAGCTCTTGGGATGGTTGCCGCCTTTGAAGACGTCGGTGCGGTAGCCGATGATCGTGGTGTAGACCGACGAGGCGAAGACCACCGGCGACTGCGCCTTGGGCGGATACTTCGAGCGGTCGACGATCTTAGGATCGATCGGCTGGATCAGGTTCATCTTGGTGGCGCGGATCGCGTCCTGGCCACCGATCTCGGTGACGTCCCATTCGACATTGCCGGCGTCGACCATGGCGCGCAGCTTGCCGAAATCGGCCGGGCTGGTCTCGACCACGCGGATGCCGTACTTCTTCTCGTAGCTCGCGAAGAAGGCCTTGCGCATCGCCGTGCCCATCGCGCCACCGGAATGGTTGACGACGATCTGCGCCGGCTTGGGCGGCTCGGCCTGGCCGAAGGCCGGCCCCGCCGCCGAGGCAAGAGCCGCACCACCGAGAAGCTTGGCGGCGTCGCGCCTGAGAATGGTCTTACGGCTCATGATGTCCCCCTTTAGAATCTGTCGGCCCTCAGCTTAGGAGCGCCAAGAGGAGCCGGCAACCATGGCCACCGATCCCGTCATCGCCCGCCTGCTAAAACTCGCCGCCAAAGCCGGCCTCGCCGAGGTCGAGGAAAGCGTGTGGTTCCGCACGCCCTCGCTGAAGGTCGCCGGCAAGTCGATGATGCGCATCAAGGACGACGACACCCTGGTCTTCCGCTGCTCGCTCGAGGACAAGGAGATGCTGATGGCGGCGGCGCCGAAGATCTACTTCGAGACCGATCACTACAAGGGCTGGCCCGCCGTGCTGGTGCGGCTGTCGAAGGCCGGCGACAAGGACCTCACCGCCAGCCTGATCCGCGCCTGGCGACTGGCTGCCCCGAAACGACTGACGCGGCCCGCCCGATAGCAATCGGCGCCGGCCGTTCCCATATCCGACAAAATGAGGAGATCGTGTCATGGCCGGGGGTGATCCGCGCGACTGGATGTGGTCCGAAGCGCTGCAGATGCTGGCGCGCGCCGAGGGCCTGCATCGCGAGGTGTTCCGCCCACGCGTCACGCCGCGCCGCGACGTGAGCTGGGAACCGCCAGCCGACATGCTGGAAACCGAGGACGCCGTGCTGATCCTGCTCGCCCTGCCCGGGGTCGATCCGGCGCACGTCCAGGTCGCCATCGAGGGCGGTGTCTTGATCGTCGCCGGCGAGCGTGAGCTGCCCGAGGAGCTGCACCGGGCGATCATCCATCGCCTGGAGCTGCCGCGCGGGCGTTTCGAGCGACGGCTCGAGCTGCCGGCCGGCCGCTATGACTCCGTGCGCAACTTCGCCGCCAATGGCTGCCTGGTGGTCCATCTCGCCAAGGCCGGCATGCGGAGGGGGACGCCATGAGCCCCGACGACGCGAGCCCCAAGAGCGGCCCGGTGACCGGCAAGCCGCTGCCGCCCGACGCGATGATCGTGCTGCCGGTGCGCGACGTGGTGCTGTTTCCGCAGATCGTGATGCCGATCGCCATCGGCCGGCCCGCCTCGATCGAGGCGGTGCAGCAGGCCGCGCGCGAGCAGCGCCAGATCGTCGTCGTGCTACAGCGCGACATCGAGGCGGCCGAGCCCAAGCCGGGCGACCTCCATGGCACCGGCACGCTGGCCAACATCCTGCGCTATATCAAGGCGCCCGACGGCACCCACCATATCGTCTGCCAGGGCGTGCAGCGTTTCCGCATCACCGAGTATCTCGATGGTTATCCCTTCGCGGTCGCGCGCGGCCTGCTGGTCGCCGAGCCCTCGGATGGCGGGTCCGATGTCGAGGCGCGCTTCATGGTGCTGCGCCAACAGGTGAACGAGGTCTTCGAGCTGCTGCCGCAGGTGCCGCCCGAGCTGCGCCAGACCGTCGAGGCGACCGAGCAGCCCGGCGCGCTGGCCGACCTCGCCGCAACCTATCTCGACGCCAAACTCGAGGAGAAGCAGGAGGTCCTGGAGACCAACGAGCTGACGCCGCGCCTCGGCAAGGTTTCCGCCCTTCTCGCCAAGCGCTTGGAGGTGTTGCGCCTGACCAACGAGATCGGCCGGCAGACCAAGCAGACGCTGGACGCGCGCCAGCGCGAGATGCTGCTGCGCGAGCAGATGGCGGCGATCCAGCGCGAGCTGGGCGAGGACGAGGCTGGCAAGCGCGATATCGCCGCGCTTGAGAAAGCCATCGCCGAGGCGAAGATGCCGGAGGAGGTCGAGAAGCAGGCGCGCAAGGAGCTGCGCCGCCTGCAGCGTACGCCCGACGCCTCGGCCGAGCACGGCATGATCCGCACCTACCTCGACACGCTGCTCGAGCTGCCCTGGGCGCCGCCCGATCCGCGGCCGATCGATATCGCCGAGGCGCGCCGCGTCCTCGACGCGGATCATTTCGGCCTGGAGAAGATCAAGCGGCGCATCGTCGAGTATCTCGCCGTGCGCAAGCTGGCGCCCGAGGGCAAGGCGCCGATCCTGTGTTTCGTCGGCCCACCCGGCGTCGGCAAGACGTCCCTCGGCCAGTCGATCGCCCGCGCGATGGGCCGCAAGTTCGCGCGTGTCAGCCTGGGCGGCGTGCACGACGAGGCCGAGATCCGCGGCCATCGCCGCACCTATATCGGCGCGCTGCCGGGCACGATCGTCCAGGCGATCCGCAAGGCCGGCGCGCGCGACTGCGTGATGATGCTCGACGAGATCGACAAGATGGGCCGCGGCGTCCAGGGTGATCCGTCCTCGGCCATGCTCGAGGTGCTCGATCCCGAGCAGAACGGCACCTTCCGCGACAATTACCTCGACGTGCCGTTCGATCTCAGCCGCGTGGTGTTCATCGCCACCGCCAACATGCTGGAGACGATCCCCGGCCCGCTGCGCGACCGCATGGAAATCATCGCGCTCAGCGGCTACACCCCGGGCGAGAAGTTCGAGATCGCCAAACGCTACCTGGTGCGACGCCAGCTCGAGGCCAACGGCCTGAAGGCCGAGCAGGCCGAGATCGACGATGACGCGATCCGCCGCATCATCGACGCCTATACGCGCGAGGCCGGCGTGCGCGGCCTGGAGCGCGAGATCGGCCGTGCGCTGCGCCACGTCGCGGTGCGGATCGCCGAAGGCTCACGGACCCACGTCCGTATCGACGTCGCCTCCCTGGAAGAGATCCTCGGGCCGATCCGCTTCGAGAACGAGGTCGCGCTGCGCACCAGCGTGCCGGGCGTTGCCACCGGCCTGGCCTGGACGCCGGTAGGCGGCGACATCCTGTTCATCGAGGCGACGCGCTCGCCGGGCGGCGGCAAGCTGATCCTCACCGGCCAACTCGGCGAGGTGATGCGCGAAAGCGCGCAGGCGGCGCTCAGCCTGGTCAAGAGCCAGGCGCTGTCGCTGCGCATCGATCCCCTGCTTCTCGAGAAGAGCGACATCCATGTCCATGTACCGGCCGGCGCCACGCCGAAGGACGGGCCGAGCGCCGGCGTGGCGATGTTCATGGCGCTGGCCTCGCTACTGACCGGCCGCGCCATCCGCGGCGACACGGCGATGACCGGCGAGATCAGCCTGCGCGGCCTCGTGCTGCCGGTCGGCGGCATCAAGGAGAAGGTCGTCGCGGCGCACGCCGCCGGCGTCAAACGCGTGATGCTGCCCGCGCGCAACCGGCGCGACTTCGATGACATCCCGGAGGAAGTGCGCAGGGCGCTGGAGTTCATCTGGCTCGAGCGCGTCGACGACGCCGTCGCCCAGGCGCTGCGGCCGTCAGAAGGCGGTTGATCTGCCTCAAGGCAGAGCCGGGCGCCGGCGGTGATGATCGGCGTCAAGGGTCTCCGACCCGAACGCCGATCAGGAGGATCGCATGCGCGCCAATCAGGTGATGGCCACGGGTGTGGTGACGGTGCCGGCTGACGCGTCGGTTTACGACGCGGCTTTCATCCTGTTGAGCGCCGGTGTCAGCGCGGCGCCGGTCCTCAACGCCCATGGAAAGATGATCGGTATCGTCAGCGAGGCCGACCTGATGTACCGGCCCGAACTGGGCACCGTCGCCAAGAAGTCCTGGTTCGAGCGGCTGATCGCAGACGACGTGGCGACGGCTCGGGAGTTCATCCAGTCGCACTCCCATCGCGTCGCCGACGTCATGACGAAGAATGTCGTGTCCGCCGGACCGCGCACGGCGTTGCCGGAGATCGCGAAGCTGATGCGCGAGCATCGGGTCAAGCGCATTCCGATCGTCGAGGACGGCACCGTCGTCGGCATCGTCAGCCGGTCCCATCTGCTCCAGGGCCTGCTGGCCCGCGAGCCCGGTGACGCGCCCGACATCGACGACCACAAGCTGCGCGGCGCGGTCATCGCCGCGCTCGCCAAGCAGGGCTGGGCCTCTTCGGGCACGGCCAATGTCGTCAGCGAGAACGGCGTCATCCACCTCTGGGGTTACGTCAACAACGCCACGGTGAAGAAGGCCTACCAGGTCGCCGCCGCCAACGTTTTCGGCGTGCGCGGTGTGAAGAACCATCTGGCGATCCTGCCGGAGACTGTGCACACCGGCGTGTAGCGGATGTCCGGCCGCGACGATCCGTCGTCGCGGCCAAGCTCTATTCCGCCGCCTGGTTTCGGTCGCGTGCGAGAGTATCTTCGGCCTCGCGCACGACTTTCATCGTGCGCAGGACGCTGCCGGGATTGACGCTGATCGAATCGATTCCCAACCGCGCCACGAACGCGGCGATCTCCGGATAGTTGGCGGGCGCCTCGCCGCAGATGCCGATATGCCGGTGGTGGCGCTTCGCGCCCTCGACCGCCATGCGCAGCATGGCCAGCACGCCGGGATCGCGCTCGTCGAAGTCGAAGGCGACGATCTCGGAGTCGCGATCGACACCCAGCACCAGCTGGGTCAGGTCGTTGGAGCCAATGGAAAAGCCGTCGAACAGCGCGGCAAAGGCGTCGATCTGGATGATGTTGTTGGGGATCTCGCACATGACGTAGATCTCCAGGCCATCCTCGCCGCGCGTCAGGCCGTTCGCCGCCATCGCCTCGATCACGCGCTTTGCTTCCTCGACGCGGCGGCAGAAGGGCACCATGACGCGCATGTTGGTGAGCCCCATATCCTTCCGCACGCGGCGCAGGGCGGCGCATTCCAGCGCGAAGCCGGCGGCGTAGGCGGGATGCGCATAGCGCGCCGCGCCGCGGAAGCCGAGCATGGGATTCTCCTCCGCTGGCTCGAACGCCTCGCCGCCCGTCAGCCGGGCATACTCGTTGGTCTTGAAGTCCGACAGCCGCACGATGACCGGCTTGGGGAAGAAGGCGGCGGCGATGGTGCCGATGCCCTCCGACAGCTTCTCGACGAAATAATCGGCGGGGCGCCGATGGAGACGGACGCGCTGGTCGATCGCCTGGCGCGCGGTCTCGGAGCGCACCCTGCTCGGCTCGACCAGAGCCATCGGGTGGATACCGATCTGCTCGCTGATGATGAACTCCATGCGCGCCAGGCCGACGCCCTCGTGCGGACGCATCGCCGTCCGGAAAGCAAGGTCGGGATTGCCGAGATTGACCATGATCGGCGTGCGCGGTCGCTTCAGGTCGCGCAGATCCAGGACGGTCGTCTCCACCGGCACCCTGCCCGCCATGACCTGGCCGGTCTCGCCCTCGGCGCAGGACACGGTCACAACGTCGCCGGTGCGCAGGATCTCGCTCGCCCGCTCCGCGCCGACGATCGCCGGCACACCCAGCTCGCGCGCGACGATCGCCGCGTGGCAGGTCCGCCCGCCGCGATCGGCGACGATGGCGGCGGCGCCCTTCATCACCGGCTCCCAGTCCGGGCTGGTGGTTTCCGCCACCAACACCTCGCCGGCGCGGAATGCGGCGAGGTCCGCCGTCGCGCGGATCACGCGCACCGGCCCCGACGCGATCCGCTCGCCGACGGCGCGGCCGACGACCAGGACCGGCGCACTGCCCTTCAACGACTGCGACTCGAAGCTCTCGGCCGCCTTGCGCGAGGCCACGGTCTCCGGCCGAGCCTGCACGATGTAGAGCTCACCATCGACGCCGTCCTTGGCCCATTCGATGTCCATCGGCATCGGATGGCCGGCGCGGCGGGAATAGTGTTCCTCGATCCGCAGCGCGTAGTCGCAGAGCTTCAGCACGTCGGCGTCCTCGACGCAGAAGCGCTCGCGCTCTGCGGCCGCCACCTCGACATCGACGGTGCCGCGGACACCCTCGCCATAAACCATGCGCCGCTGCTTGCGCCCGAGGCGGCGGCGAAGGACGCATCGGTGCCCGTCGCGAAACGTCGGCTTGTGGACGTAGAACTCATCGGGATCGACCCGCCCCTGCACGACGTTCTCACCCAGCCCGTATGATCCCGTGACATAGACGACGTCGCGAAAGCCCGAATCGGTGTCGAGCGTGAAGATCACGCCGCTCGAGGCGAGATCGGAGCGCACCATCTTCATGACACCGACCGACAGGCTCACCTTGAGGTGATCGAAACCGTTGTCGTTGCGATAGACGATGGCGCGATCGGTGAAGACCGAGGCGAAGCAGCGGCGGCAGGCCTCGACGAGGTCCGCCTCGCCGCGCACGTTGAGGAAGCTCTCGTGCTGGCCGGCGAAGCTGGCCGTCGGCAGATCCTCGGCCGTCGCCGAACTGCGGACCGCCAGCGCCACGTCGTCGCCGCATTGGCGTCTGAGGTCCGCGTAGGCCGCCAGGATCTGCTGCCTCAGCGCCGCGCCACCGGTCGCGGCGTAGACGATCTCGCGGGCCGCCGCGGCGTCGCGGGCCAGGCGCGCGACATCGTCCTTGCCCAGCCCGTGCAACAGCGTCGCGAGCCGCTCCCAGGCGCCGGCCTCGCTCAACGCGTCGCGGTAGGCCGACGCGGTGAGCGCGAAGCCGTTGGGCACCTTCGCGCCGCTCGCCGACATCGCCGAGTACATCTCGCCCAGCGAGGCGTTCTTGCCGCCAACCAGGCCAACGTCCTCCGAGCGGATGTCGGCGAACCAGCGCACATAGTCGGACCGGGTCATCGGCGCCTCCAAGGTCGGCTTCACGAAGGATCGGCGCGTCGCGCCGGCAGGGCCTTGCGCCAGGTCAACGCAGCGAGCGGCCCTGCGCACCGAAGCCGCGATTCACGAAGAGATCAGCCGGCGCCCGCGGGCACGCCGATGTCGTCCGCGGCGGGGGCGGGCCCGGTCTGGGCGTCGATCGCCATCAGCAGGCTGCCGACCCGCGCGGCCGAGGACAGGCACTCCGCCAGCCGCGGATAGTTGTCGACGAGCCAGTTTCCGGCCGACTGCACGACGACGAACGCCGCCGCGGCCTGCGTGACCTCGCCGAGCAGAAGCTCGCCGCGCACGTAATTGGGGACGCACAGCAGCAGGCCGAGAACCGGCGCGAGCAGCGTGTTGGCGTGCGATACCAATGTCGTGCGCATGTGCTGGCCGCGCAGCCGGCGCCATTGCCGGATCACGTCCGCCAGCACCGGCTCGACCATCGGAACGTCGGTCGGCTGCTCGCGCATGCGCGCCAGCTCGAACCGCAGATCGGCCTCCGACTGGTTCTTCCGCTCGATGACGTCGACCATGTGGCGCGCCACCCAGACCATGGCGCCTGAGGTCATCAGCGAGTAGATGACGACGGCGTAGACCAGGTAACCCGGGATCGACAGGCTGGTGCCGCCAATCGGAATGGTGAGCGCGCCGCCGACGTTCCACAGCACGACAATGAAGGTCGCCCCGCCCAGAAGCGCCGACAGCAAGCCGACGAGAAGATCGATGGGCGCGTCGGTCGCCAGGCGCGCGTCCTCGGCGATCCGGTATTCGGCGTTCTGACGATCGCCGTTGACGAACATCGGCGGGTGGCGGAGCAGGCTCGGCAGCCAGACGTCGACGAGATTGGCCGTGAGCCATGCGCGCCAGCAGCGCTGGAAGGTCATGCGGCCCCATACCGCGAAAACGCCGAGCGCTACACTCGCCGCCACCAGCGCCGGCAGCAGGAACACCTGGCTCCAGATCTCGGCACGGTTGCGTTGCTCCAGCGCGTTGAAGAAGTCGCGATTCCAGAAATTCAGCCAGTATTGGACCACCAGCTGAAAAACCACGCCGACCGTCAACAGGCCGATCAGCCCCCAGGCGGTCGTTGGCGACGCGCGCCAGAAGCCGCGGGCCGTGCGCCAGAAGCGACGCAGCGAGCGCGCGTCAGTGACACCGTGGACATGGTCGTCAGCCGTCGACATGGTCGAGCGGCTCCGGGATCGGCGAGGCGGGTTGCGCGCGCCTCATCGCTTGGCCTGATGCTTTTCCGCGGCGATCAGGCGCTGGTACCAGCGCGCCGATTCCTTGGGAATGCGCCGCTGCGTGGCGAAATCGACGTACACCAGCCCGAAGCGATTGGTGTAGCCCGCGCCCCATTCGAAATTGTCGAGCAGCGACCAGACGAAGTAGCCGCGGACGTCGGCCCCGCGCGCCACGGCCTCGCGCATAGCGTCGGTGTAGCGGGCCAGGAAGTCGATCCGCGCGGCGTCGTCGATCTTGCCGGTCGCGTCGAGCGCCTCGATCGTGCCCGCGCCGTTCTCGGTGACGTAGATCGGCAGGCCGTAGCGTTGCGAAACCTCGACCAGCGTGTCGCGGAATCCTGGTGGATCGATCTGCCAGCCGATCGGCGAGCGCGGCGTACCGGCCGGCGCGTCGCGCCAGACGAAGCCTAAGGGCGTCTTGGGGTCGGCGGAGGCATAGATAGGCGAGTAATGGTTCAGCCCGAACCAGTCGACGGGCCGGCGGATGCGCTCCAGGTCGCCCGGTTGCTGGAACGGCTCGATCGCGGCGGCCAGTCGGAAGGGATAGCGGCCGAGAATCTGTGGATGCGGAAACGCCTTGTTCCAGATCGCGTCGAGCATGCCCGCCGCCGCTACGTCGCCGGCCGACTGACCCACGGGCCGGGCTGGCTGCACGTTGTGGATGCAGCCCAGAGATGCCCGCGGAACCTTGGCGCGCAGCACGTCGATGGCGGCGCCGTGCGCGAGGTTGACGTGGTGGATCGCCTTGTAGAGATCGGAGACCTCGCTGGTGGCGGGTGGATGCCAGCCGAAGACGTAGCCGAACAGCGTGAAGACGCCGGGCTCGTTGAAGGTCGCGAACCGGCGCACGCGATCGCCGAAGCGGCCGCCGATCAGGTTGGCATAGTCGGCGAACCAGCCGGCGCTGTCGCGATTGGCCCAGCCGCCGCGATCCTGCAGCGCCTGAGGCAGATCCCAATGGTACAGGCAGATCCAGGGCTCGATGCCGCTGCGCAGCAATTCGTCGATCAGCCTGTTGTAGAAGCGCAAACCGGCCTCGTTGATCGCCCCTTCGCCCGTCGGCATCACCCGAGGCCAGGCGATCGAGAAGCGGTACGCGCCGACGCCGATGTCGCGCATCAGGGCGATATCCTCGCGCCAGTGATGGTAGTGGTCACAGGCCACGTCGCCGTTGTCGCCATTGGCGATCCGCCCGGGCTGATGGGAGAAGCCGTCCCAGACGCTGGGCCCCCGCCCATCGGCGTCGACTCCCCCCTCGATCTGGTAACTCGAGGTCGAGACTCCCCAGACGAAATCCCTCGGCAGGCCGCCATGGCTCGCGTCCGGACGGTCCTGCTGCGCCAAGTCGAGCGGCTCCATGCGGGTTCCCTCACTGAATCATCGCTGCACCGCGGCATCACACCGCCACGCGACAAGGTCGACAGGTTGAGGGGGCGGGACCCTGGCGGCATTGACCCAAATCAGGGCGATCGAGGGCCCCTCGCCCAGGCGGCGGCCGGTTGTCGCGGCGCGCCTAGCCCGCCGGCGCCGCGTCCTCGATCTGGAACTGCACGTCCTCGCGGCCGTTCCAGCGATTGACCCGGGCGACGCCGGCGATATGCAGCGGCGCGCCGCCTGATGTGGTCAGCGCCTCGCCCAGCGGCCGGCCGCCGGCGCGGAAGGCGATCGCGTTCACCCGCGCGCCGTCGCCGCCGGTCAGCTGGCAGCGTATGTGGTTCTCGCCGACGCCCTGCCACCAGCTCACCACCATCTGGGGCAGCGCGAAGCGCGGCTCGGGATTGCCGACGCCGAAGGGCGCGCAGCGTTCGAGCGTGGCCAGGAACTCCATCGTCAGGCCGCTCGCGGCTAGCGCGCCGTCGAGGCTGAGCGACGGATCGAGCGCGCCGTTGGGCGCCTGCGTGGCGACGCGCTCGACCATGAAGGCGGCGAACGCCTCGGCCATGCCGCGCGCGATGGTGAGACCCGCCGCCATGGCGTGGCCGCCGCCATTGATCAGCAGGCCCGACTGCCGCGCGGCGATCACGATCGAGCCGAGATCGACGCCACGCACCGAGCGGCCCGAGCCCTTGCCGGTCTCGCCATCGAAGCCGATGACAAAGACCGGGCGATGGAAGCGCTCGACCAGCCGGCTGGCGACGATGCCGATCACGCCGGGATGCCAGCCATCGTCCATCACCACGATGGCTGGCGGCACGGCGGCGGGTTCGCCGATGCGCGCCAGCGCCGCGTCGAGCACCGCCTGCTCGATGGCGCGGCGCTCGCTGTTGAACTGATCGAGTCTCAGCGCCAGCGCGCCCGCCTCGTGCGGATCGTCGGTCGACAGCAGCCGCGTGCCCAGATCCGCCTGGCCGACCCGGCCGCCGGCGTTGACGCGCGGCCCCAGCAGGAAGCCGGCGTGGAACGTGCCCGGCGCCTCGTTCATGCGCGCGACATCGCCCAGCGCCACCAGGCCGGGATTGCCGCGTTCGCGCATCACCCGCAGCCCCTGGCGCACGAAAGCGCGGTTGACGCCGGTCAGCGGCACGACATCGCACACCGTGCCCAGCGCCACGAGGTCGAGCCATTGCCTGAGATCAGGCTCGGGCCGGCTCGCGTCGTAACGACCGGCCGCGCGCAGCGCGCGGTTGACGCCGACGATGAGCAGGAAGGCCACGCCCACCGCCGCCATCTGCTTGTGCGGGCTGTCCTCGTCGAGCCGGTTGGGATCGACCACCGCCACGGCGCGCGGCAATCGTGGCTCGGCGACGTGATGGTCGATCACGATCATGTCGAGCCCGACCTTGGCGGCGGCGTCGAGCGGCGCGAAGGCGGTGATGCCGCAATCGACGGTGACCGCGACGGCGACGCCCTGCTGCTTGAGCTTCAGCAGCGCCGCTTCGTTGGGGCCATAGCCCTCTGTGAGCCGATCCGGGATGTACGCGACGATGTCCGCACCGACTCCACGGAAGAACCGCAGCAGCAAAGCCGAGGACGTCGCGCCGTCGACATCATAGTCGCCATAAACCGCGATCTTCTCGCCGCGCGTCACCGCCTGGGCGAGCCGCGCAATAGCCGCGTCCATGTCCTTCAGATGCGACGGATCGGGCAGGAAGCGGCGCAGGGTCGGCTCAAGGTAGTCACCGACATCGTCGAGCGCCACGCCGCGCGCCACCAGCAGCCGCGCCACGGCGTCGGGCAGCTCATGACGCTGCGCGATCGCCGCCGCCACGCGATCATCCGCCGCGCGCGCGATCCAGCGGCGACCGGAGGCCGATTTCTCCACGCCGAGAAAGGCGGGCGCCGTCACCTACGTCACCCTGAGGAGCGCCCAAAGGGCGCGTCTCGAAGGGTGGGCAACCACCTCGCTGTCGCCCATGCTTCGAGACGGCCACTGCGCGGCCTCCTCAGCATGAGGTTGGCGCGTGGCGGAACCCATCTAAGCCCAGCTCGGCAGGCCGGTCTTCATCGTGTAGTTGTGCAGTGCGTGGACGTAGCGCACGGTGCCGGTCTTCGAGCGCATCACCAGCGAATAGGTCTCCGCGCCGTTGTGGAAGCGGCGCACGCCCTTGAGCATCGAGCCGTTGGTGACGCCGGTCGCGGCGAACATCACGTCGCCCTTGGCCATCTCCAGCATCGAGTACTTCTTGTTGAAGTCCTTGATGCCCAGCCGAGTCGCGCGGCCGCGCTCGTCGTCGTTGCGAAACAGCAGGCGGCCCTGCATCTGCCCGCCGATGCAGCGCAGCGCCGCGGCGGCCAGCACGCCCTCCGGCGCGCCGCCCGAGCCGAGATAGATGTCGACGCCGGACTCCGGCTGCGACGTGGCGATCACCCCTGATACGTCGCCGTCGCCGATCAGCATGATGCGCGCACCGGCCTCGCGGGTCTTGGCGATCAGCTCGCTGTGGCGCGGTCGATCGAGGATGCAGGCGACGAGGTCGGACACCGCGACGTCTTTGGCCTTGGCGAGGTTCTTGAGGTTCTCCGCTGGCGAGGCGTCGATGTCGACCACGCCGTCGGGCAGGCCGCCGCCGACCGCGATCTTGTCCATGTAGACGTCGGGCGCGTTGAGGAAGTTGCCGTGCTCGGCCATGGCGATCACCGCCAGCGCGTTGGGCCCGCCTTTGGCGGTGATGGTGGTGCCCTCCAGAGGATCGAGCGCGATGTCGATCTTGGGGCCGGCGCCGCTGCCGACCTTCTCGCCGATGAACAGCATCGGCGCCTCGTCGCGCTCGCCCTCGCCGATCACCACGGTGCCTTCGATGTTGAGGCCGTTGAGCGCCTGGCGCATGGCGTCGACGGCGGCCTGGTCGGCGGCCTTCTCGTTGCCGCGGCCCATCAGCTTCGACGCCGCGAGCGCCGCGGCCTCGGTCACACGCACCGCCTCGAGCGCGAGGTTGCGATCCATCTTGGTGTCGGCGTCGGCCATATCACCTATCCTCCTTGAAATTCACTACGCCTTCCCCTCCGGGGGAAGATTAAGACAGCGCTTCACCACTCAGAAATCCTCGATGCGAATCAAGTTCGGCGGTTCGATCACCGTGTTGAGCGCGGCGATCCGTGTCACGGCGCGGCGCATCGCCAGCTCCTCGGTCTCGTGCGTCACCAGCACCACCGGCACCGAGTCGTTCGGCCCGTGCGAGCGGCCGTGCTGCAACATCGATTCGAGCGATACCTGCTCGTCGCGCAGCGCCGCGGTGACATCGGCGATGACGCCGGGGCGATCGAGCACCATCAGCCGCATGTAGTAGGCGCCGCGGCGTTTCTCGATCGGCGACACGGGCCTGGGCGAGAGCTTGCCGGTAGGCACGACGAAAGGCGGCAGGCCATGGCCGCGCGCCACGTCGACCAGGTCGGCGACCACTGCCGAGGCGGTCGGGCCGGCGCCGGCGCCCCTGCCCTGGAACATGGCCGTGCCGACGAAATCGCCCTCGACGACGACCGCGTTGAACACGCCGTCGACATGGGCGATCGGCGTTCGGTTGGACACCATGCAGGGATGTACGCGCTGCTCGACGCCGTGCTCGGTCTCGCGCGCCACGCCCAGCAACTTGATGCGGTACTCCAGCTCCTCGGCGAAGGCGATGTCGAGCGCGCCGACGCGGCGGATGCCCTCGACATGCACGCCCGAGAAGTTCACCGGCGCGCCGAAGGCGGCGGCGGCGAGGATCGAGAGCTTGTGCGCGGCGTCGACGCCGTCGATGTCGAAGCTCGGATCGGCCTCGGCGTAGCCCAGCTTCTGCGCCTCCGCCAGCACGTCGCCAAAGTCGCGCTTGGTCTCGCGCATGGTGGTGAGGATGTAGTTGCAGGTGCCGTTGAGGATGCCATAGAGCCGCTTGACACGGTTGCCGACCAGCCCCTCGCGCAGCGCCTTGATGATCGGGATGCCGCCGGCCACGGAGGCCTCGAAGCCCAGCAATGTGCCCTTGGCCTCGGCGAGCTTGGCGATCTCCGCGCCGTGCAGCGCCAGCAGCGCCTTGTTGGCGGTCACCAGGCTCTTGCCGTTGGCGATCGCCGCCTCGACCAGCGCGCGCGCCGGCCCGTCGGAGCCGCCCATCACCTCGACGACGACGTCGATGTCCTTGGCGCTCGCCAGCGCCAGCGGATCGCTCTCCAGGCGGATGCCGGTAAGATCGACGTCGCGCTTCTTCTTCAGGTCGCGCGCCGAGGCGGCGACCACGACGATCGGCCGCCCGCAGCGCAGCGCCAAGAGGTCGGCCTGCTCGCGCAGCAGCCGGACCACACCGCCACCGACCGTGCCGAGGCCGGCGACACCCACACGCAAGGGCTGGGACATCAGGCGCGCGCCTTGATGGGCGTGACGTTGTCGCCAATGCCGCGCAGGTAAAGATCGATCGCCTTCTCGGGATCCGAGAGCACGAGCTTCACGTTGCGGATGGCCTGGCGGATGCGGTGCTTGTTCTCGACCAGCGCGATGCGCACGTGGTGATCGCCGTATTCGCCGAAGCCGATGCCGGGCGAGACCGCGATATTGGCCTGGGTCAGCATAAGCTTGGAGAAGGCCAGCGAGCCCAACTGCTCGAAGGCCTTGGGGATCGGCGCCCAGGCGAACATGGAGGCCGATGGCGAGGGGATGTCCCAGCCGGCGGCCTGCATGCCCTCGATCAGGATGTCGCGGCGCTCCTTGTAGGTGGCGCGCGCCTCGGCGACGCAATCCTGCGGGCCGTTGATCGCGGCGGTGGCGGCGACCTGGATCGGCGTGAAAGCGCCGTAGTCGAGATACGATTTGATGCGCGCCAGCGACTGGATCAGCTTCTTGTTGCCGGCGGCGAAGCCGATGCGCCAGCCGGCCATCGAGTAGGTCTTGCTCATCGACGTGAACTCGATGGCGATCTCGCGCGCGCCCGGAATCTGCAGGATCGACGGCGGCGGTACGTCGTCGAAGTAGATCTCGGCATAGGCGAGATCCGACAGCACCCAGATGCCGGCGCGGCGGCAATAGTCGACGATCGGGCGATAGAACTCGACATCGACCACCTGCGCCGTTGGATTCGACGGATAGTTCAGCACCAGTGCCAGCGGCTTGGGCACCGAGTGGCGCACCGCGCGATCGAGCGCCGGCATGAACTCGTCGATGTTGATGGCGCTGGGCACCGGAATGTGGCGGATCGAGCCGCCGGCGATGATGAAGCCGTAGGGATGAATCGGGTAGCTCGGGTTGGGCGCCAGGATGATGTCGCCGGGCGAGGTGATCGCCTGGGCGAGATTGGCGAGGCCCTCCTTCGAGCCGATGGTGACGATGATCTCGCTCTCGGGGTCGAGCTCGACGCCGAAGCGGCGCTGGTAGTAGGCGGCCTGGGCGCGGCGCAGGCCGGGGATGCCGCGCGAGTTGGAATAGCCGTGCGTGCGCGGATTGCCGGCCGCCTCGGCCAGCTTGGCGACGATATGCGGCGGCGTCGGCAGGTCGGGATTGCCCATGCCGAGGTCAATGACATCCTGGCCGGCGCCGCGGGCGCGCGCCTTCATGGCGTTCACTTCGGCGAACACATAGGGCGGCAGGCGCTTGAGGCGGTGGAATTCGCTGTCGTCCATCGGAGGTCCTGGGTTCAGGCGTCTTGTTGAGGGGGAGATAGCAAGTCCGGCCCGCTTGGGGCCGGACACTACGCTTGTTCGTATCGCCGGCCGGCGGTCAGAAGTCGAAGAAGATCTCGGCTCGCCGGTTGGCGGCGATGCCGCGCGCGGTGGTCGTGCTGTAGATCGGCTCCTCGTCGCTATAGGCTTCCATGACGATGGCGCTACGCGGCACGCCGGCGCGGATCAGCGCGTTGGCGATGTTGGTGCCGCGCTTGACCGAAACGTCGAGGTTACCGGCCCGCAGGCGCGACACGCTGCTGGCGTAAACATCGTGGCTGGCGTGGGCGTAGATGTACACCACGCCGCCGTTGCGCCGATGGATGCGCGCCACGTCGCGAATCACCGCGAGATCCGTACCATCCAGCCCCGAGGAGCCCTGGCTGAACTGGATCACCGCGACCTGAAGCGGGCCGCCGGCATAGGCCGTCGGTGGCGTGCCCGACACGACGCCGGGTACGGAATCGGGCGGCGGCGGTGAGGCCACGACGGGCGGTGCAGGTGCTGGAGCCGGCGGCGGCGGTGCCGAGACAACGGCCGGCGCAGATGCCGGCGGCGGTGGTGGCGGTGCAGACACAACAGCAGGCGCCGGTGTGGGCGGCGGTGGCGGCGGTGCCGACACAACGGTAGGTGCCGGCGTGGGCGGCGGTGGCGGCGGCGCCGACACAACGGCGGGTGCTGCTGGTGGAGCTGGCGGCGGCGCTACGGCCACAGACGGCGGCGGCGCCCCCTGCCCTGCGCGGCCGGCCTCGAGGTCGGCCAGGAAGCGGCGATTGAGATCGTCGGCGGTCGTGCCGGGAGGCGACGGCATGGGCGCCGACATCGCAGGCGCTGGCGCGGGTGGCGCGCTGGCGACCGCGGGCGCGGGCGTCGGCGCTGGCGGCGCCGACGTGACCGTGGGCGCGGGCGGTGGTGGTGCGGGTGGCGGTGGCGGCGCCGATGCAACCGCAGGCGCGGGCTCAGGCGGCGGCGGAGGCGGCGCCGATGTCACCGACGGTGGTGGTGGTGGCGCTGCGGCGGTGCTTGGCGCCGGTGGATCTTGCGGCTTCGGCGGACTTGCCGGCACGACCGAGCCGACCTGCTGGCCGCGCGTCTCGTCGGCGGCCGCGATAGAGTCGTCGTAGCGGGTCTTGCTGCGGTCGATGGCGATGCCGCCGGTCGGCACCCGGCGATCGGCCGGCAGCGTGCCCGTCGTTGCGCCCGGCGGCGGGGTCGGCCGGCCGTCGCTGTCGCAGCTGGTCAGGGCGGTCGCGGCGAGCAATGCCAGCAAGACCGCTTTTGAAGCTCCACCCGACCGCAGTATCACGCCGTTCATCCGTTCGTTGTCCCGGGGCCTACACCAAATTGACGCCGCCGGAGGCGGTTCATAAGGTGATCGTCCCTTGTGCGCCAGCCCAGAGGGGGTTGCCCAAGGCGCGCCGGCTGTTATTCCCACTATCCCAAATGCCGTCACGTAAGGCAATGAACCGCAAGGCAAATGGTCCACCGGAGGAACCCCATGGCCGATCCCAAATCGCCGCAGTTCGAGGCGCCGCAGTTCAAGGCGCCCGATGCCGACGCCATGCGGGCGCTGTGGCAGGACATCGCCCAGCGCAGCCAGGACGTGCTGCGCGATTTCGCCGAGCGCCAGAAGGGCCAGCAGCCGCCCGACGCGCAGTCGCTCGACCCTCTGAACCTCACCGGCACCTTCGTCGACTTCACGGCCAAGCTGATGGCCGATCCGGAGAAGATGGTGCAGGCCCAGATCGCGCTGTGGCAGGACTACGCCAAGCTGTGGCAGGCCACGGCCGACCGCATGATGGGCAAGCCGGCGGAACCCGTCGTCGAGACGCCCAAGGGCGATAAGCGCTTCAACGACGCGGCCTGGCGCGACGAGGCGATCTTCGACCACATCAAGCAGTCCTACCTGCTGACCTCGCGCTGGCTGATGGGCCTTCCCAAGGAGACTGTCGGGCTCGACGAGCAGGCGCGCAAGAAGGTCGAATTCCACCTCAAGCAATTCGTCGACGCCATGGCGCCGACGAACTTCGTCGCCACCAACCCGCAGGTGCTCAAGGCCACGCTGGAAAGCGGCGGCGAGAATCTGGTGAAGGGCTTGCGCAACGTGCTGGAGGACATGCGGCGCGGCAACGGCAAGCTGGCGATCCGCCAGACCGACATGGACGCCTTCGAGGTCGGCCGCAACGTCGCCACCTCGCCCGGCAAGGTGGTGTTCCAGAACGACATGATGCAGCTGATCCAGTACGCGCCGTCGACGCCCGAGGTCTACGAGCGGCCGCTGCTGATCGTGCCGCCGTGGATCAACAAGTTCTACATCCTCGACTTGAAGCCCGAGAACTCGTTTATCAAATGGGCGGTCGACCAGGGCTACACGGTGTTCGTCATCTCCTGGGTCAACCCCGACGCGCGGCTACGCGATAAGAGCTTCGAGGACTACATGCTCGAAGGCCCGCTGGCCGCGCTCGACGCGATCGAGAAGGCGATCGGCGTGCGCGAGGTCTCGACCATCGGCTATTGCATCGGCGGCACGCTCATGGCGGCCACCCTGGCCTATAGCGCGGCGAAGAACGACAAGCGCATCCAGAACTGCACCTTCTTCACCGCGCAGATCGACTTCACCGACGCCGGCGAGCTCACCGTCTTCATCGACGAGGAGCAGATCGCCAATATCGAGAAGATGATCGAGCAGCGCGGCTACATGGACGGCGCCGAGATGGCGACCACCTTCAACATGCTGCGCAGCAACGACCTGATCTGGTCGTTCGTGGTGAACAACTACCTGCTCGGCAAGGAGCCGATGCCGTTCGACCTGCTGTTCTGGAACGCCGATGCCACCCGCCTGCCGGCGGCGATGCACAGCTACTACTTGCGCAACATGTACCTGAAGAACCTGCTGGTGCAGCAGGGCGGCGTGACGCTCGCGGGCGTGCCGATCGATCTGCGCAAGGTGTCGGTCCCCTGCTACATCCAGGCCGGCAAGGAAGATCACATCGCGCCGGCGCCCTCGGTCTACAAGCTGACCAAGATATTCTCCGGCCCGCTGCGCTTCATGCTCGCGGGCTCGGGCCACATCGCCGGCGTGGTCAACCCACCGCGTGCCAAGAAGTACCAGTACTGGATCAACGAAGCGGCGACGACGCGTTACCCCGCCACGCTCGAGGAATGGCGCGCCGGCGCGACCGAGACGCCCGGCTCGTGGTGGCCCGACTGGGACCGCTGGCTGTCGGCGCAGTCCGGCCCCAAGGTGCCTGCCCGCGTGCCTGGCGGCGGCGGCCTGCCGGCGATCGAGGCCGCGCCTGGCAGCTACGTGAAGGTCAAGACGGACGGCTGATCATTGCGTTTGTCGTGCACGAAAGCTGCACGACGCCGCCCTGGGGAAAGTCGGCTTGCCCGACCAGGTTGACGCGGCTGGGGATAGTGCGCCGTCGTGCCCTGTGGTTTCTCCAGCGAAAACGAGCTATCGTTCACTCAGTTTTGTTGGGAGTATGAACAGAATGCTTATGAGACTAGCCGCCGCCACCACCGCGGTCGCCCTTCTCAGTGCGGTTTCGGGCGCCGCCCGCGCCAACGACATGGTCTGCGTGATCCCGAGCGGCGGCTCGGTCGCGCCGTTCTGCGTCGACGGCTCGGGCATCGCCGCTCTCGACGGCAAGGAAAAGGCGCCGTTCACTTTCATCCGCCACGTCGCCGCCTGCGGGTCGCGCCTCGTGGTCGCCAACACCTCGGAGGTCGCCTTCCGTGAGGGCAGTGGCGGCTGGACCAAGCCGGCGCGTCACGGCAAGCCGGTGATGAACGCGCTGGGCTGCGACGCCAAGGGCACGATCTTCATCGGCCACAAGGACGGCATCGCCAAATTCGAAGGCGGTCAGTGGACCGACACGCCCTACTCGGCCGTCAACGTGACGAACGGCACGCTCGATGGCGTGAAGCGCTTTATCACCAAGCCCGACGGTTCGCTATGGGCGGTGCTGGGCCGCAGCCTGGCACGCTACGAGGGCGGCGAGTGGAAACCCGTCGCCGATCTGCCGGCCTTCCCCAACGAGCATGTGCGCTTCAGCGACGCCACCGCCGACAGGGACGGACGGCTGTGGATGGCGCATAGCGGCGGGCTGTCGATGCACGACGGCAAGCTGTGGACCGCGTTCAAGGAGAACCTGAACGGTCCATCCGGCATCGCCGTCGACGGCAGCGGCGCGGTGTGGATCTCGGTCCATGACGGCATCCGCATCTTCTCCGGCGGCGCGTGGAAGAAGGCGCTGATCGGCGGCATGGAGCCGCAGATCAAGCCGCGCGACCTCGCCTTCGACGGCAAGGGGCGGCTGTGGATCGCCTCGAGCTGGGGGCTGGGCGTGGTCGAGAACAACGTCGGCAAGTTCTGGCGCATGGCCAATTCCGACGTGCCGTTCGACGACATGCGCACCCTGGTCATGGCCGGCAAGGGCCCGGCCAACCCGCCCAAGACGCAGGACAAGCCGGCCGGCGGCATCAAGGGCAAGCTCGAAGGCGACGAGAACGCCGGACTGGCCGATGTGCGCGTCGAGTTCTGCAACGTGCGCCTGAGCCGCTTCAGCACTTTCAAGGCCGGCGAAACGCCGTGCTCAACCCAGGCGCCGCTGACCTTCACCACGCGCACCGCCAAGGACGGCACGTTCAGCGTCGACAAGGTGCCGCCGGGCGACTACTCGATCACCGTCGAGCGCGAGGCCGGCAAATGGGTGCTGCTCACCGGCAATTTCGGCGTCACCGCCGAGTTCGTGCGCGTGGCGAGCGGCAAGGTGACGTCGATCCCGACGGTCACGGTGAAGGCGAAGTAGACGGGCGGCGGATCAGCCGCCCACCTTGCCGATCACCACCGGTCGCGTTTGATCACCGGCTTCGAACGCGACGACGACCTTGTCGCCTGGCCGCAGGTTGGTGGCGCAGGAGGGCGCCCAGCCGTCGGCACCCGGCACCGCTGGCACCTGCACCCTGGCACGGCCGGAGCGCAGCGGGTCCGTCGCATCGGTGACCGTGCCCATGAAAACGCCGTACATCATTGCCATTGGTATCCCCCTCCTTCTTTCGGTGAACGCCTCACTCAGCGACCGGCGCAATCGCTTAGCGCCTGGTCGAAGATCGACAGCCCAAGATCGATCTCGGCGTCGCTGATGGTGATCGGCGGCGCGATGCGGAACACGCCCAGCCCGCCGCGGATCACCGAAGTGCTCATGCCCAGCTCGCGGCACCGCGCCATCACGGCGCCAGCGAGATCCGGCGCCGGCGCGCGTGAGTGGCGGTCTTTCACCAGCTCCATGCCCAGCAGCAGCCCCCTGCCCCTGATATCGCCGACGACCTCGTGACGCTGCATCAGGCTTTCGAGCCCGGCGCGCAGGCGTACGCCAGCGCTCTTCGCGCGTTCGGTCAGCTTGTCGCGCAGGATGATCTCCAGCACCTTGAGCCCGACCGCCGCCGGCAGCGGGTCGTTGGCGTGTGTGGTGTAGAACAGGAAGCCGCGCTCGTGACAGCGCTCCTCGACCTCCGGCGTCGCCAGCACGGCGGCCAGCGGCAGGCCGGCGCCCAAGGTCTTGGATAGCGTCAGCAAATCGGGCGCCACGCCGTCGCGCTCGCAGGCGAAGAGCGTGCCGGTGCGGCCCAGCCCGGTCTGCGCCTCGTCGAACACCAGCAGCATGCCGCGTTCGCGGCACTTCGCCTCCAGCGCCTTGAAGTAGCCCATCGGTGGCTCGATCACGCCGCCCGAGCTCAGGATCGGCTCAGCGATCACCGCGGCGAGCGCGCCGGTGCTCTGGCGATCGACCAGCTCGAAGGCGTAGTCGAGCTCGCCGCGCCAATCGTAGCTGTCAGCCGTCACGCCCTTGCCGCCGAAGGTCGGCCGATAGAGATCGGGCGCCGGAATCACCAGCGAGCCCGGCGCCGACGGGCCGTAGCCACGACGCGAGGCGTTGTAGGTCGCCGCCGACGCCGCACCGGTCACGCCGTGCCAGGAGCGGCTCAGGCCCACGATCTCGAAACCACCCGACGCGAGCTTGGCCATGCGCAGCGCCGCGTCATTGGACTCGCCGCCGGTGCTCAGTAGCAGCACGCGCTCGAGCTTGCCGGGTGCCAGCTTGCCCAGCATCTCCGCCAGGTCGACGACCGGTCGGCTGAGGATCGAGCTGTAGAGGTGATCGAGTTCGCCCACCCAGTGGCGCACCGTGGCGACGATCTCGGGATGGCTATGTCCGAGGATCGCGCTCATCTGGCCCGACGCGAAGTCGAGGATGGCGCGGCCATTCGAGTCGTAGAGGTACGAGCCGGCGGCGCGCTCGATCACCATCGGCTGGAAGTCGCCACCGAAACGGATCAAGTGACGCCGCGCGCGCTCCCAGAACGCTTGGTCGGCCGAGGCCGAGAGACTGTCGGGCGCCATGACCACCTCATGCGTTTTTGGGGCCGCGCCGCTCCAGCGGCGCTCTTCATGATGTCGCTTGAGCGCCGCTGGAGCGGCGCGGCCCGAAGATGACGGCAAAAGACTAGCGGTAATTGCCGCCCTTCGCCTTGGCTGTCTTCTTCCCGGCCTTCTTGCCCGCGAGCATCCCGCGCATCTCCGCGCCCTTCTCGTTCCACCAGGTGTTCAGGATGGTGACGTCCCAGCCGATGCAGAAATGCTTCACGCCCATGTCGAGATAGCGCCGAGCCTGCGCCGGGTCGCGCAGCTCGACACGCGGGTGGATGCCCTTCTTCAGCGCCGTCTCGATGGTCTTGCGTTCGGCCTTCACGACATCGGGGTGCGTGGCCTGGCCCGGTACGCCGATGCTCATGCTGTAGTCGGACGGGCCGAACTGCACCATGTCGATGCCCGGCACCGACAGCACGTTGTCGAGGTCCTCGACGCATTGCCGCTTCTCGATCATCAGCGCCACGACCACGTCGTCGAGCGCCTTCACGAAGGCCGGCGTGCCCACCTCGCGGATCGTGCCGACGTCGCGGCGCATGCCGACGCCGGCCAGGCCACGCGTACGAGGCGACTCCGCGCGTACCGCCTTCACGCAGGCCTCGGCGTCGGCGACGGTGCGCACGTCGGCGAACAGGATGCTCTGAAAGCCCGAGCCGATGGCGCGCATGGTCTGGTGCGTCCACTGCGTCTGCTCGACCTTCATCATGCCGCCGATGCCCGCCACCTCCAGTGCGCGGCCGAGATTGTCGAGGTCGTGCATGGTGAACGGACCGTACTCGGCGGTGAACTCGACGTAGTCGTATTGCCCGCTCTGGCCGATCAGCTCGACCAGGGTCGGCCAGGTCGACAGGATATGCGTGCCCAAGGTCGGCTCGCCGCGATCGAGCTTCTGGCGCAGCAGGTTGCGTCGCATGTCTTACTCCCTCCCCGAGTCTGTCTCCCCCCTCAGGAGGAAGGCATCGGCTAAAGGTTCAAGTATCGCCGACTGAGTTTCACATAGCTGACGCAGGCGGACTTGAAAATCTCGATGTCGCGCTCGGCGATTGGGCGCCACTTCGTCTTCTCGCCGCAGTCGCGAAAGGTTGGCGCCCGGCATATATAGCTCCTTCCAGATCGTGCTCGACCAGGCGTACGCCGCCGCCTTATGGTCACAGGCTGCGGAGTCGATCCCGACCTCAGTCGAGTGCTTTTGGGGATGTTCCGATGATCCGAATTGAAGCAAAGCTCTTCGG
Source organism: uncultured Rhizobiaceae bacterium (assembly GCA_964437145.1). Lineage (GTDB taxonomy): Bacteria > Pseudomonadota > Alphaproteobacteria > Reyranellales > Reyranellaceae > JAFAZJ01. The sequence continues at coordinate 24,662 of CAYTFW010000089.1, forward strand.
CTATTATTGCGCTGAAGCGGGCCTGCTCAAGAAAGGCGACAACGTCGCGGCGCTGTGCCAGGTTTTCACCAAGGAGGTCGCGCCAAAACTTGATATCAAGGGCGGCATGCCATCGGGCGGTCAGATCCAAGCCATGCTCGTTCGCGATCATGGCCCACTCAAGCGCCAGGAAGCGATCGACGTGCTATCGGAGCCGATGTCAAAAGACGTAACCGCCCCTGTCGTAATCGCGGTCCTCGGCGAGAACCACAACGACCCCGACGACCTCAAGCGGGCCGAGGATGCCATCAAGCGCTTCATGTCGATGCGCGATAGGCGGTACGCCAACGCTCTGCTGTTCCTCGAACGCGGGCTTAAGAAGAAGCACGACCGTCTACTGCAGAAGCATGGCGACATCATCGTCGACGAACAGGACATCGTTGATCAGCATGGCTCTGAGATCAATCGCAGCGTCATCGCCGCAGCCTACTGCGTGGCCTGCCTAGCCGGCGGAGATCAATCGAAGAAAGCGCGGGTCCTGATGCTTTTCGGTCAAAATCACATGAAGGATATCGTCGAGGCGTTTGGACAGCTGATGGCTTCAGGACCATTCCCCTGGATCGCGAATCGGGCGCGCGCGCTGCACATGCTAAAGACCGCGGAGGGCCGCTAGCGGCGGCGGCGCTCAACCGCCGAGATACCGTCGGCTGAGCTTCACATAATTGGCGCAGGTGCGCTTGATCATCTCGAGGTCCTTCTCGGCGACGTCGCGCATCTTGCTCGCCGGGTTGCCGGCCCACAGCTCGCCCTTGCGCACCACCTTGTTGGGCGGCAC
>CAYTFW010000090.1:0-1526 GCA_964437145.1 uncultured Rhizobiaceae bacterium
CCCCTCATCCGCCCTTCGGGCACCTTCTCCCCGCCTGCGCGGGGAGAAGGAAGACGGTGACGTCACGCGCCTACTCAATCGTCAAGCCCAGTCGGCGGATGGCGACGCCGGACTCCCTGATGTCGCGCTGGAAGCGTTCGCTGAACACCGCCGGCGTGTCGCCGCCGGGCAGCGAGCCGAGCTCGGTCAGCTTGGCGATGAACTCCGGCCGCGCCAGAACGCTGGCGATATCGCGATGGATCGCCGCCACCACGTCGGGCGGCGTGCCCGCCGGCGCGAACAGCCCGGCCCACGAGTTCTCCTCCAGGCCAACGAAGCCTTGCTCGGCGAAGGTCGCGACGTTAGGCAGCGCCGGGACGCGTCGCGTGCCCATGATGCCCAGCGACTTCAGCTTGCCGGCGTTGATCAGCGACAGCCCCGACGTGACGCTGGCGGCGCCGGTGTCGACGCGGCCGGCCGCGACGTCCTGCACGAAGGACGCGGCGCCCTTGTAGGGCACGTGCAGGAGCTTGATGCCGGCCTTCTCGAAGATGCGCTCGGCGATCAGCCGCGTGCCCGGCTCGGGGCTGGCGAAGGAGCGCTTCTCCGGCCCCTCCTTCTCGACCAGCGCCTTCAGCTCGCGCAGGTCGTTGGCCGGCAGGCTGGGCGTGGCCAGCAAGGTGGCGACCGGATAGGACACGGCGGTGATCGGCGCGAAGGCCGTCGCGGTGTCGTAGGGCAGCTTCAGCATGTGGGCGTTGATGGCGATGCCCGACACCGCCAGCACCAGCGTGTGCCCATCCGGCGGGGCGCGCGCCACGATCGCCGCGCCGATCGAGCCGCTGCCCCCCGTACGATTGTCGACGATGACGGTCTGGCCCCACATCGGCTCGAGCGCCTGCGCCATCAGCCGGCCGACCACATCGGTGCCGCCGCCCGGGCTGTAGGGCACGATGATGGTCACGGTCTTGCTCGGCCGGAACGCGCCCCTGTCCTGCGCGAGCGCGGGGCTCGCCAGGCAGAGCAACGCCATCACGATTGCGATCACACGTCTCACCACGCTTCCTCCTGTTGGTTTGGCCGTAGTGTTCAACGCCGCCACCCGAATTTCGACCGCCATTTTCGCATACGACGCCCTCGCGAGCGCCTCACTCGAACCGCCCCGCCTGCAGCACGCGCAACAGGTGATGCGCGCAGCCGTGCACGCCGGCGAGCGTCTGCAGGTCGGGCGAGACGATGCGCAGATCGTAGGCGCCGCGCCTGCTGTACTCGGTCCATCGGCACCAGCAGCCGTGCACCTTCACCCGCATGCGCCGGCGCGGGCCGCCGATATTGGCGGTGCGTTGGATCTCGAGCTGGAAGCGCGACTCGAGCAGCTCGATGGCCTCGCGCACGACATGATCGTTGACGCCCAGCGCGTGGGCCAGCACGTCGTTGTCCGGGCAGGGATGACCGGCGCGCCCGGCGATCAGCTTGCGCAACCGCGCCGTGACCGACGACGACTCGACCGCCGCCTTGCGGCCGGGCCGGCGGTTCACCAGGCGCCG
>CAYTFW010000090.1:1626-25465 GCA_964437145.1 uncultured Rhizobiaceae bacterium
CCAGGCGCCGGGATTCGATTCCTCTCGTCTCCTCTCTTGTCGTCTCGTCTCCTCTCCTCTCGCCCGTTCCCGGACCGTCCGCGTCCGCGTTCCGCGACCGCTCGCGCCAGCGCTCCTTGCGCTTGCGATCCTTCAGCCGGCGATCCCACGCCGACAGCGCCAGCTCGGCGAGCGCGCGATGGTAGAAGCGACCGTCGGCGCACCGCGTGAAGCCGTGCAGCGCGCGTTCGCGCACCGCGCGCCAACTCCGCAGATCGCGGCCGAGACCGGCGAGGCGGCAGAGCGCCACCTCGTCGTCGGGCAGGCTGGCGGCCGGCACCTGGTTCCAGGCCGACCACCACAGGCTGAGCGCGGCGCGGAACGCAGCGTCGCTGGCATGGGCGTCGAAATCGGAGGCGAACAGCCGGTGGCCGTAGAGCGGCATCCACTCCAGGCCGCGCAGGTCGCAATCCGGCGGGGTCAAAGGCTGGGGGAGATCATCGGTCATGAGGTATAATTTCGTATTTTACGAATTACATCAAGCGTAATTTCGCAAAACAGAAAAAGACATGATGACATGGCGGAGCCATTCTGCCCCCATGGCCCAGCCGCCCGCGAAAATTAGACGTCATCGCCGCCCGCAGCCGGACGATTCCGCGCTGCGCCGTCTGCGGCTCACGCGCCAGCTCTCGCTCGAGGAAGTCGGCGCGGCGCTGCACACCTCGGCTTCGGTGATCCACCGCCACGAGACGGTGCCCAACGCCGTCGACTGGAAATGGGCGATGGCCTATGCGCGGCTCTACAACGTCGATCCGGCCGACGTGATGTTCGGCGGCGAGCGGCCCAAGGTGCCGATCGTCGGCTACATCGGCGCCGGCGCGCAGATCCTGCCGATCGACGACTTCCCCAAGGGCCACGGGCTGGACGAGGTGCCCTGCCCCAGCGGGCTGAACCCGCAGCGCACCGTGGCGGCGATCGTGCGCGGCTCGTCGATGGAGCCGGCGATCCCCGACGGCTGGCGCGTCTTCTACAGCCGCGACCCCGAGCAGGACGTCAACGGCGTCGTCGGCAAGCTCTGCGTCGTGAAGCTCGCCGAGGGGCCGACCATGCTCAAGCAGGTACGCCGCGGCCACACGGCGGGCAGATTCAACCTGATCTCGACCAACGCGGCGCTGCTGGAGGACCAGGCGCTGGAGTGGGCGTCACCGGTGCGCGCGATGCAGGCGCCGGAGTGACGTAAAGGAATGGGCCGATGAAGTCCGTCACGCTTGAGGAACTGGAACGGCGGATCGAGCGCCGCAAGGCCGAGCTAGGCTTTACCGGCGACGACTACGTGCGCCCCAACTCCGGCGAGCGTCGCAGCCCGGAGAAGCGAGCTCTGCTGCTCGCGATAGAGCGGATCGCCAAGCGTCGCCCGTTTCAGGCCAACATCTAGCGCCTTCCCCCACCCCTCGCTCTCCGTGCGGCCAAACGCCCGCTTCCATGCTTGAACGCACCCATGCCGAGCCCGTCGACAAAGGCGTCCGCGCATCGCCCGCCATCGTCGATCCCGAGACACGCCAGCAACTCTGTCTAATCATGTTCGCAATAGACGATTGTTGGAGCGTGTTTGAGTATTCCGATCGGAGCTGGGTCGCGACCATTCTGCTTGAAGTCCACGACGAATCCGGCAGGCGCGCGACGTGGCATCAGATCCAGCACGAGACGTGGCAGATCGATCTACAGGAGTGGCACGCTCGTCGCCGTGGCATCGGCAAGGATCTGCCGCCAGATGCTTTCGCGTTCATGCGGGCGGCGTTCGAGATGAAGCCGATCCATTTGGATTCGATAGTCGACATAAGATACTCGGAGCGCTTTCTAGGCGCCGAAGCGCGGTCAGCAGAAACGGCCGGGGGTTGAATTCTCCGCGTGCTGAGCTACATTGTAGCCCAAGGAGCAACCCTATGGCCGAGAACGCAGTTGTCCGTGCCCGCATCGACGAGCGCGTGAAGAATGAGGCCGCCGCTGTGCTGGCGGCGATGGGCCTAACCGTGTCCGACGCCTTCCGACTGATGATGGTGAAGATCGCCGCCGAGAAGGCCTTGCCCTTCGAGCCGCTGGTGCCGAACGCCGAAACCATCGCGGCGATGAAGGCGGCGCGTCGCGGCGAGCTGGTGACGGCCGGCTCGCCGGACAAGCTGATCGCGAGCCTGAATGAGGACGATTAGGTACACGACGCGATTCAAGCGCGACTACAAACGAGAGAAAGCGGGTCGTCACGGCAAAGCGCTCGATGTCGAGCTGACGGCCGTGGTGAACCTGCTCGCGGCCGATGAGCCGCTGCCGCGCCGGCACTTCGATCACGCACTGACCGGCGACTGGAAGGACCATCGCGACTGCCACATCAAGCCGGATCTCGTGCTGATCTATCGAAAGCCCGACGCCGAGGCGCTCGACCTTGTCCGCCTCGGTTCCCATAGCGAGCTGGGACTATGAGATAGCAATTGTTATATTTTGTCATCATTTGCGAGTGATTGACGTCAATATATAACAGACCATGACCTCGGGCATGGAATCGCCGGCCGGCCGGGCGCTCGCCCTCGTGAAGAAGCGCGGGATCGCCCGTGCGCGCGATTTCGATGCGGCGGGCATCCCCCTCGTCTACCTCAAGCGCCTCTGCGACGACGGCCGCCTCGTTCAGCTCGCGCGCGGCGTCTACCAGCTCCCGGAGCTGGCGGGCACCGATGCCGCCCATAGCCTCGCCGTGGCGGCTCGCCTGATGCCGCAGGGAATCGTGTGCCTGCTCTCGGCACTGAGACATCACGGCCTCACCACCCAGCTGCCCCATGCCGTGTGGATGACGCTGCCACGCGGCGCGCGCGGCGCGAAGTCCGCGCCGTTTCCGATCGAGGTCGTCCATGCCAGCGAGCCTGTCGTCCCGACTCACGTCGAGCGTGTCGACATCGAAGGCGTCCAGGTGCCGATCTATAACGTCCCCAAGACTGTCGCCGATTGCTTCAAGCATCGTCGCCGCGTCGGACTTGATGTCGCCATCGAGGCGCTGCGCGACGCCATCCGGCGACGCAAGGCGACGCCGGCGGAAGTGATGCGGGCGGCTGCGTTCGGCCGTGTCTCCAACGTGATGCGCCCCTATGTCGAGGCCCTGATATGAAGCCGATCTCCGATCTACCCGCCACGCGACGCGCGTGAGTGCGCGAGGCGTCCGTTCAAGCGGATATTTGATCGGACATGATGCGCTCACCCACGGCGGTTGTTGATTGATATGCCGAAATAACCTCGACGCGCTGTTCGGACATTTCTCCGGACAAGCCCAAGGATGCGAAGCCACTACGTGCCGGCCCAGGGCCGTCGTCCGAACCGATTCTCCACCGTGGACGGCGCGATAGGGAAAGCCGTCGACATGCTCTCGAGTCGCGACGACGACATCATGCCCCTCGCGTGGCGCCGCTCGACATCTTCACAACGACTGCAATCTTGTTTGTCGCGAGCGTCTTCATTGACGCCCGTCCCGCCGCCATGCGACTTGCTCCGCCGCCAATGTCCTCCGCCGCCTCCCCCGTCATCGTCTTCGACACCGTGCGCAAGACCTACGCCGCCCGCCGCGCCTCGCCCGAGGTCGGCGCGCTCGATGGCGTGTCGCTGTCGGTGGCCGCTGGCGAGATTGTCGGCGTGATCGGCCGCAGCGGCGCGGGCAAGTCGACCTTGATCCGCTTGGTCAACGGGCTGGAGAAGCCGACGACCGGTAGCGTGACGGTCGACGGCACGGTGATCTCCGCGCTCGACGAGCGTGGCCTGCGTGCGGCGCGCCGCTCGATCGGCATGATCTTCCAACACTTCAACCTGCTGGCCTCGCGCACCGCCTTCGGCAACGTCGCGCTGCCGCTGGAGATCGCCGGGCGCCCGGCGGCCGAGATCAGGCAACGCGTCGCCATGCTGCTCGAGCTGGTGGGGCTGGCCGACAAGCGCGACCGCTATCCGGCCGAGCTGTCGGGCGGCGAGAAGCAGCGCGTCGGCATCGCACGGGCGCTGGCGACGGCGCCCAAGGTGCTGCTCAGCGACGAGGCGACCTCGGCGCTCGATCCCGAGACAACGGCGCAGATCCTGGCGCTTCTGAAGCGCATCAACCGCGAGCTCGGGCTCACCATCCTGCTGATCACGCACGAGATGGCGGTGGTGAAGACCATCGCCGACCAGGTCGTGGTGCTCGAGGCGGGACGCATCATCGAGCAGGGCGCGACCTTCGACATCTTCGCCCATCCCCAACACCCGACGACGCGGTCCTTCGTCGGCTCGGTGACCGGCTCGGCGCTGCCCGAGGACATCCGCGCGCGCCTGAAGCCCGCGCCCTTCGCCGACAGCCAGGCGGTGGTGAAGATCGTGTGGAGCGGCGAGCGATCGGGCGATCGCGTGCTGGGCCAGCTGGCGCGCGCGCTGGCGATCGACATCGCCCTGCTGCATGGCCAGATCGACTCGATCGCCGGCCGGCCGTTCGGCACGCTGACCATCGCCATCCCCGGCGCGACCTTGACGGCCGCGCTCGACGCGCTGGCGCGCCAGGACCTGCGCAGCGAGGTGCTCGGCCATGTCGCCTGAGGTCCTGCAGGCGATCTTCAACGCCACGCTCGACACGCTGCTGATGGTCGCGGTCGCCGCCGGGCTGGGCACGGCGCTCGGCCTGCCGCTGGGCGTCTTCCTCGCCACCAGCCGCGCCGGCGAGCTGTTCGCCGCGCCCTGGGCCAACCGCGTGCTGGGCCTCATCGTCAACGCCACGCGCTCGACGCCCTTCATCATCCTCGTCGTGGCGATCATTCCCTTCACGCGCTTGATCGCCGGCACCTCGATCGGCACGGCGGCGGCCATCGTGCCGCTGACCGTCGCCGCCACGCCGTTCATCGCGCGCCTCGTGGAAGCGGCGATCCGCGAGCTCGACCACGGCCTGATCGAGGCGGCGCGCGCCATGGGCGCCAGCCCGGTGCAGATCGTGCTCAAGGTCCTGCTGCCCGAGGCGCTGCCGGCGATCGCGCTGGCGCTCACGCTGGCGACCGTCAGCCTGATCGGCTTCTCCGCCATGGTCGGCGCCGTCGGCGGCGGCGGTCTCGGCGATCTCGGCATCCGCTACGGCTACCAACGCTTCATGCCCGACGTGATGGCCGCGGTGGTCATCGTGCTCATCGTCATCGTCCAGGCCGTGCAGACCCTGGGCGACCGCCTCGCGCGCCGGCTGGACAAGCGCAAGCGGGATCACGCATGACTGTTTCCAACCAACCGCTCCCCCCAAGGAGGATTGTCCCTATGTCACCGCGTCGTCTTTTCATCGCGACCCTCGCCGCGTCGCTGCTCGCCGGCGCCGCGAGCGTCTCGGCCCAGACCACCATCAAGGTCGGCGTCACCGCCGGCCCGCCGGCGCAGATCATGGGCGCGGTGAAGGCCGTCGCCGCCACGAAGGGGCTGACGATCGAGATCGTCGAGTTCACGGATTTCGTGATCCCCAACACCGCGCTCGACGCCGGCGAGATCCAGGCCAACGCCTTCCAGCATCAGCCCTACCTCGACAACCAGAAGGCCGATCGCAAGTTCAAGATCGAGTCGGTGGGGCAGACCTACACCGTGCCGCTGGGCATCTACTCGAAGAAGCACAAGAGCTGGGCCGACGTGCCCTCGGGCGGCTCGATCGCCATCCCCAACGATCCGACCAATGGCGGCCGCGCGCTCCTGCTGCTGCAGGCCAAGGGCGTGATCAAGCTCAAGCCCAATGTCGGGCTGAAGCCGACGCCGCTGGACATCATCGACAACCCGAAGAAGTTCAAGATCATCGAGATCGACGCGGCGCAGACCTCACGCTCGCTCGACGACGTCGCGGCCGCGGCGATCAACACCAACTATGCGGTGCAAGCCGGTCTCGATCCGGCCAAGGACGCCATCCTGCAGGAGGACCCGCAGGGCCCGTACGTCAACGTCATCGCCGTGCGCACCGCCGACAAGGACAAGCCCTGGGTGAAGATCCTGGTCGAGAGCTACCGCTCGCCCGAGGTCAAGGCGTTCATGGCGGAGAAGTTCAAGAGCTTCCTGCCGTCGTGGTGAGGTGGCGCGGGCCACGGGGATCCTAGTCGTCTTCCTGGGTCCGCCGGCGTCCCGCCGGCTCATGAGGACGCCGGCGAGACGGTTTCGCGAGGGCCTCGACGAACGGCGGCGCCCGACGACGGTTCCACGTCGCCGTCGCGCCCGTCCCGGAGAGCTACGCGGCCGGGAAGGAGTGGTGTTCGTGCGCCACCATCCAGCGGCCATCGATCTTGCGTAGTCCGACCGAGAGCCGACCGGTCGCCTCGGGCACCGCCTCGCAGCGCAGCAGCGCATGCGCCCAGGCCACGTCGGCGCCGGCGACGATCGTCAGCTCGCGCAACGCGAAGTCGCGCGAGCCCTCCGACGCGAAATAGCGCGGCCAGGTGTCGCGATAGGCCTCGATACCCTTCTCCTGGATCGGCGGCGGCACATCGAACATCACGATGTCGCGCGCGCGATGCGCCACCACGCCCTCGAGGTCGTGGGCGCGCACCGCCGCCGCCCATGCGTCCAGCAATGCCCTGATGGCCCGTTCGTCATCCGTCTGTCGCATCACGCGCTCCATCGATCGACCAGAGCCCGCGTGCCCGACATTCGGATTCCTGTGAAGTGCCTGAGTTGTCGCGATACATCGCTTGCGGTCGCGGCGGTGTCGATGCCCTCCGGGCGCCGAGCATCGCTTGCGCACCGGCACCAGATGACTATTATGACCATATAGTCATCCAAGCTGGAGCGAAACCATGGCCATCGACAATTGGACCGTCGCCGACGCCAAGGCTCGCTTCAGCGAGATGATCGAGCAGGCGCGCGCCAAGGGGCCGCAGACCATCACCAAGCGCGGCCGGGTCGCGGCCGTCGTCGTGTCGGCCGAGGAATGGGAGCGCAAGTCCAAGCGCACCGGCAATCTCGCGGAGTTCCTCGCCGCCTCGCCGCTGCGCGACTCGGGCCTCGTCGTCACACGCAGGAAGGATCGGGCGCGCAAGGTCGCGCTGTGAGCTTCCTGCTCGACACCAACGTCGTGTCGGAATGGGCGCGGCCGAGACCCGATCCTGGGGTCGTCGCCTGGCTGGCCGCGGCCGACGAGGACCGCGTGTTCCTGAGCGTGGTGAGCCTGGCCGCGTTGCGTCACGGCATCGACCGCCTGGCCGATGGCAGGCGGCGGCGCGGCCTCGACACCTGGCTGCGCGAGGATCTGCCGCTGCGCTTCGAAGGCCGCGTCCTGCCGATCGATCCCGCCATCGCCGATCGCTGGGGCGAGTTGGTGGCGCGCCGCGAGGCGGCCGGTCGGCCGATCGGCGTCATGGACGCCTTCATCGCCGCCACCGCATCCGTCCACGGGCTGACCTTGGTGACCCGCAACACCCAGGATTTCCTGACGGTGGTGAAACAGATCGTCAATCCCTGGGCCGACTGAGGATACGCCGCACGAACAGACGACGACCAATCCCCCACCCCGAAACGCGACGAGGGACCCAGCGTCGGCCGGGTCCCTCGCGACGGCGGCGGTGATGAACGCTAGCGCAGCGGAATCGTGGCGCCGAAGAACACGCTGCCGCGATTGGGCGGGTAGTACACCGGCGGCGGTGCGTAGTAGACCGGCGGCGGCGGCGCGTAATAGACCGGCGGCGGCGCGACGTAGACCGGATAGGCCGGCACGACGACGACGGGCCGCCACTTCTTGCCGCGGCCACCCTCCCCGCCTTCGCCGCCCTCGGCGGTCGTGGCCAAGGTCGCCGCCGTCCCGATCACACCGACGAGCAGACTGGCCTTCCTGGCGAACGACATGACGCGACACCTCCCATTGATCCGGGCCAACAAGTTGGCCGCCGATTGCGGCCAAACTGTGCCGGATGCCGGGGGCCGTTCTGTGGCCACATTTCGCCGGGGATGATACGGGCCGCATGCACGAGCTTCCCTTCGCCAGCGCGCTGCCCGACATGGCCTTCCCCGCCGCCGTCTCGGGCCGCGGCATGGCCAGCCTGTCCTTCCTGTTCCAGCTCGAGCGGAGCCAGTGGTGGCCGCCCGAGCGGCTGCGCCAGCGCCAGCAGGCGCAATTGCGCCGCCTGCTGGCGCACGCCGACGCGCACGTGCCGTTCTGGCGCGGCCGGCTGCGCCGGCTGATCGAGGCGCCAGTCGACGCGCCAGGGGGCGAAGCGTTCTGGGCGCGCTGGCGGGATCTGCCGCCGCTCACGCGCCGCCAGATCCAGCACGCCGGCGACACGCTGATCAGCCCCGCCATGCCCGAGGGCCATGGCGAACTCAGCGAGATCTTCACCTCGGGCTCGACCGGCCAGCCGATCCGCGCCGTGCGCTCGGAACTGTGGGAGCTGCTGTGGAGCGCCTTCACCGTGCGCGAGCATCTCTGGCACGCGCGCGATCTGTCGGCGAAGCTCGCGGTGATCCGCTATTCCGACAAGGGCAAGGCGCTGTGGCCCGACGGCAAGCGCTACGACAGCTGGGGCTTCTCGACCGGGGACATCTTCAAGACCGGCCCCTGCGTCAGCCTCAACATCACCACGCCGATCGAACGGCAGATCGAGTGGCTCGAGCGCGAGGCGCCCGACTATCTGCTGACGCATCCCACCTTGCTCGACCGCCTGCTGCGCGCATCGGACGACTTCAGGCCGACGCGGCTGAAGCAGGTGCTCACCATCTCGGAGATCCTGGCGCCCGGCCTGCGCACGCTCTGTCGCGAGCGCTGGGGCGTGCCGGTGATCGACACCTATTCGACGCGCGAATGCGGCTATCTCGCGTTCCAGTGTCCCGAGCATGAGCACTACCACCTGCAGGCCGAAAGCGCGCTGATCGAGATCCTCGACGAGAATGGCGCCGCCGTTGGGCCCGGCGCGATCGGCCGCGTCGTCGTCACGCCGTTGCACAACCTCGCCATGCCGCTGCTGCGCTACGAGCTGGGCGACTACGCCGAGACCGGCGACGGCGCCTGCCCGTGCGGCCGCGGCCTGCCGGTGATCAAGAGCATCCTCGGCCGGCGCCAGAACCTGCTACGCCTGCCCGACGGCGCCGAACGCTGGCCGCTCCTGTCCTCCGGCGATATCGGCGCGCTGCTGGCGCTGGCGCCGATCCGCCACTACCAGTTCGCGCAGACCGCGCCCGACCGCATCGAGCTGCGTCTGGTGGCGGATCGGCCGCTGGCCGAGGTCGAGATCGCCCATGTGCTGGACTGGGCACGGGCGAAGTTCGGCGCGGGTTTCCACTTCGACCTCGCCTTCCCGCCCGAGCTGGGACGCAGCGCGGCGGGCAAGTTCGAGGACTTCGTGTCGCTGCTCTGAGCCCATCGGACTGGCGAAGTCGTAACATTCATATTTTCCGAATTTTATGATTGACTAAATTTTCTAGAATTGCGAATATCCATCCACGCCGGCGGGGCCCCTCGACTAAGCGCCGCCGGTAGAGGGGACAGGGGTCCCGGGCACCACCTCCCACGCCCGGGACCCCGATGCCCTCCCCCTTCCTCACCTGCCGTGGATAGCTCCGAGGCGCGCGACATGCTGGACACCGATCGGGCGGCGATGGCCGCCAGGCTCGAGGCGCTGGAACGCGTGATCGATGGCGCGCGCCACATCGCGCCCTACCGCGGCGAGCTCCGCGATCCGAATGAGCAGGACGCCGCCGCGCGCCTCGACCGCCTGCTGCGCGACGCCATCCGCGAGGCCGCCGCGCTGCGCAAGCGCGTCGGCCTGCCGACGCCCCAGGAGCGCGTGACGATCGGCTGTGTCGCGGTGTGGCCGGCGCTGTGAGCGATGCGCCCGCATGCCTCGACGATCGCCTACGCCGCCGCGCGTCGCGCCGAGCTCTTTGTGCTGCTCGACAGCCTGGCGCATAGCCGCCGGCGCGGCTTCGTGCCCTTCGAGCGCCGCCTGCTGCCGATGACGCTCGACACCATCCGCCGGCTCAACCGCTTCGCCGCGCTGGCGTTGCCATGAGCGCGCTCGACGATCTCGATTTGCCTCCGGTTCTGCGCGCACGCATCGCCACGATCGTCCGCCCACTGGTCGGCCCGATCGAGATCGCGATTCGCCACGGCCACTGGGTCGACGGCATCGAGCGCCAGCTCGACGCCGCGATCGCCGAAGCGCTGGGTGGCCATGACGGCCTCATCATCGAAGAGAAATCGCCGCCGGCGCCCAGGCCTGCCCCGCCGCCTCTGCGCGCCGACGATGACCACTTCCTGACCTCGCGCGCCTGGCTGTCACTGCGCTATCGCGTGCTGAAGAAGTTCGGCGCGCGCTGCCAGTGCTGCGGCCGCGGCGCCCGCGACGGCGCGATCATCCAGGTCGACCACATCAAGCCGCGCAGCCGCCATCCCGAGCTGGCGCTGCGCGCCGACAACCTCCAGGTGCTGTGCCGCGACTGCAATCTCGGCAAGGGCACGGGCGACGCCACGGACTGGCGGCCGCGCCGGGTGACGATGGCGGCTCGGCGATGATATATTTATATATATTATATAGGAATAATTATATATTTAACCGTATCACCACCTTGCGCCCGATCTTACTGTTGATATATTAATAACGATCAAAAATCCAATCTGATCTGTGATTATATATCATGACCGAAGGCACAGACGAGATCGCCCAGGCACTGCTCAAGGCCCGCCAGGCCAGGGGCCTGAGCCAGCGCGCGCTCAGCCAGCGTGCCGGCGTGCCGCAAGGCCACATCTCCAACATCGAGCGCGGCACCGTCGACCTCCGGCTCTCGAGCCTGGTGGCGATCGCGCGCGCCCTCGATCTGGAACTCGCGCTCGTGCCGCGCAAGAGCCTGCCCGCCGTCCAGTCGATCGCCCGCGGCGTCGCCGAGTCGCCACGTCCCGCCTACAGCCTCGACGAGGACGACGATGCCTGACGTCAGCGTGCTGGAGGTGCTGCTGCATGGCACGCCCGTCGGCACGCTGACGCGCGCCGGCGGCGACCGCATCCTTTTCGCATTCAACGACGCCTATCTCGACGATGGCGCGCGCCCGGTGCTGAGCCTCGCCTTCAAGGACCGCTTCGGCGAGCTGATCCGCGACGTCGCGCCGACGCGCACGCGCCTGCCGCCGTTCTTCGCCAACCTGCTGCCCGAAGGACCGATGCGCGCTTATCTCGCGGATCGCGCCGGCGTGAAATCGGTGCGCGAGTTCTTCCTGCTGTGGGTGCTGGGCCAGGATCTGCCCGGCGCCGTCGTCGTCAGGCCGGCCGATGGCGAGACCTGGCCGCCCGCTCCCGATGACGACCGGGCGACGACACGCGAGCGCCGCGCGCGAACCCTGCGCTTCTCGCTGGCCGGCGTGCAGCTGAAGTTCTCGGCCATCGAGGCGGCCAGTGGCGGGCTGACGATCCCGGTCAGGGGCATCGGCGGCTCGCGCATCGTCAAGCTGCCCTCGGAGCGCTTCGCGGGCGTGCCGGAGAACGAGTTCTCGATGATGACGCTCGCGCGCCTGGTCGGCATCGACGTGCCCGACGTGCGCCTGATCGACATCGACGCCATCGACAACCTGCCCGACGACATCGGTCGGCTGGCCGGCAAGCGTGCCTTGGTCGTGGAGCGTTTCGACCGGCTGCCCGACGGCCTGGCGGTGCATATCGAGGATTTCGCCCAGGTCTTCGGCGTCTATCCCGAGGCGAAGTACGAGAGGGCCAGCCACCGCAACATCGCCACGGTGATCGCCGCCGAGGGCACGCAGGCCGACATCGCCGAGTTCATCCGCCGCGTGGTCTTCACCACGCTGATCGGCAACGCCGACACGCACCTGAAGAACTGGTCGCTGATCTATCCCGACCGGCGGCGCGCCCGGCTGGCGCCGGCCTACGACCTGGTGTCGACCATCGTCCACCTGCCCGACGACAAGGCGGCGCTGACCTACAGCCGCACCAAGCGCTTCGACGGGCTCGACGCCGACGAGCTGGTGCATCTGGCATCGAAAGCGCGCCTGCCGGAGAAGCTCGTGCTCGACACCGCGCGCGAGACCGTGGCGCTGTTCCACCAGCACTGGAAAGAGCGCAAGAGCCACCTGCCCTTGCCGCGTGCCGCCCAGCGCGCGATCGACACGCACATCAAGACGCTGCCGATCGCGACGCTGCGCTGAGCGCCTCGGCCTCGGGCCCTGGTCGGCGCGCGAGCTCAGGCCGCCTTGGCGGCGGCGAAGTGACGGGCCAGCGGCTCGAGGTCGGCGGGGCCCAGCGTCTCGCGCTCCAGCAATTTCTCGACCGTCGAATCGAGCAACGCGCCTTCGGCTCCCAGGATGCTTTGGGCGCGTTCCAGCGCGGCCGCGACGATGCGCTGCACGGCGGTATCGATCCGGGCCGCCGTGGCCTCGCTGTAGCTGCGCGGCGCCGCCATGCCGGGTACCGGCCCGAGCAACGGCGCAGCCTCGACCTCGTAGGACACGACGCCGAGCTCCGGCACCATGCCGAAGTGGGTCGCCATGCCGCGCGCGATGTCGGTCGCCTTGCGCAGATCGTCGGCGGCGCCGGTCGAGACCGAGGCGAAGCGCAGCATCTCGGCGGCGCGCCCGCCCATGAGCACAGTCAGCTTGGCTTCCAGCTCGCTCTGGCTCATCAGGTAGCGATCGTCGGTGGGCCGCTGGATCGTGTAGCCCAGCGCGCCGATGCCGCGGGGGATGATCGAGATCTTCTGGACCGGATCGGTGCCGGGCGTCGCCATCGCGACCAGGGCGTGGCCGACCTCATGCACGGCGATGATGCGGCGCTCGGCCGGATTGAGGATGCGGTTGCGCTTCTCCAGCCCGGCGACGATGCGTTCGATGGCCTGGGTGAAGTCGTCCATTGTCACGTCGGCGCCCCGGCGTCGCGTGGCGAGCAGCGCCGCCTCGTTCACCAGGTTGGCGAGATCGGCGCCGGTGAAGCCGGGCGTCAGGGCGGCGACCTGCGTCAGGTCGACCTCGGCGGCGAGGCGCACCTTGCGCACATGCACCTTCAGCACGTCGGTGCGGCCCTTCTTGTCCGGGCGATCGACCAGGATCTGACGGTCGAAGCGCCCCGCCCGCAGCAGGGCGGCATCGAGGATCTCGGGGCGGTTGGTGGCGCCCAGCAGCACGATGCCGGCCTTCGAATCGAAGCCGTCGAGCTCGGCCAGCAGCTGGTTCAGCGTCTGCTCCTTCTCGTCGTGGCCGCCCAGCGCGAAGGTGCCGCGGGCGCGGCCCAGCGCGTCGAGCTCGTCGATGAAGACGATGCAGGGTGCGTGCGCGCGCGCCTGCTCGAACAGGTCGCGCACGCGCGCCGCGCCGACGCCGACGAACATCTCGACGAACTCCGCGCCGGAGATCGAGAAGAACGGCACGCCGGCCTCGCCCGCCAGCGCGCGCGCCAGCAGCGTCTTGCCGGTTCCCGGCGGGCCGACCAGCAGCACGCCGCGCGGCAGGCGCGCGCCCAGTCGCGAATGCGTCTCGGGGTCCTTGAGGAAGTCGACGATCTCCTTGAGCTCGGCCTTGGCCTCGTCGACGCCCGCGACGTCGGCGAAGTCGACGCCGGTGCTCTTCTCGACATAGACGCGCGCCTTGCTCTTGCCGATCGCCAGCAGCCCGCCGCCGCCTTGCACGCGGCGCATCACGAAGATCCAGATCGTGGCGAACACCGCGGTCGGCACCACCCAGGACAGGAGGCTCTTGAGCCAGCCGGATTCGACCTCGGCGCGATATCGCACCTTGTACTTGTCGAGGAAGGCGGCGACGTCGGTGGGCAGCTTCTCGGCGGTGAACTCGGGCTTCTCGTTGGGGCCGGGATTGGCCAGCGTGCCGCGGATATAGGTCTCGCCGACGATCACGTCGGCGACACGGCCGGCCTCGAGCAGGGCGCGGAACTCGCTGAACGCGATGTGGTCGACGCGCTGCTGGCGTTGCCAGTAGTCGCGCACGAATAGCAGGGCCAGCGCCATAGCCGCCGCCAGCCACAGGCCGATGTATCGTTCCTTGCCCATCGCCGCTCCCGAGCGCGCCAGACCCGCACTCTGGCCGGCCTGCGCGGTCGGGGGCATGCGATAGATCAAACGGTCGACGCCTGGATTCGCCCCTGACCCAGATCAATGCCCGCCGGCGGAAGAGATGATCTTTGGCTCGCGTCGGGTCGGACGCGGAAGGTGTCGCCATGTCCTACAGGGTCATTCTGCTTCCCGTTCTGCACGATCCGGCCGATAAGGCCGCATTGGCCGCGACCAAGGCCCTCCTCGACATCGATCGATCGCATGTCGTGGGCCTGCATGTCCGCGTCGCGCCGGGCAGCCTGATCGCCGGCGCCGATGGCGGGTATGTGCCCGCGGTCGTCATCGACGACCTGGAGAAGCAGGACCGCGAACGCGCCGCCGCCGCGCGCGCGCTGTTCGCCGCCTGGCGCAAGGAGCGCGGCCTGGAACTCGCCTCCGCGCCGCCAAAGGACGCCGCATCGAGCGCGGATTGGCACGAAGTGCTGGCCCCGGTGGGCAGCGAGATCGGCCGGCGGGGCCGCGCCGCGGACCTCATCGTGCTGGCCCGCGCGCCCCGGGGCTATTCGGCCACCACCGACGGCGCGCTGGAAGCCGCCCTGTTCAGTACCGGGCGGCCGGTGCTCGTCGTGCCGGAGGAGCCGGCGCGACCGCTTCAGTCGACGGTGGTGATCGCCTGGAACGACAGCCGTGAGTCGGCGCGGGCTGTCGCCGCGTCGTGGCCCCTGCTGGCCCGCACCGAGCGCATCATCCTGTTCGTCGGCGGCGAAGATGAGCCGATGCGCCGCTCGGCGGATCATCTGGCCGATCATCTTCTGTGGCGCGGCTACGCGCGGCCCACGCTGATCGTCGATCCGACCCGCGATGTCGCCGGCGTCGTGCTCGACATCGCGCAGCGCGAGCGGGCGGGATGCGTCGTCATGGGCGCCTACTCCCACTCCCGGCTGCAGCAATACGTCCTCGGCGGCGCGACGACCGACATGTTCCGGCTCTGCCGGCTGCCGATGCTGATGGCCCATTGACGGGCGCGGCGCCAGCGATTCGGAGCGAGGCCATGTTCCATCGGATTTCGCTGCGGCGCGCACCATCGCCGCGATACCCCGCGGGCCGTGACGATGACGGCTTCGAGATCGTCGCGCCGCTCGACGGCGAGGGCCGGCTCGACGCCGCCGGCCTCGAGGGCAAGGAGCATCTGTGTCGCGTCGAACGCTTCGCGCCGGGCGAAGCCCGTCGCCATGGGGGCCTGGTCCACCGCGCCGGACGAGGTCGGCGCCGGGCCGCGTGGGAATTCGACCACGACGTTGGTGGAGAGTTGCACGCCGGTGAGCTGGCGAACGCCCGCTTCGCGATCGGCGCGGTCGTCACCCTGCGCGATCGCCGCGGCGCGAAGCGGCAATTCAGGGTGGCGCGCCTGGAGCCCGTGGCGCCGCGCGAGTTCGGTTTCCGCGACCAGCCATGGTCGGACTACTAGCGATGAGATGGAGGGCTGAGATGGAAGACGAGAACGCCACAGGGCTTGTGGACGCCGGGCAGGCGAGCGCGAGCATCGAGGTCGCGGCGGCGAAGGCGAGCGATTTCTGGCGCGGCCAGGACAGGATCCTCGACTGCATGCAGGTCTTCGCCAGGGGATGGTTCGATCGGCGGCACGCCGGAACCCGCGCCGCGCTCGAGGCCGCGCGGCGCATCTGCACCGCCGCGACACCGTTCGAGGCGGCGCAGGAGTACCAGAACTGGGTCAGCGGCTCGCTGCAACGCGTCGCGACCGACAGCGTCGCGCTTCAGCGCGAGCTGATGGATATCGGCGACGCCCTGATCAGCGCGTCGTCGCATCCATACGGGGTGCCGACCTTCGCCTTCGGCCGGGGGCCTTCGACCTGATGGCGGGAGGCGAGGCTGGCCGGCACCCTGGCCTCGCCCCGCGCCCTCACATCTCCATCTCGGGTTCCGCCGGGCGCGGCCGCACGGGCTCGGGAATCTCCGTCATCGTCGCCTCGGTGAGCAGCAGGACACTGGCCACCGACACGGCGTTCTCCAGCGCCACGCGCACGACCTTGGTCGGATCGATGATGCCTGCCTCGATCAGGTTGACATACTCCTTGCGTCCCGCGTCGAAGCCGATATCGCCCTGGCTTTCGAGCATGCGCGCGACCACGACGCCGCCATCGACGGCGGAGTTCTCGGCGATCTGCCGCGCCGGCGCCTCCAGCGCGCGGCGCAGCACCTGCGCGCCGGTTTTCTCGTCGCCCTGGCATTGCTCCTCTTCCCGCGTCACCGCCGACACGCAGCGCAGCAGCGCCAGGCCGCCACCAGGCACGATGCCTTCGGCGACGGCGGCCTTGGTGGCGCTGATCGCGTCGTCGAGCGCGTCCTTCTTGGCCTTCATCTCGGCCTCCGACGGCGCGCCGGCGTGGACGACCGCGACGCCGCCGGACAGCTTGGCGATGCGTTCGCGCAGCTTCTCGCGGTCGTACTCGCTCGTGGTCTTGTCGATCATATTGCGCAGCTGGGCGATGCGGCCGTCGATGGCCGCGCGCTCGCCGCCGCCGCCGATCAGGGTGGTGTTGTCCTTGTCGACCACGGCGCGGCGCACCTTGCCGAGCTGGGCCAGCGAGACGGTCTCGAGCTTGGCGCCCAGCTCCTCGGAAATCACCTCGCCGCCGGTCAGGATCGCGATGTCCTCGAGCATCGCCTTGCGCCGGTCGCCGAAGCCCGGCGCCTTCACGGCGCAGCTCTTGAGGCTGCCGCGCACCTGGTTGACCACCAGCGTCGCCAGCGCCTCGCCTTCGATGTCCTCGGCGACGACGAGCAGCGGGCGGGCCGACTTGGCGATGGTTTCCATCAGCGGCAGCAGATCCTTCAGGCTGCCGATCTTGCGATCGCACAGCAGGACGAGCGCGTTCTCCAGCACCGACTCCATGCCGTCGACGTTGGTGACGAAGTACGGCGAGATGTAGCCGCGGTCGAACTGCATGCCCTC
This sequence comes from uncultured Rhizobiaceae bacterium, assembly GCA_964437145.1. Lineage (GTDB taxonomy): Bacteria > Pseudomonadota > Alphaproteobacteria > Reyranellales > Reyranellaceae > JAFAZJ01. The sequence continues at coordinate 18,578 of CAYTFW010000090.1, forward strand.
GACCACGTCGAGCGTCGTCTCGGTCGTCTTCGACTCCTCGACCGAGATCACGCCGTCATTGCCGACCTTCTCCATCGCCGAGGCGATCAGCTCGCCGATGGCCTCGTCGTTGTGCGCCGATATCGCCGCCACCTGCGCCTTCTCCTTGCGCGAGGTGACGGGCCGCGACATGCGCCCCAGGGCCGCGGTCGCCGCCTTGGTCGCGCGGTCCAGGCCGCGCTTGATGTCGACGGCGCTGGCGCCGGCGACGACGTTGCGGATGCCGTCGGTCAGGATGGCGTGCGCCAGGATGGTCGACGTGCTGGTGCCGTCGCCGACCAGCTCACCGGTCTTTTCCGCCGCCTGGCGCAGCATCTGGGCGCCGAGGTTCTCCTCGGGGTCCTTCAGATCGAACTCCTTGGCGATCGTCACGCCGTCGTTGCAGACCAGCGGCGTGCCCCATTTCCGCTGGATCAGGACCGACTTGGAGCGCGGTCCCAAGGTGACGCGCACCGCGTCGGCCAGCTGCGTCACGCCGCGCAGGATTTTCTCGCGCGCCTCGGACCTGAACATTAATCGCTTGTGCGCCATCGTCCCGGTATTCCCCCCGCTTTCCACGTCATGTGGTGAGCAAGTATGGAACCGATGGCGAAGGACGGAATGAGCTAGATCAATCGGCGGACGGTCGTCGTCGGGCGATGACTAACGGCGTGTGCGGGTGGTCGCGCGAAGGCCGCGCCTCAGCTGCCCATCATCGAGGCGGCGACGGTGGCGATGGTGGTCACGCCGAGCACAGTCAGACCGACCATCGCGACGCCGACCGTGCCCATCGCCCTGAGCGCGCGGCGCGCCGATGACGCCGGCGGCGCGCCACAGGCGACGCTGAGTACGCGCAAGTATTCCGGCACCTGCCACTGCGCCGAGGTGCCCCGGCGGAAGGTGATGGTGTCGCCCGGCCGCAGCGACCAGACACGATGGTTCTCGTCGATCACGCTGCCCAGGCCCTCGACGACGTGCACGACCTCGTCGGCGTCGTAGTGGCGCACGAAGCGGCCGGTCGAGAAGTCGCGCAGGCCCACCCGGGTGCCGTCGCCGGCGCGCAGGAGCGGCGCGTGGCGCGAGACCGGGTCGCCCGACAGCACGTCGTCGTCGCCCAATGTCTCGACCGCGAAATGCGCGAAAGCCGGATCGTGGAATTCGACCGGCGGTTCCTTAATGTTACGACGTCCCATCTGAAACCACATCGGACCATAACGTAAAATATGAAGTCAATGTTGCTCTACAACTGAATGAATGTAAATAGAAATTAGTGCTCACTTATATCATAAGATGAACCACCCAGCACCCCCGTCTTGGGCACGAAGCCAAGCCGAAGCTTGACGAACGCCGTTATTTTGTAGAACAAAAAAAGAACATCCATGCCAAGGGAGGGGGCAACCCACGATGGATCGCGCGGCTTTCATCGAGCATTTCCGCATCGTCATCCTGGTCGAGGTGATCCTGAAGATGGGTTCGCGCCTGTCGCCGGATCCCCAGGCCGAAGCCCGGGCGGCCTACGACGCCTTCACCCGCGCTGGCGGCGAGACCGACCTCTCGCCCCCGGCCTTCGCCGCCGCCGTCGCGCCCGGGCTGGCCGGCCTGTTCTGCCAGTGGCAGCGCGGTCGGCGGGTCGATGCCGCCGAGATGGCTGGGGCTGTGTTCGACGGCCTGGCGCGCGCCGGCGCGCGGCTCGACCGGGCCTCACCCGCGCCCGCCTCGCGCGCGGCGGATTGAGGGCGGTTGCCTACTTCGACGGCGCGCCGCCGAAGACGATCACGCCGCCTTCGTTGGTGACGCTGTGGGCGGCGGTGCGGCCGCGCGCGTTGGTTACGCCATCGACCACGGCGCGCGCCGCGCCCGCGGTGAGTGCGACGGCGCCGTTCCGCGCCGACAGCGCCTGGCCATGGACATCGACGACGGACGGCGCGACCTGCAATTTGAGCAGGCCGTCGCCTGCGAGATCGACGGCCAAGGCCTCGGCGCCGCCGATCTTGACCTTGTCCAGCGTCGCCGTGATCACGCTACCGCCGGCCGATGACGGCCCGACCAGACCGACGAGACCGCCCTCGCGCACCGTGACGCCGCGCTGGTTGAAGGGTGCCACGCCGAGCGCGGGATTGACGACGATCGACGGATTGCGGGCGACAGGCTGAGGCGTCGCCAGCGGCGTGCTGGGCGACGGCAGCGTCGCGGTCGCGGGCAGCGTCGTGGTCGTGGGCGGATTGGCGGTGACCGTGAACCGCGGGCCACCACCGATCGAGCCTGTCGTGATGATAGCGAAGGCCCCGTTGAAGGTGATCGGATTGCCGCTCGCGGCCGTGGTGATGACAGCGACGGGCGCGCCGCTCAAACTTAAGGTGTTCGATGGTGGGAACGCCGAGATCGTCACGGAGCCCGAACGCAGGGTGTCGACCCCCTGCGCCCACGCCGACCCGCCGGCGCCGACAACGCCCACGCCCGCGCCCAACGCGGCGAGGACGATCACGCCCTTCAAGGCGGCCGAGCCCGGTTCAGCCATCACGCGCTCCATGCCTTGCCCCTCAAGGGTCGCATCGATTATGCGATGAGCTTAGCGTATCGCGCGAAGGTTGCAAACCGACCGAATACAACTTGCTGGCGGCGGTAGCCACCATCCGCGACTTTGCTAGAATCCGCGCGGGATCGAGGCACGGGGCGAGGAGCATGGCGGGCAGCGCATGGGTAGGCCGCATCGTGGGCGCGGCAATGTCGCTGCTCGCCGCGCCGGCGGTGGCGCAGGATCGCGACCGGCAATGGGCCTTGTGCTTCGGCGAGCCGGGCGTCGAGGACGAGCGCTCGATCGCGGCCTGCACGGCGCGCGTCCAGTCCGGCGAGGAGCCGCCGCGCGGGGTCGCCATGGCGCTGGTCCATCGCGCCCACAAATTCGAGCGCCTGCGCGATCACGCGCGCGCCCTCGCCGACTACGACGAGGCGATCCGCGTCGATCCGTCCTACGCCGACGCCTTCCTCAATCGCGGCAACAGCCACGCCATCGCCGGCCGCCACGAGCGGGCGATCCTCGACTACGACCAGGCGATCAGGCTGGCCCCCTCCGACAAGGACGCCTTCTACAATCGCGGCCTCGCCTACGCCGCGCTCGACCAGCACGAGCGGGCGATCGAGGACTACGACCAGTCGCTGCGCCTGGGTCCGCCGCAGGCCTCGACCTTGCACAGCCGCGCCATCAGCCACGCCATCGCCGGTCGCCACGAGCGCGCGATCCAGGATTACGACCAGGCGATCCGGATGGAGCCGACCAACAAGACCGCCTTCTACAATCGCGGCCTCGCCTACGCCGCCCTGGAGAAGCACGACCGGGCGATCGAGGACTACGACCGGTCGTTGCGCCTGGGCCTGCCGGAGGCCACGACCTTCCACAGCCGCGGCCTCTCCCACGCGGCCATGGGCCGGCACGACAAGGCGATCGAGGATTACGACGACGCGATCCACCTAGAGCCGACGAATCCGATCTTCTACATCGATCGCGCCGATTCGTGGGTCGCCAGGAACCAGCGCGAGCGCGCCATCGACGACTACAGCCAGGCGATCCGCCTCGATCCCAAGGACGCCGCGACCTGGAACAGCCGCTGCTGGGAGCGCGCCATCCTCGGCCAGCTCGATCAGGCGCTGGCCGATTGCGAGGAGTCGCTGCGGCTGAAGCCCGACGCCGCCTACACGCTCGACAGCCGCGGCCTCGTGCATCTGAAGGCCGGTCGGTTCGACGCCGCGCTGGCCGACTACGAGGCGGCGCTGAAGCTCGATCCGGAGATGGTGGGCGCGCTCTACGGCCGCGGTATCGCCCGCCTGCGCAAGGGCGACAAGGAAGGCGGCGAGGCCGACATCGCCACGGCGATCAAGCTGCAGGCCGACATCGCGCGGGAAATGGCGAAGTACGGCGTGACGCCGTGAGCGGCGCGGCCGCGCCGCCGCCTACCGCGGTCCGCCGCCACGGCCGCCTTTGCCCTGGTGCTGGTATTGGAACTGGTACTCGACCCGGGCCTTGCGCCGTCGCTTGCGGTCCTCGTCACTCTCGTCCCATCTGTCGAGATCGAGACGGTCCTCCTCCTCGGTCGTGAACTCGAGGATGGAGAGGCGCTCGAAGTATTGCTGGCTCTGCAGATACGCGGCGCCCACGCCGCTCATGCCGCTCGCACCGCCCGTGCCACCCGTGCTGGTGGCGCAGCCGACGCCGATCTGGCAGCCGTTGAACGTCATGTTGACGTTGCTGGCATTGGCGCGCACCAGCTGCGCCGCGCTCCCGCCGCCCACCGTGGCGAGCCCGGTGAAGTCGCGCGTCAGCGGGCTGAAGATCGCCTCGCTCGGCGCGATGTTGGCCACCGTGCCTTGCAGGCTCGCCGTGTCGCCAGTGCCGTAGACGCCCAGCAGGCCGAATGCCGCGCTGGCCGAGCCGCCGGTGAAGCTGGCGTTGGTGCCGCCGAGATAGACGGTGCTGGCGGCGCCGCTGAAACTGCCACCCAACGTGACCGTGCCGCCGGTGAGGCCGCCCAGCGCATAGGCCGCCGTACCAGTGGCCGGCGTCGGCGCCGTGAACACGCCGCCCAGCGCCGTGCCCGGTGTAGCGCCGTAGAGAGAGGCGCCGGTGGCGCCGCTGAGATCGACCACCAGCAGGCGCGCGCCGGCCAGCGTGTTGGCGGCGGCACCATCGAGCGTAATGCCGCCCGCCGTGTTCGCCGCCGTGCGCCGATAGACGATCATGCCCTTGTTCGAGCTCACCGCGCCCTGGATCAGGATATCGCCGCCCGAGGCCGCGAGGTCGACGACGAAGCCGTTAGGGTTGTTCGACGTGTTGGCGGTGATGCCGGTCTGGCCGGCGACCAGGGCGTTGCCGGTGACGGCGCCCGGCTGCACCGTGATGCCCTTGCTGTTGGTAAACAGGAACGACGTCGCGGCCTTGCCGGCGACGGCGCCGGTCACGACATTGTCGGCGCCCGCGAGGTTGACCATGCCGGCATCGGCAACCGCGATCAACTTGCCGGCGGTTATCGCGGCGCTCTGCGTGATGTCGCCCGTCGTGGCCTGCAACCCGCTCAGCGCCGCGCCGCTGTCGATCGTGGCGTTGACGGCGATCGTGCCACTGGAACGCATCGCCACGCCGCCGGTGGCGATCACCGCTCCGGTCACGGCAAATCCGCCGGCATCATTGAACACGAGATCCCCCGATCCCAGCGACACGGCACCCAGATCGGTCACTGCATTGCTGGCGATCAGCGATGCCGACGAGTTGTTGGTCGTCAGCACGAGTGTACCCGCTGTGATGATGCCCGCGCCGTTCTGCGAGATGGCGTTGCCAGGCAAGTTCGTCGTCAACGACACAGTAGCCATCCCGGCATTGAGCGGCGCCAGGATCGACAAGGCGCCGTCAGCCCGAAGCGTGATGCCGCCGCTCGCCGCAACGGTTCCTGTTACCGTCAGGCCGCCCGCGTCGACGAGGCTGAAAGCCCCAGTGCCCAGACTCACCGTGCCCAGGCTGGTCACCGCGTTCGTCTGACCCAGCGTCGCGTTGGCGTTACTGGTCGACACCGTCAGCGTTCCGGCCGTGATCACGCCGGCGCTCTGGGTGACCGCGTTGCCCGCCCCCGTCGTCGTCAGCGACACCGTCCCGGCGCCGCCGTTCAGCGCCGCGTTGATCGCCAGCGCGCCCGACGTGCTGAGCGTGACGCCGCCCGACGCCGCCACCGCGCCTGTCACGGTCAGACCGCCGGCATCCAGCAGATTGAGCGCGCCCGTGCCCAGCGACACCGCGCCGAGCTTGGTGATGGCGTTGGTGCCGCCGTTCAGCGTCGCGTTGCCGTCGCTGGTCGACACCGTCAGCGTGCCCGCCGTCAGCGTGCCGGCGCTCTGCGTGATCGCCTGACCCGCCCCCGTCGTGGTCAACGACAGCGTGCCGGTCCCCGCGCTGACGTTGCCGCCGATCGACAGCGCGGTGTTCGACTGCAAGGTCACGCCGACGCCAGTGATGGCGCCGCCGATGGTCAGGCCCTTACCCGACGCGGTCGCGTTCAGCGTCACCGCCCCGGCGCTGGCCGTGATCGTTCCCGATGTGGTGATGCCGCCGGTGGTGTTGGTGATCGCGACGCCGCCATTGGCGGTGATGCCGCCGCCGTTCACCGTGAACCCCGCGATCGTGTCCGTCTTCAACGCGAAGGCGCCGGCGCCCAGTGACACGGTGCCCAGCGCGGTGACCACATTGGTCGCCGTGTCCAGCGTCGCATTGGCATTGGTCGTCGTCAGCGCCAGCGAGCCGGCGGTGATCACGCCTGATACGTTCTGCGTGATCGCGTTGCCCGTGCCCGTCGTCGTCAGCGACACCGTCCCGGCGCCGGCGTTCAGCGCGGCGTTGACCGCCAGCGCGCCTGACGTGCTCAGCGTCACGCCGCCCGACGCCGCCACCGCGCCCGTCACGGTCAAACCGCTGGCGTCGAGAAGACTGAGCTTGCCGGTGCCCAGCGTCACGGCACCGAGATTCGTCACGGCGTTGGTCGCGGTATTCAGCGTCGCGTTGGCGTCCGTCGTCGTCAGCGCCAGCGTGCCGGCGGTGACCCCGCCCGAGGCGTTCTGCGTGATCGCGTTGCCCGAGCCGGTCGTCGTCAAAGACACCGTGCCCGCGCCGCCGTTCAGCCCGGCGTTGATCGCCAGCGTGCCCGAGGTGCTTAGCGTCACGCCGCCGCTCGCCGCCGCGGCTCCCGTCACTGTCAAGCCTCCCGCGTCGAGCAGGTTCAGCGCGCCCGCGCCCAGCGGCACGGCGCCGAGGTTCGTCACCGCGTTGGTCGCCGTATCCAGCGTCGCGTTGGCGTTCGTCGTCGCCAGCGTCAGCGTGCCGCCGGTGATCAC
>CAYTFW010000091.1:0-25319 GCA_964437145.1 uncultured Rhizobiaceae bacterium
CTACACGCCCAGCCGCTACCACGGCCTGGGCTTCGGCGCGAAGTTCGTCATCGCCTTCGGCGTCGGCTGGCTGGCGATCAAGCTGATCGCCGCCGTCAAGGAACGCACCGGCGATCTCGACTGGCTGTTCCTCGGGCTGGCCATCGCCGCCGTCGCCATGTGCCTGGTGTCGCTGCTGCTGCCCGGCGGCGAACGGAAAAGCGAGCCGGCCGCGGTGGCGCAGCCGGCGGAGTGATTCACCTTCCCCCTCCGGGGGAAGGTAGCTCTACTTCCCCCTGAACGCCGGCCGCGACAGGCAGCGGTCGAGCCAGTTGGCGACACCGCCATGGCCGGTCATGTCGAGCTTCACCAGTTTGGCCCAGCCCATCACCGAGGCGAGGTTGAGGTCGGCGATGGTGAAGGTGTCGCCCAGCAGGTACTGCTTGCCCTTCAGCGTGTCGTCGAGCACGGCCAGCGGCTTCTGCAGCGCCGCCTTGGCGTCCTCAACCGCCTTGGGGTTCTTCTTGTCGGGCGGGGTCATGAAAGTGTCGACGACAATCGTCAACAGGTGACGCTCGATCTCGGTCATGCCCCAGAACGACCACTGATAGGCGAGGCCTTCACCCTCGACAGTCGAAGGCCACAACGCGCCACCGTACTTCCTTGCGAGGTAAAGATTGATCGCCATCGACTCGAAGAGCACGAGATCGCCGTCGATCATCGCCGGCATCTTGCCGTTGGGATTGACCTTGAGGAACTCCGGATCCTTCACCGACTTCATGTCGAGCACGACGTGCTCGTGATCGACCCCGCATTCACGCGCGCACCACAGCGCACGCGCCGCGCGCGACTGCGGCGAGCCGTAGATCTTCACCTTGGCCATGAATCTCCCCTCCACATAGTGGCGCGAGCGTAGCGAAGAATCTCAGTCCGGCGCCATGCCCTTTTCCGTCAGTTCCTTGATCGCGCTCTGGTTCTTCGACAGGTGCGCCAGGCCCATGCCGCGCAACACGTTCGCCGCCTTGGTGAACTGGATATTGTCGTAGCCGATGATCTCGATTCGGTTGCCCCAGGGATCGAGGAAATCCAGGAACGGACCCGGCAAGGGCGTGATACCGGCCTCCAGCAGCGTCTTGCGGACCAGCTCCTTGTCGTCGACGACCAGTCCGAAGTGGCGGCCGTCATCGGGCGCCTGCCGGCGGCCCTTCTGCAGCGCGAGGAACTGGTCGCCGAGATCGATGAAGGCCGATTCCGAATCCTTCCCGCGCAGCGTGAAGTCGAACAGGCGGCCGTAGAACGCCAATGCCTCCTCGATATCGCCGACTTCGAGCGCGACATGGTTGAAGCCGATGGCGCGCGCCTTTCGTGCTTCGGACATGGCGTCCTCCCGGGGCTCGCGTGGTGGCGGCCGCGGAGCGCTACTCCGCGGCCTTCGCCGCCGGCTGGTTGCTCTTGTTCAGCGCCTGCTCGAGATCGGCGATGATGTCCTCGACGCTCTCGATGCCGATCGACAGGCGCACCACGTCGGGGCCGGCGCCGGCGGCGACGCGCTGCTCCTCGGTGAGCTGGCGATGCGTCGTCGAGGCGGGATGGATCACCAGGCTCTTGGCGTCGCCGATATTGGCGAGGTGCGAGAAGAGCTCCAGCGAATCGACCAGCTTCACGCCGGCGGCGTAGCCGCCCTTGAGCCCGAAGGTGAACACCGAGCCGGCGCCTTTCGGCAGGTATTTCCTGGCCAGCCTGTTGTACTTGTTGGACGGCAGGCCGGCGTAGTTCACCCAGGCCACCGCGGGATGCTTCTCGAGATATTCGGCGACCTTCTGGGCGTTGGCGCAGTGGCGCTCCATGCGCAGGCCCAAGGTCTCGATGCCCAGCATGGTGACCCAGGCGTTGAACGGCGACTGCGAGGGGCCGAGATCGCGCAGGCCCACGGCGTGGCCGTGGAAGGTGTAGGCCATGTCGCCGAAGGTCTCGTAGAAATTCAGGCCGTGATAGGCCGGCTCGGGCCCGGCGAGGCTGGGAAACTTGCCGCCGCGCGACCAGTCGAACTTGCCGGAATCGACGATGGCGCCACCCATCGACGTGCCCGAGCCGCACAGGAACTTGGTCGTCGAGTGCACGATCAAGGTCGCGCCGTACTCGATCGGCCGGCAGAGATAGGGCGAGGCCAGCGTATTGTCGACCAGCAGCGGCACACCGGCGGAGTCGGCGATCTTGGCGATCGCTTCGATGTCGCAGACCACGCCACCAGGATTGGCCAGGCTCTCGATGAAGAACGCCTTGGTCCTGGGCGTCACCGCCTTGCGGAAATTCTCCGGATCATCAGGATCGACGAACACCGCCTTCCAGCCGAACTTGGGATAGGTGTTCTTCATCTGCTGCACCGAGCCGCCATAGAGCTTGGTGCTGGCGACCACCTCGTCGCCCGGCGACATCAGCGGGAACAGCGCCATGACCTGCGCCGCGTGGCCCGAGGCGCAAACGACCGCGCCGCGGCCACCCTCGAGCGCAGCGATCCGCGCCTCCAGCGCCGCCGTCGTCGGGTTGGTCAGGCGCGAGTAGATGAAGCCCACGGTCTGCAGGTTGAACAGCGCGGCGGCGTGGTCGGCGTCCTCGAAGACGTAAGCCGTGGTCTGATGAATCGGCAGCGCGCGCGCGCCGGTGCTGGGATCCGGCGCGGCGCCAGCGTGGATCGCCAGAGTCTCGAACCCGGGTTTGCGCTGCTCGCTCATGGTGGCCTCCGGTAAGCTCCGACCGCTACAATCCAAATGTGTCGGTGGGTGAAGTAGCGATCCTGCCTTGGTGACAGGGCGGGCGCAACGCGCCTAAATTCGCGCCGCCATAAGGATTTCTGTCAGGAGCCGCGTCGTGAACACCAAGCCCCGGGGCCGCCAGTTCTTCCAGAATCCCGGACCGACCAATATTCCCGATCGCATCCTGCGCGCCATGGACCGCGCCACGCTCGACTTCCTGAGCGAGGAGTTCATGGCCATCCACCGCTTCTGTCACGCCGGCGTGAAGCGCGTGCTGAAGACGCAGCAGCATCTTTTCATGTACGCTTCCAGCGGCCACGGCGCGTGGGAGGCCTCGCTGGTCAACCTGTTCCAGCCCGGAGACACGGTGCTGATGCTTGAATCCGGCTACTTCTCCGAAACCTGGGAGCAGATGGCGACCAATCTCGGCCTGAAGGTCGAGCGCATCGCCGCCGACTGGCGCATGGGCGTGCGCGTCGCCGATGTCGCGCGCCGGCTCGAGGCCGACAAGGCGCGCCAGATCAAGGCGGTGCTGACGGTGCACAACGAGACCGCGACCGGTCTCGCCACGCCGATCGCCGAGATCCGCCGCGTCATCGACGACGTGAAGCATCCGGCGCTGCTGCTGGTCGACACCATCTCCTCGCTCGGTTGCTACGATTTCAGGATGGACGCTTGGGGCGTCGACGTTTGCGTCGGCGGCAGCCAGAAGGGGCTGATGCTGCCAACCGGCATGTCGTTCACCGGTGTGAGCCAGAAGGCCTTCGACATGTCGAAGAAGCCCTCTCTGCCCCGGCACTACTGGAACTGGGAAATGATGACCCGACGCGAGCCGCAGAGCTTCGTCGGCACGACCCCGGTACATCTCTTTTTCGCGCTCGAGGAGTCGATCAAGATGATCGAGGAGGAGGGGCTCGACGCGATCTTCGCACGCCACCGCCGCCTCGCCGACGCCACGCGCGCCGCCGTCACGCATTGGGGCGGCGCCACGATGAGCGGCGCCGGCTGCGGCGCTAAGGGCGTGACCGGCAAGGTCGGAACGCTGGAGCTGTTTTGCGCCGATCCCTCGCGCCTCTCGGATTCGGTGACCGCGGTGATCGTGCCCGACGGCCATGACGCCAACGCCATGCGCAATGTGGCGCTCAATCGCTACAACCTGTCGCTCGGTGGCGGGCTGGGACCGCTGATGGGCCGCGTCTTCCGCATCGGCCACATGGGCGATCTCAACGAGCCGATGCTGCTGGGCTCGTTGGCCACGGTCGAGCTGGCGTTCAAGACCTCGGGCATTCCGTACCAGGAAGGCGGCGTCGATGCCGCGATCAAGTCGCTGGCGGCGTAGCGCCGTGTCGTCATCCCGAGCGCTCGGCATGACGAAGGACTGAAAAAAGGGAGGCAACGATGAACCGCAGGGAATTCACGGCGCTCACCATCGGCGGCGTGGCCGCGGGCTGGGCGTCATCGGTTCAGGCCGAGGGCGAGCTGGTCGACCTCAAGACGCAGCTCTTCAAGATCAAGGATTTCCGCCTCGAGAGCGGCGTGGTCATGCCCGAGGTGACGATCGCCTATCATGCCTACGGCAAGCTCGCCGCCGACGGCCGCAACGCCGTGCTGTTGACGCACGGCTACACCAGCAGCCATCACATGGCCGGGCGCATGTCGGGTGGCACCAGCGAGGGCTCGTGGAATGGCCTCGTCGGTCCGGGCAAGGCGATCGACACCAACAAGCTGTTCGTCGTCTCCTCGAACATGCTGGGCTCGTCCTACGGCTCGACCAGCCCGGCCTTCACCAATCCCGCCACCGGCAAGCCCTACGGCCCCGACTTCCCCGACATCACTGTCGTCGACATCATCACGGCACAGAAGCTGCTGCTCGACTCGCTCGGCGTGAAGCGCCTCGTCGCGGTCGCCGGCCCGTCCTATGGCGGTGTGCAGGCCTTCCAGTGGGGCGTGAGCTTCCCCGATTTCATGGACGGCATCGTGTCCGCGGTCTCGGCGCCGAAGTCGCGGCAGCCAGCGAACTCGGTGCAGACGCTGATCGATCGCCTGGCCAAGGACCCCAACTGGAACGGCGGCTGGTACTACGACAAAGGCGGCATCGTGCCGACGCTGACCGAGATTCGCGTCGCGACGTTGAAGCTCTACGGCATCGACGACCAGCTCAAGGACAAGTTCCCCGACAAGGACGCGCGCGAGGCCGAGATCAAACGTCGTGCCGAGACCTGGTCGACGGTGTTCGACGGCAATTCGCTGGTGGTGCTGCGCAAGGCTTCCGTGCGCTTCGACGCCGCCAAGGATTTCGCCAAGCTCAAGGCCAAGGTGCTCTACGTGCTGTCGCGCACCGACAAGGTCTTCCCGCCGTCGCTGGCGCCGGGCGTGATGGCGCAGCTCAAGGCGGTGGGCGCCGACGCCGACTATTTCGAGATCGACAGCGAGATGGGCCACTCGGCCTCGGGCCTCGACGCCGCCAAATGGGCGCCGCGCCTGCGCAGCTTCATGGCGAGCCTGGAGAAGCGCAGCTAGGCCGCGTCGTCGCTACCCTATGAAACGGTGGGGTGTATAGTGCCGCACCCGTCCGGGAGGAAAAGCATGTCCGTGACCGCCCTGAAGAACGCCAAGACCGTCCGCGAGCAGGTCAGCGCCGAGGAATGGCAGAAGCGCGTCGATCTCGCCGCCTGCTATCGCCTCGTGCACCTCTATGGCATGGACGAGATGATCGCCAACCACATCTCGACCCAGGTGCCGGGCGAGCCGGGTACCTTCCTGCTCAATCCCTACGGCTACCTCTACGACCAGATGCATGCCTCGTGCTTCGTCAAGGTCGACTACGACGGCAACACGCTGTTCGACCCGACGGGGCTGGGCCCCAATCGCGCCGGCTTCGTGATCCATAGCGCGATCCACAAGGCGCGCCACGACGTCGACTGCGTGATCCATACCCACACGCTGGCCGGCATGGCGGTCTCGGCGATGAAGCAGGGCCTGATGCCCTTGGCGCAGACGGCGATGCGTTTCATCGATATCGGCTATCACGACTACGAGGGGCCGGCGATCCGCATGGACGAGCAGGAGCGCCTGGTGAAGAACCTCGGCGATCGCGAGGTGATGATCCTCAAGAACCACGGATTGCTTGCGGTGGCGCCGTCGATCCCCGAGGCGTTCAACAACATCTGGCGCCTGGAACGCGCATGCCAGCTGCAGGTCATGGCGCTGTCGTGCAACACCGAGCTGTCGCTGCCGCCGCGCGAGACCGTCGAGGCGTCCAACCACCTGTTCAAGCCCGGTGTGCGCCGCCGCCTGGGCCAGCTCGAATGGCCGGCGCTGATGCGCAAGCTCGACAGCATCGATCCGTCGTTCAGGGACTGAGATCGCCACGATGCGCCGGCGCGAGCTTGCGCGCACGGTTGTCGGCCTCGCCGTCGCGAGCACGGCCGGCCGCGCCGTCGCGCAATCGCCTACCGCCTGGCCCGACCGCGCCATCAAGCTGGTCGTCGGCTATCCGCCGGGCGGGCCCAACGATCTGCTGGCGCGCATCCTCGGGCCCAAGCTCGGCGAGCTGCTCAAGCAGACCGTGGTTATCGACAATCGCGGCGGCTCCAACGGCGAGATCGCCGCGGCGATGGTCGCGAAAGCGCCGGCCGATGGTTACATGATCCTGTTCTCGTCGAACGGCCCGGTGACCGTGGCGCCGGCCTTGGGCCGCAAGCTGCCCTACGATCCGGCCACCGAGCTCGGCGCCATCATGCCCATCGGCATCAGCCCGATGCTGCTGGTGGTGCGGCCCGACTTGCCGGCGCAGGACGTCAGGGAGCTGATCGCGCTGGCCAAGGCGCGGCCGGGCAAGCTCAACGGCGCCTCGGCCGGCACCGGCGGCATGACGCATCTTGGGTTGGAGCTGTTCAAGTCGGTGGCTGGCGTCGACATCGTGCACGTGCCGTACAAAGGCGGTGGGCCGGCGATGACCGACCTGATGGCGGGGCAGGTCGACATCTATTTCGGCGGCGTGCCCACGGCGCTGCCGCACGTGCGCTCGGGCAAGCTGCGCGGGCTCGCCGTCACCAGCCTCGCGCGCCTGGCCGGCGCGGCCGAGATTCCGACCCTGCACGAAAGCGGCCTCAGCGGCTTCGATGCCGGCATCTGGTACGGCGTGTTCGGCCCACCGAACCTGCCCGCGCCGATCCTGTCGAAGCTGCGCGCGGCCTTCGCGGCAGTGATGGCCGACGCCGAGGTGAAGCGCTACTTCCTGGACAACGCCGTCGACGCGCTGCCGACCACGCCCGAGCGCTTCGCCCAATTCGCCGCCGAGGACTTCGTCAAATGGCAGGCCCTCGCGAAGCGCGCCAACATCAGCGCCGATTGAGCTCTTGTTCCCCAAGGCACAGCCCGATCCGCCACCTTCGTGTTGTATCGCCGCACATCGCTCTGAACCGCCCGCCGCGAAATCTCCATGACCGACGCCGCCATCAGCCGCACCAGCTCCGTCCCGCATGCGGCCGCGATCTATCTCGCCATCGTCCAGTTCTTCTTCACCATCGGCTGGTCGGTCTATGTGATCTTCCTGCCCAAGCTGCTCGAGCAGGCGGGTCTGCCCAAGGGCATCGCCATCTGGATCCTGGCCGCTGACCAGGTCGCCTTCATGCTGTCCGATCTGGTGATGGGCGTGTGGATCGATCGCGCGCGCACCACGCTGCGGCGGTTGGGGCCGGTGATCGTCGGACTGACCGCAATGTCGTGCCTCGCCTTTCTGTTGCTGCCGCAGGTCGTGCGGCTCGACAAGGAGGTGGCCGCGATCGCGCTGATCGCCGCGCTGGTGGTGTGGACCTTGACGTCCTCGGCGCTGCGCGTGCCGCCGCTGGTGATCCTCGGCAACCACACCGCCAAGCCGCGCCTGCCCTTGATGCTGGCGCTGAACCTCAGCGGGCTGGCGGTGGGTGGTGCGATCTCGCCCTATCTCGGCGTGGCCTTGCGCGACATGGATCCACGCCTGCCGTTCGCGCTTTCCAGCATCGTGCTGCTGGCCACGACCTTCGGCCTGATCTGGGTCGAGCGCGCGCTGGCGGGGGCGCCGGTCGAGCCGTCGGCCGACGAGCCCAAGGCGCCGATGCACGGCTCGACGGGCGCCATGCTGTTCTTCGCCGCCATCGCCATCGCCGCGATCGGCTTCCAGCTGCACTTCTTCGTCAACTCCGCGCCCAGCTACCTGCGCTTCGCCAAGCAGACCGACCTCGACCTGCTGATGCCGGTGTTCTGGATCGGCTTCAACCTCGCCATGTTCCCGGCCGGCGCTTTCACCAAGCGCTTCGGCGCCCTGCATGTGATGGCGCTGGCGGCGGTGTGCGGCGTGGTCGGCATCGCCGGCGGCATCCTCGCCACCAGCCTGCCGATGCTGATCGCCGCGCAGTTCATCGCCGGCTGCGCCTGGGGCGCGGTGTTCGTCTCGGCCTTCTCCGCCGCCTCGTCGCTGGGCTCGCCCGGCCGCGTCGGCATCGCCATGGCGATCCTGTGGGCCGTGCTGGCGCTGGCGACCTTGGGCCGCATGCTGATGGTCGGCGGCGGCTACACGCGTCAGCCCAACCTGGCCTCGATCATCGCCTGGGCCCCGGCCGTGGCTTGGCTGTTCGGCGGCCTGACCTTGGCGCAGGCCGCGCGCGTGCTGCGTAGGCGCTAGCGTCCGGGACTTACTGCCGCCAGTCCGTGCCCTTGCCCTCGATCTGGCGCAGGGCGGCCTTCCAGTAGGTCAGTCCGAAGTCGGGATGTGCCCGCATCTGCTTGGCACGCTCGCCGTACTGGCGGATCACGTCGGAATCGATCGGCGCCGGTTCCTCGTCCAGGCCGCGGGCGATGACTTCGACCTCGCAGGCGCGTTCCAGCATGTACATGCGGCGCAGCGCGGCGGGGATGGTGCTGCCGACGGTCAGCAGGCCGTGGTTGCGCAGCACGACCGAGTTGCCGTGCTGGCAGGTGACGCCCAGCGCCTCGCACTCCTCGACCGAGGTCGGCATGCCGTACTCGTGGTAGACCAGCTCGTCATAGACCGCGAGCGTGTCCTGGCTGATCGGCCGCAGGCCCTTCTTCAGCACCGACACGCCGGTGCCGGCGCGGGTGTGGGTGTGCATGACGCAGTTGGCGTCGGGCCGCGCCTTGTAGACGCCGCTATGGATGGTGAAGCCGGCGGCGTTGAAGCGGCCGTCCTTGGCGTAGACGTTGCCGTCGAGATCCATTTTCACCAGGCTCGAGGCGGTGATCTCGTGGAACAGCTCGCCGTAATTGTTGATCAGGAAGCACTTGGGCTCGCCCGGGATGCGCACCGTCATGTGCGTATCGATCGTGTCGGTCCAGTTGTACATGTCGCTGATGCGGTACAGCGCGGCGAGGTCGCAGCGCGCCTGCCATTCGGCGTCGCTCATGTCGGCGCGGGACTGCTGGATGACCGTATCCATCGAACGCTCCCTGGGGTTCAGCGGCGGGGCTATTGTCGGCCTATTGCGAGCAATTCGCGAGCCACCGTCAGCGCAACGCTGGCATGACCTCGCGGGAAAACAGCTCGACCGAGCGTGCCGCCTCCTCGAACGTCAGATCGCCGAAAGCCATGCGGCATAGGCAGTAGTTGATGCCCGCGGTGTCGTTGTCCTTGCGCATGCGGTCGCGCACCGTGGCGGCCGAGCCGGCGACGATATAGCCCTGCTCGAGCGCGTCCTCGAACTTCTCGGGGATCAGCTGGCGCGGCAGGCCCACACCGTGCTTGCGCCAGAGATGGATCAGCGCGTCGTACCACAGCAGGAAGCCGCGCTTGGCGATGGCCTGCGCCTCGCGGTCGTTGTCGCCGACGACGACGTGGCGGCTGATGCCCAGGCGCGGCAGGTCCTTCAGGTCGCGGCCGGCCGCCTGCCAGACCGCGCGGTACTTGTCGGTGAAGCCGCGGACCGAGGACGGGTTCATGCCGATCACGGCGTTGATGCCGTCCTTGGCCAGGCGCTCGGCGTGATCGAAGGTGTTGGCGCCATACCACAGCGGCGGATGCGGGCGCTGCACCGGCCGCAGCTCCATCGGCACGTCCTTGTAGGTGAAGTACTGGCCGGCGTAGCTCAGCGAGCCGGTCGTCAGGCCCTTGAGGATCACCGCGTAGGCCTCGGCGAAACGCTGCGGGCCGGTGGCGGGATCGACGCCGTAGTAGCCGACCTCGTAGGGGCTGATACCGCGGCCGATGCCGAGCTCGAAGCGCCCGCCGCTGAGCTGGTCGAGCATGCAGATCTCGTCGATCAGCCGCAGCGGGTGATAGAGGTTCAAGGTGTAGACCAGCGGCCCGAAGCGCAGCGTCGTGGTGCGCTGCGCCACGGCGGCGAGGAAGACGCTGGGCGAGGGCGCCATGCCCAGCGGCGTGGCGTGGTGCTCGGCGACGTGATAGGCGCGGAAACCCGATTTCTCGTAGAGCTCGATCAGCTTCAGCCGGCTCTCGAACTGCGCGCCAAGCGACTCGCCCGCGCGGTCCATGTGATCAAAGACGCCGAACTCCATTGCGCGTTTCCTTCCCGTGTGCGTTGGCCGGCAGACTGCCCGTCCGCCGCCGCGCCGGCAACGCCTAGGGAGCGGCGCGAAGCTGACCTGCGGCTGGCTTCAGGTCGAAGAGCCCGATCGGCTGGCGGCGACTCGCCCCGGGTTCGTAGCCGCGCCATAGCGCGGGATCGACACGCACGCCGTTGGCGCTCACCCAGGCGATGAAGGCGCGGCGGCGATCCTCGTCGCCGGCGCTGAACCCGAAGCTGCCCATGCCGCTCACCACCACGAAGCGCACCTCGCCGCGCTCGACCATGCGCTTGAGCGCGTCGGCCGGCAGAATCGGATCCGTGCCCATGAAGCCGCCAAAGGCCATCACCGGCAGCCCCGTGCGTACGATCACCGGTGCTGCCAAGCGCGCGTTGGGCGCGGCCAGCGCGAAGCGCTCGCCGTTGTGATTGGCCTCGAGGAAGGCCAGCAGGCGGGCGTCGTCCGTAGCCACGGGGAAGGATCGGACGCCGGTGTGGCGTGTCGTGTCGTGCGGCGCCACGACGCGCGCCAGGCTGGCCGAGGGCAACATGGTGTTGCCGGTCGCCAGCGCCGAGCTCAGCGCCCACGCGCCGGGTAGCACCAGCAGGCCGGCGAATGCCAGGCGCGACACGCGCAGCGACGCCAGCAGCGTGCCGAGGCCCAACGCAGCGAGCAGCAGGGTGGGGAGATCGTCGAAGCGCCAAGCCGCGAGATCGACGGCGATGTAGGCCTGCCACGCCGCGGTGGCGAGCACGGCGAGCGGCAGCGCTAGTCGCCAGCGCGCTGACCACAGCGCGACCAGTCCAATGCCGGCGAGCGCGGCCAGTGGCGGGCCGAGCACGCAGAGATAGTAGGCGTGGAAGATGCCGCCGGTGAAGCTGAACACCGCACCGTAGGTCAAGGCCCAGCCGCCCCATAGCGCCAACGCGGCGTGCGACGGCGCGAGCGGCCAGCTGGCCTTCACGCGGCGCGCGGCCGCGACGCCGCCGATCAACGCCAAGGGCAGCAGCCAGGCGAATTGGCCCGCGAGGTGGCGATCGGCGAGGCGCAGCGCGCCGGTCGGCACGGTGTCTGACAGGCGCAAGCGGGGCCGGGCTGGTTGTGTCGGTTGCGTCTGCGGTGGCGCTGGGCGCGCGGGGCGGACGAATCGCTCGATGCCGTTGTGGCCGACGACCAGCTCGACCATGGAATTGGCGTGGCTGCTGCCGGCGTAGGGCCGCCGCTCCTTGGGCACGAGGTCGAAGATCACGACCCAGGACAGCGAGGCGACGATCAGCGTCACGCCGCCGATCGCGAGGTGTCCGACACGTCGCCAGAACGGTACCGGCGCCGCGACGAAATAGGCAAGCGCCAGGGTCGGCACGACGCCCAGCGCCACCAGCATCTTCACGTTGAAGGCCACACCGACGAGCGCCATGGCGCCGACGACGCGCCAGGCGCTCGGGCGCTCGATGGCGTTGAGCATCGCCCAGGTGGCGAGCAGCAGGAACAGCACCAACGCGCTATCGGTGTTGTTGCCGCGGTCGACGGCGACGGCGACGGGCGTGATCGCCAGGAACAACGCGGCGAGCAGGCCGGCCGCGTCGCCGAAATGCCGGCGCACGAGGTGGCGCAGGATGGTGATCGACAGCAGCCCCTCGACGACCTGCGGCAGCAGCAGGCTCGGTCCGCTATAGCCGAAGAGCCACGCGCTCGCCGCCTGGATCCAGAACGCGACGGGCGGCTTGTCGAGCGTGACGAAGCCTGCCGGATCGAAGCTGTTGAAGAAGAACAGGTGCCAGCTCTCCAGCATGCTGCGCACGCCGGCGGCGTAGTACTCGGTGCCATAGCCATTGGCGTCGAGCCGCCAGACGCGCAGCGCTGCGCCGAGCAATAGGATCGCGATGAAGGCCAGGGTGTTGAGCCGCATCATTGCGTGAACGAATCGCGCAGACCGCGCGTAGAGCCAAGCGTCGTCGTGTATCGGCGTGTGTTCGCGACTGAAGCGAAGCTGACAAACCGCGGAAGAGATCGGCAATGCGCACTTCGCCTGTCTCTTGGGAGCGCGGCTCACCGATGCATGCGCCGCGGCTCTCCGTGGTGGCGGGCGCCGCACTTGACGATCATGTCGACAACGCCTCTACTATAGGCTGTACTTGGTGGGGTCCGTTGCCACGGGGGACGCGATGAGCACCTATCAAGTGACAGGCTCGAACGACGCGGCGCCTTTCATCCTGAAGATTCATCGGGGAGACGGGATGGCGTTGCTGGCGATGAACTGGCGGAAGGCAAAGCCCCCGCGCGACTTCGTCGGCTTCGCGATCGAATTCAAGGAACCTAAGGGCGATCAGTTCTGGCCGGTCAGAAACCGCATCGGCTTTCCCGGCCAGCGGACCGACGGTTCGGGCCCGTCGATCGAAAGCACCAAGGCGCCATTCCAGAAGTTCCGCTGGGTCCACTTCCCGAGGGACGCCGAGAAGCCCGGAAGGTTCACCTATCGCGTCACACCCATGTTCATGGATGAGAACGGCGCCTTGAGCGGCGGCGAGGCGCAGACCGCATCGCTGGCCCTCATGCGAGAGACTCTTCCGGGCAAGATCAACGTCGCGTTTACTCGTGGATTTGTCACATCGCAGGCGTTTGTGGACTACTACGCGCCCGACAGGAATATTTCGACATTGCTGCCGGACGAAGCCAAGACCGGCTTGACGTTCAAGGCGACGCACAAGAAGGCGAAAGAAGCGCTGCCATGGATGGGCTTCGAGGCGCGCAAGGTGATCCTTGAGGCGCTTGACGAGGCGATCAAGAAGAAGGCCGAGGTCCGCGTCATCGCCTACGATCTCAATCTTCCCGACATTCTGACGAGGCTCGAAGCACTGGGTCCGCGGCTGAAGATCATCATCGATGATTCATCCGCCGAGGGTGGGGGGCACAAGGCTGAAGACTCCCCGGAGAGCAAGGCCGCCGCGCGGCTGCGGAAGACCGCCGGCAAGGACAACGTCGTCCGCCAGCACATGGGCAGTCTGCAGCACCACAAGTCCATCGCGATCTCCGGCAAGGGCCTGAACAAGATCGTCTACGGCTCGACGAACTTCACGTGGCGCGGCTTCTATGTGCAGTCCAACAACGCCGTTGTCGTCGAGAGCAAGAAGGCCGTGGACGACTATCTGAAGGCGTTCCAAAGCTACTTCAAGGCCACAAAACCCGATGCCTTCCGGAAGTCGAAGTCGGCTGGCGGCTGGCACGATCTTGGCGTGCCGGGGGTCGATGCCAAGGTCGGATTCTCACCGCATACGGCCAAGAACGGCCTTCTTGCCGCGGTGGGCAAAGACATCAGCAAGGCTAAATCCAATGTCTTCTTCTCGCTGGCGTTCCTCGGGCAGATGAAGAAGGGGCCTATCGGGCCCGCGCTTGGAAGGATGATCAAGAGCAAGAAGGTGCACACGCTCGGCGTCGCCGATGCGGGCGTCAAGGAGGGAAATCTCGGCGTCACCGTCCTGACCCCGGACAACAAGCGCCGCGTTGTCCGATCATCCGCCCTGACCGGCAACGTGCCGGCACCGTTCAAGACCGAGCATTCAGGTCTTTCAGGAAAGAGCGGCACCCATCGTGGCACGCGGATGCATCACAAATTCGTCGTGATCGACTTCGACAGGGCCGATGCCCGGGTCTATTTGGGCTCCTACAACTTCTCGGAGGTCGCGGACCAGAAGAACGGCGAAAACCTGGTGCTGATCAAGGATCGCACGGTGGCGACCAGCTACATGATCGAAGCCGTGCGGATCTATGATCATTACCGGTTCCGGACAGTGCAGGAAAACACCAGGAAGACCGGAAAGAACAAGAAGCGGATCGAGCTAAAGCAGCCGCCGCGGAAGCCCGGCGAGAAGCCTTGGTGGCAGGCGCACTGGGACGATCCGACTCGAAAGCGCGAGCGAGAGCTCTTCGCTTGAAATCGAAGAGGCCGCAAGGACGTGTGCCGCCCTGCGCGCGCCTGACCGCGGCTCGGCGGATTTCGAGTCGACAACCTACAGCTTGCGTTTCTTGCTGCTGATTACCCCTGAGGCGATGCCGTGCCACTCGAGCTTGCCGACCAGGCGGCTGTGCTCGATCTTGGGGCAGCGGTTCATCACCACGCGCAGGCCTGCGTCCTCGGCGCGCTTGGCCGCCTCGTCGTTGCGGATGGTGAGCTGCATCCACACGACCTTGGCGCCGTGCTTGATCGCCTCGTCGGTGATCGGCCCGGCGGCCTCGCTGTTGCGGAAGATGTCGACCATGTCGGCCGTCTCTGGCAGCTCCTCGAGTGAGGCGTAGGTCTTCTGGCCGAGGATCTCCTGGCCGGCCGCGCCCGGATTGACCGGATGCACGCGGTAGCCGTGATCGAGCAGGTACTTCATGGCGAAGTAGCTGGGCCGGTTCCAGTTGGCCGAGGCGCCCACCATGGCGATGCTTTTGACGTCGCGCAGCACCTGGCGCAGGTAGGAGTCGGGATAGTTGTTGTGATCGACGGACATGGCCGGACTATACTTCGCCGTCCTGCCGTAGGGGAGCGAAACGAGTGGCCCAGCCTTTGTTGTTCACGCCGATCCAGTTGCGCGACGTGACCCTGAAAAACCGCGTCGTCGTGGCGCCGATGCACCAGTACGCCGCGAAGGAAGGCTTTGCTACCGACTGGCACCTGATGAACGCCGGCCGCTATGCCGCCGGCGGCGCCGGCCTGGTGATCATGGAGTCGACCAAGGTCGAGCGGCGCGGCTGCGGCACGGTGGGCGATCTCGGCCTGTGGGACGACAAGTTCATCCCCGGTGTGCGCCGCTGCGTCGAGTTCATCAAGCAGCACGACGCGGTGCCCGGCATCCAGCTTGGCCATTCCGGCCGCAAGGCCCGGCGCTGGCGGCCGTGGGAAGGTGGCGCGCCGTTGCTCGATCCCAAGGCCCCTGAGATGTTCGACTGGGAGGGCTGGGAGCTGGTGTCGTCGAGCGCCGAGGCCTCGCCGGCCTCCGACCCGCTGCCCCGCGCGCTCAGCCGCGATGAGATCCCCGAGGTGGTCGAACGCTGGGGCCAGGCGGCGCGGCGCGCGCATGAGGCCGGCTTCGAGGTGCTCGATGTGCACGGCGCGCACGGCTACCTGATCCATCAGTTCCTCTCGCCGTACTCCAACAAGCGCAACGATGAATACGGCGGCTCCGAGCTCAACCGCATGCGCTTCTGCGTCGAGGTGATCGAGTCGGTGCGCGCGCATTGGCCGGCACACAAGCCGCTGTTCCTCAGGCTCTCGGTCGAGGACGATTCGGGTTGGGGACCGCAGCAGAGCGTCGAGCTCGCCAAGCTGGTGAAGCCCAAGGGCGTCGACGTGATCGACTGCAGCTCCGGCGGAATGCGCGGCAGCCCCGTCGTGAGCACCGGGCCGGTGACCTACGGCTACCAGGTGCCTTACGCCGAGACGCTCAAGCGCGACGCCGGCATCATGAGCATGGCCGTCGGCCTGATCGTGCACGCCGACCAGGCCGAGGCGATCCTGCAGGAGGGCAGGGCCGACCTGATCGCGCTCGCGCGCGAGCTGCTCTACAACCCGAACTGGCCGATGGACGCCGCGCGCAAGCTGGGCGTCGATCAGGACTTCGCCAGCGTGCCGCCGGCCCAGGCCTACTGGCTCGCCAAGCGCGCGCAGGCGGTGAAGACGGTGGTGCCGTCGACCTACGGCACCAGCATGAGGGACGCCGCCGACTGACGAAAAGGAAGCGCCATGATTCCAGAGCGGCCAACGCCACTGCTGCATCAGTTGTAGAATCTCAAGTCGCGATTCCTGCCGGCGCCGCCGGGTACATTCGGCTACTACGCCAACCTCGTGGACTGAGGCTCAGCCCGGGATCTCGGGCTCCACCAGCGCGGCGAACTGGTTCAGCGTGTCCTGCCAGCCAAGATAGCAGGCCTCGGCGGGGATCACGTCGGGGATGCCCTCCTGCACGATGTGCATCTCGGTGCCGCAGGAGACCTTCTTCAGGTCGATCGTGACCTTGATCTCGCCGGACAGGTTGGGATCGTCGAACCGATCCGTGTAGCGCAGCCGCTCGTTGGGCTTCAGCTCGACGTACTCGCCACCGAAGGAGTGGGTGCCGCCGCCGCTGAAATTGGTGAACGACATGCGGAAGGTGCCGCCGACCTTGGCGTCCATCTGGTGGACGGTGCAGGTGAAGCCGTTGGGCGGCAGGAACTTGGCGTTGGCGGCCGGGTCGATCCACGCGCGATAGACGCGCTCCGGCGGGGCCTTCAGAACGCGATGCAGGCGGATGGTGCTGGGCATGACGAGGTCTCCTTATCGACGCGGCGGGCGGACGGGGAACAGGCTGATCAGGTAGCGTTTGAGATGCGCGAGGTTCTGGCGCGCGACCGCGGCGTCCTGCTTGGCCTTGGCGAAGATGAACGAGCCCTGCAGGACGGCCTGGATGAAGTAGCCGACGCTTTCGGCGCTCCACCCGGCCTTCGGCGCGTAGAGGCGCTTGGCGGCGTCGAGGTCGCGCGTCAGCCCGGCGATGTGCGCCGACATTCCGCGATCGCACGCCTCGCGCACCGCCGGGTGCGTGCCGTAGGTCTCCTGCACCAGCGTGCCGAGGAAGCAGGTGAATTGCGGGATCTCGCGATCGAGAATCGCCGCGCGGAAGTCGACATAGCCGAGGATGCGATCGAGCGGGTCGTCGAGCTTGCGGTAGCCGGCCTCGGCGAACACCGTCTCGGTCCACTGGTTCCAGTGCGCCACCGCGCCCAGCACCAGGTCCTCCTTGCTCTTGAAGTGATGGAAGAAGCTGCCCTTGGTGACGCCGGCCTCGGCGCAGATGTCGTCGACGGTGGTGGCCGTATAGCCCTTGGCGCGGATCACCGTCGATCCGGCCTCGAGCAGGCGGGTGCGCGACGGAGGAGCGGCGGTGGTCGTCATCTCGACATGTCCATACCGTTGGGTACAGTCATACATACCAACTAGTTGGTATGGACGCAAGCGCTTTTTTGGGATGTCGCAAAAAAGCGGGTATTTCAGGCGATCAGCGCCCCGGCCAGTCGGGTTGCGGCTTCTTTTGCACGAAGGCGTCGATGCCGAGCTTGGCGTCCTCGCGCATCATGCCGCCGGCCATGGCCGAGCTGGCGTAAGCGTAGGCTTGCTCGAGATCCATCGTCATGTGCCGATGGAACAGCGCCTTGCCCTGCGACAGCACCAGCGGACTCTTCGACGCGATGTGCTGCGCCAAGGCCATCGCCGCGTCATCGAGCTCCGCCTCGGGCACGACGCGCGAGAGCAGGCCGTCGCGCAGCGCCGTGTCGGCGCTGACGGGTTCGCCGGTGAACAGCATGTCGAGCGCGCGCTTGCTGCCGACATTGCGGCCCAACGGCACCGAGGGCGTGCCGCAGAACAGGCCGATATGCACGCCGGGTGTCGCGAACTTGGCGTCGGCGGAGGCGATGGCGATATCGCATTGCGCCACGAGCTGGCAGCCGGCCGCCGTGGCGATGCCGCGCACCTTCGCGATCACCGGCTGCTTCAGCCGCGCGATCTTCAGCATCATCGCGCTGCAGCGGTTCATCAGCTCGTGGTGGAAGGCGTAGTCTTCGCGCGAACGCACCTCGCGCAGGTCGTGGCCGGCGCAGAAGGCGCGGCCATTGGCCTGGATCATCACGACGCGGATCGTCTCGTCCGCGTTCAGGCGGTCGAATTCCTGGTCGAGCGCGGCGATCAGCTCGGAGGACAGCGCGTTCATCGCCTTGGGCCGGTTCAACGTCAACACGGCGACGCGGCCATGGTCCTCGCGCAGCAGCACGGGTTCGTTGGCGGTTGCGGGATCGGGCATCGCTGCATCCACTGGTTTGGCGCCGCGCGCGGCGTTACGCTGTCGATCGGGCGAGTCTAGACCCGATGGCGGCCCGCGTCATCGGCGGTTCCGGTCCAAGGGGAGCGGTCGGATCATGACCATGCCGCTACGATTCAGCGAGGTCTTCGGCGAGGAGCTGGAAGTCGTACGCCAAAGACGCATGAATGTCGGCGTCGACGCCGCCGGTGGCGATGGCGCGCGGCTCGTCGCGTTCGTCGAGACCGAGCGTTTCCGTGACACCGGCGCTTATCTGCCGCCGCGCCCCGGCGGGGCCTGGCCGCCCGATCGCTGGCCGCTGCGTAAGGATGATTGGGACGAGGGCGACGGTCCGCGCGACCAACCCCAGCCGGAGAATCTCGTCGGCCTGGCGCTTTCAGGCGGCGGCATCCGCTCGGCCGCGACCTGTCTGGGCGCGATGCAAGCGCTCGACGCCAAAGGTGTGATGCGGCAGGTCGACTACCTCTCGAGCGTCTCGGGCGGCGGCTACGCCGCGGCCTGCCTCAACGCCAACATCGCCGGCGTGCGCTATCTCAGTCGTACCGTCGAGCCGGTGCGTTCGACGGCCGGCGCGCAGTCGGGCAGCGCTAGGGGCAAGCCGAGCCAGGGCTTTCCCACCCCGCGCAAGGGCTGGATCTTTCCGTTCCCGCACGTCGTGGGGATCCGCGAGACTGTGTTGTTCCGCTATCTGAGGGCCAACGCGCAGTATCTGGTCCCGCGCGGTAGGGTGCTGGAATACGGCTTCGCGCCCGTGCTGCTGGTGCGCGGGCTGTTCATGAACTTGTGGGCGATGCTGCCGCTGGTGTTGACGCTGTCGGCAATCACCCTTGGGCTGCTGTTGTGTCCGCGCCTGCGTCATGCTGGCCAGGCGGCTGAGCTGCTGGGCGCGACGGCGGCAGTGCTGGGCATCTTGTGGGCGGTGTTTTTCGCCATGAGCCGCCCGGTGCGCGATCTCCTGGAAACCGGCCGGCATCGCGTTGCCTGGCTGATGTTGTTTTCGGCGGGCGCTCTCGTTACGGCGATCGCGGGAGTCATCGACCTAGCCTACGGCGTGATCGCCGGCCTCATCGTGGCGATGGTGGCGGCGCTGGAATGGCGGCGCCGGATCGAGTTCGAACGCTGGCACGGCGCGTGGCGGGCACGTCGCGGGTTAGCGTCACAACGATACAGCGTCGACGCAGCGGCTGGCTTGGCGCGCGAATCCTATCGGCAGGCCCAGGCCCAGGCGCTGCTGGTCGGCGTCGGCGCGCTTTTCCTGATGCTGCAGCCCGTAGCGGCGGCCTGGTTCGGCGCTGCGATGGAGCGCGGCCAGCTGTCGTGGCAGGGCGCCGGCGCGATGGCCGCGGCGGCCGTGGCGTCGACCTGGTTTGGCCGCTTCGAGAAGTTACCGCCGATGGTTCGGCGCGCGCTGCTGTTGTTGGCGGCGGCGCTAGTCGGCCCGGTGCTGCTGTGGGGCGGTAGCCTGTTGATCACTGCCTCGGTTGCGCTTTATGGCGGCATCTGGAGTCATGTCGACCTTGGCTTCCCGCAGAGTATCGGGCGCACGCTACCGGTCGTGACGTTCATCGAGTCGTTCGGCAAGCCGGCGATGATCGTCGATGCTGTGCTCACGCTGGGCCTGACAGGGGCGTTGTTGTGGTGCCTCAACAAGAGGCTGTATAGGGCCAACGAGGTGTCGCCACACAGCCACTATCGCGACAAGCTGGCCAACACCTTCCTGTTCTCGGCCGATCTGACGGATCGCAGCCGGGTCCGCCCGCAAAGCGAGCTGAAGCTCAGCGCCATGGACGTGAAGACCGCGCCGTTTCCGCTGATCAACGCGGCGCTCAACTTCATCGATCACGACGTGTATCGCGGTCGCGGCCGTAACTCGACCTTCTTTACTTTCTCGCCGATCCATATTGGCAGCACGCAGGTCGACTACATGCGTACCGAGGCGCTGGAGGAGGTGCTCTCACGCTTCAAGCTGTCGTCGGCGATGGCGATCTCGGGCGCGGCGGCGTCGGCCAACGCCGGCCGCAGGACCAGCCCGGCGCTGCGCTTCCTGCTGGCGCTGGTCAACGTGCGGCTGGGCTATTGGCTGCCCAATCCAGCGGTGGTGATGTCGGACCGTTTCGCGCCCATTGCACCAAACCAGTATCCGGCGTTTCCGCACGCGGGCGTTGGCCATCTGCTGCGCGAGATGGTGGGCGCGCTCGATACCGAGTCGGACTTCGTCAACCTGTCCGATGGCGGGCACATCGAGAACCTCGGCATCTACGAGCTGATCCGCCGGCGCTGTCGGGTGATCATCGCCATCGACGCGGAGCAGGACGGTAAGTTCTCGTTCACCAGCCTCGGCGATCTTGTGCGCTTCGCGCGCATCGACCGGGCGGTGAACATCGATATCGACGCCTCGGCGATCAGGCCGAACAAGGACGGCATCAGCAAGCGGCATTTCGCCATCGGCCGCATCGATTATGGCCGCGGCGCGTACGGCTGGCTGATCTACATCAAGAGCAGCCTGACGGGACGTGAGGACGAGTCGGTACTGAAGTATCGCGCGGTGGAGAAGGACTTCCCGCATCACAGCACCGGCGACCAGTTCTTCGATGAGGAACAGTTCGAGGCCTATCGCGCGCTCGGCTATCACATGGCGACGGAAGCCTTCGCCAACTGGCGCTAGGACCATGTCGCGGCGTATCGACAAGTCCTGGCTGGTCTTCGCCAGCGTCGAGAACGCCCAGCGTGACCGCTGCGTCGACCTGTTCCGCCGGCCCGATGGCAGCTACGGCTTCGAGACGTTCCGCCGCGATCCCGAGGATGCCGGCGGTTGGACGCCGGTGGGCTACTTCTCGGGCGCGGCCCATCCCTCGGCGCTGGCCGCATTCGACGCCGCTGTGAAGGCGGTGGCGTGGCTGGCCGAGGAATGTCGTCGCAGGCCGTCGCTACGCGCGCAATCCACCGCCGCCTAAGGTAGGGTCCGCGCCATGCCAGTAGTGATGAGCGGGCCCGAGCTCGAGGCCTTTCTGCGCGACGAGTTCCCTGAGGCGCAGGCCAATGTCACGGTGAAGGTCGACGCGGTTGGTGAAGGCCATATCAAGGTGCGCGCTCTGATCGACCGGCGCCATCTGCGGCCCGGCGGCGTCGTATCGGGCCCGACCATGATGTGGCTGGCCGACTGCGGCACGTACCTCCTGATCCTCTCGCAGATCGGCAAGGTCGCGGGCGCCGTGACCACCAACCTCAACATCAACTTCTTGCGGCCGGGCGAGGCGGGCAGGGACCTGATCGGCGAGGCGCGCCTGTTGAAGCTGGGCCAGCGTCTGGCGGTGGCCGAGATGTCGATCTTTTCCGATGGGCGGCCCGAGCCGATCGCCCATGTCACGCTGACCTATTCGATCCCGCCGCGCATAGGGCTTGGGGTAAAATAATACCGCATTTCTAGTTCATTGATTTTGCTTGATTTGTGGCTGCGTTAGTGTGGCCATGTGCTTG
This sequence comes from uncultured Rhizobiaceae bacterium, assembly GCA_964437145.1. Taxonomy (GTDB): domain Bacteria; phylum Pseudomonadota; class Alphaproteobacteria; order Reyranellales; family Reyranellaceae; genus JAFAZJ01. The sequence goes on from CAYTFW010000091.1 coordinate 21,566, forward strand.
ACTTGCCGCGCCGCCTCACGTATCTCCGCGCACCGTTTTAGCGGATTGGACCGATGAAGACCTTCAACCTGAAGCCCGCCGAGGTGCAGAAGAAGTGGGTGTTGATCGACGCCGACGGCCTCGTGCTGGGCCGCCTCGCTTCGATCATCGCCACGCGCCTGCGCGGCAAGCATCTCGCCACCTACACCCCGCATGTCGATTGCGGCGACAACGTCGTCGTGGTCAACGCCGAGAAGGTGCGCCTGACCGGCAACAAGGTGTCGGACAAGGTGTTCCACTGGCACACCGGCTATCCCGGCGGCATCAAGCAGGCGACGATCGCCCAGCGCCTGGGCGGCAAGCACCCCGAGAGCGTCATCGAGAAAGCGGTCGAGCGCATGATCACGCGCGGGCCGCTGCAGCGTAAGCAGATGAAGAACCTCAAGGTGTATGCCGGCGCGAGCCATCCACACGAAGCGCAGCAGCCCGTGAAGCTCGACATCGCCGCGATGAACCGCAAGAACTCGAGGATCGGCTGACCATGGCCATCGAACCGACGACCACGCCCACTTCCGGCCTGCGCAAGTCCGCGGCCAACATCGTCGCCAGCATGGCGGCGGCCGAGCCCAAGGCGCGCGGCAAGGAGGTCGACGCCCAGGGCCGCTCATACGCCACCGGCCGGCGCAAGAACGCCGTCGCGCGCGTCTGGCTGAAGCCCGGCTCCGGCAAGATCACCGTCAACGGCAAGGACCAGAGCGTCTACTTCGCGCGTCCGACCCAGCGCATGATGATCCAGCAGCCGTTCCAGATCGCCGGGCGCGTCGATGCGTTCGACGTTGTCGCCACGGTGGTTGGCGGCGGCCTGTCGGGCCAGGCCGGCGCCGTGCGCCACGGCATCTCGCAGGCGCTGACCCGCTTCGAGCCGGAGCTGCGTCCGCCGCTGAAGCAGGGCGGCTTCCTCACGCGCGACCCGCGCGTGGTCGAGCGCAAGAAGTACGGCCGCGCCGGCGCCCGCCGCCGCTTCCAGTTCTCCAAGCGCTGATCGTTCTCCAGCATTGGAATGGAAAAGGGCGCCGCAAGGCGCCCTTTTTCTTTGGTTCGCTATGTGCCTAACGGCACGAGCAAGAGTCACCCTCTCTCTTGCGCAGATTGGTTTCGACCCAGGTCTTGGCGTCCGGGCCGAATTCGAAGGTCGGACCGATGATGCAGAGCGTCGAGTCGTCGCGACCGCTCTTCATCTGCGAGAGAGGGCGGGCATCGATCACGATGCGGTCGTTGCGGCAATAGATGTACCAGGCGGCCATCGCCGTACCCGGCATCCACATGCCCAACACGATCAGCGCAGTCCACGCGAGCCGCATAGCCTACCTCCATGTGCTGTCGCCAAGAGAGCGGGCAGGCTAGCGGCCCGATCTCAATCGAGAAAGCCCTCAAGGAAGTCGATCACGCTCGCCTTGAACAGCGCGTGGGCGATGATCGAGAAGTGGTCGCAGCCGGGAATGCTGACCGCCTTGGCACCGGGGATCGCCTGGGCCAGCGTGCGCGGGTTACCGGCGAGTTCGTCGTGTGAACCGGCGACCACGAGCGTCGCGAGATCGAGCTTGCCCAGCGCCGCGCGGTCGATCGGGAAGCGCGCACCGCGCGAGCAGGCGGCCAGCGCCAGGCGGTCCTCGCCTTGCTCGTCGGCGAATTGGCGGAAGCTACGGCGCATCGGATCGGCGATCGTCGCCGGATCCTCGGCCTCCATCGCCTCGGCCATGCTGTCGTCGCGCGGTGAGTCCTCGAGCAGCTTGCCGCCGATGCCGCCCAGGATCAGGTCGCCGAAGCGCTCGGGCCACAGCAGCCCGGCGGTCAGGCTGAGATGTGAGCCCATGGAGAAGCCCAGCAGATTGGCGCGCGCGAAGCCGACATGGTCCATCAACGCCACGATGTCGTGCGCCATCGCCTTGCGGTCGTAGGCGGCGGGGTCGTGCGGCTTGGCGCTCTGGCCGTGGCCGCGCGCGTCGAGCGCCACGCCCTTGAAGCCCTTGGCGGCGAAGGCCTCGTACCAGCCCATGCGCTTCCAGCCCTCCGACTTGTTCGAGCTGAAGCCGTGCACTAGCACGATGCGCCGCTTGGCGTCGGGGCCGCCGAATTCGTCATAGGCGATGGCGTGGCCGTCGGATTCGAACTGCGGCATCGGAAGCTCTCACCTGGGAGCGCCGGCGTCCCGCCGGCTCATGGAAGAGGCCGGCGAGACGCCGACGCTCCCATGATCCTATACGGCGGCGCTTACGCCGCCAGCCCCAGCATCACGCCGAGGTTCTGCACGGCGGCGCCCGAGGCGCCCTTGCCGAGGTTATCCAGCCGCGCGGTCAAGATCACCTGGCCATGCTTCTCGTTGGCGTAGACGCGCAGCTCCATCTTGTCGGTGTCGTTGAGCGCCTCCGGCTCGAGGCGGTCGACCGCCTTGTCGGCGCTGTCCACCGGCACGACGCTGATGCGATCGCTGCCCTTGTACCAGTCAGCCAGCACGGCGTGCAGGTCAGCGGCCTTCGGCTTCTTGTTCAGCGTGTCGAGATGCAGCGGCACGTTGACGATCATGCCCTGGCGGTAATTGCCCACCTGCGGCACGAAGATCGGCCGGCGCGTCAGCCCGGAGTAGAGCTGCAGCTCGGGCACGTGCTTGTGCTCCATGCGCAGGCCATAGACCTCGAAAGCCGGCGCCTTGCCGGTCTCGAAGGCCTCGATCATCGACTTGCCGCCGCCGCTGTAGCCGGAGACGGCGTGCACGACGATCGGGTAGTCGCGCGGGATGAAGCCGGTGTCGACCAGCGGACGCAGCAGCGCGATGCCGCCCGAGGGGTAGCAGCCGGGGTTGCTCACCTTGCGCGCGGCGCGGATCGCCGCCGGCTGCTGCGGCGTCAGTTCGGGAAAACCGAACACCCAGTCGGGCGCGACGCGGTGCGCGGTGCTGGCGTCGAGGATGCGGGGCCCCTTGTCGCCCAGCGAGTCGGCGAGCGCCACCGACTCCTTGGCCGCGTCGTCGGGCAGGCAGAGGATGACGACGTCGACGTCCGACATCACGGCGCGGCGCGCCTCGGGGTCCTTTCGTCGCTCGGCCGCCACGCTGACCATCTGGATGCCCGGCACCTGGAGCAGACGCTCGCGGATGCCAAGACCGGTGGTGCCGGCTTCGCCGTCGATGAAAACCCGGGGCATGTTCGCCGTGGTGGACATCACCTCTATCCTCTTGATGAACGGGACACGAACCACAGCCGGTTCGCGCTGCGATACATACGCCGAACAGCGCGGGAATCAAGAACTCGCATGGCTCCACGCCTTGACCGCCGTCACACGTCCGTCATGGTGTGTCGGCGAGAACACAGACGCGCGGGAGCGGGGAGTCGATGGCCGGGCTGATCATTCCGTTCAACAATTTCGTGCCGCGCGTCGATCCCAGCGCGTTTATTGCGCCCAACGCCACCCTGATCGGCGATGTCGATATCGCCGCCAACGCCAGCATCTGGTTCACCTGCGTGCTGCGCGGCGACGGGCCGGGCATCCGCATCGGCGAGAACAGCAACATCCAGGACGGCACGGTGATCCACATCGCCGCGCGCGGCGTGCCGACCATCGTCGGCAAGAACGTCTCGGTCGGCCACATGGCGCTCTTGCACGCTTGCACGGTCGAGGACGACGCCTTCATCGGCATGCACGCCACGGTGCTCGACAACTGCGTGGTCGAGAGCGGCGCGGTGGTCGCCGCCGGCGCGCTGGTGCCGCCCAACAAGGT
>CAYTFW010000092.1:0-25255 GCA_964437145.1 uncultured Rhizobiaceae bacterium
GTCGGGTTCTCGAGAACCTGCATCGGACGGCGATGGAGTGACCGCGTCGGCGCGCCGCCGCGGCTGGCCTCAATCGAGCGCACCGAGCGCGCGCGGCTCGTGGTTGTTGGCGCGGCACCAGGCGAGGTACTGCGCCTTGAGCTTGGGCGTGTCCGTGTAGTCGCGGGTCTCGCCGGAGTCGCCGACATAGGCCAGCCGCCCCGTCATGCTGATCTGCACGACACAGGGTTCCTCGCCGACGCAGGTCCAGGTGTCGACGTTGCCGGCGGCCTCGTAGACATAGGCGCCCGGCCCGGCGAAAAAGCCTCTTCCGCCTCGGCACTCTTCTTGGGATGGCTCGGACGCAGTTGCAGCCGGGTCAACTCGTGCTCGTGCAGCCACCGGCCGATCGTGCCCTCGTGCACCTCGACGTTGAAGCGTTTCGCCACCTCGGCCTGCAAGTCCACGCAGCGCCAGCGCACGACCTTGTGCTCCGACGGACCCGGGCCCGCCACGACGACCGCTAGCGCTTCCTCCCCTCTATGACACGGAGCAAACTGCTCGCTCATCAGACCAGGGAGAGCCAGATGACCGAGAGCCCGCTCGCGCGCCCCTTCCCCCTGCCCTGCGGGGCGACACTGCCCAACCGGCTCGCCAAGGCGGCCATGACTGAAGGCCTCGCCGATCCAATGGGGCGTCCGACACCAGAACTTGAACGGCTCTACGGCATCTGGTCGGACGGCGGCGCGGGCCTTCTGCTCTCGGGCAATATTCAGATCGACGCCGATCACCTGGAGCGTCCCGGCAACGTGATCATCGACCGCGAGCCCGACGAGGCGATGCGCGCGGCCCTTCAGCGTTGGACGAAAGCCGCGACACGCAACGGCAACCACTTCTGGGCGCAGCTCGCGCACGCCGGGCGCCAAACGATGGCGAGCGTCAATCCGCACCCAAAGGCGCCCTCGGTAGTGAAGCTAGGCCTGCCTGGCGGTCAGTTCGGCAAGCCGGTTGCTCTCGACGCTGCGGAAATCCCCGCGCTGGTCGGGCGGTTCGCGATGGCCGCACGCGTATGCAAGGAGACGGGTTTCACCGGCGTCGAAATCCACGCCGCGCACGGCTATCTCATTTCGCAGTTTCTCAGTCCGCGCTCCAACCAGCGCAATGATCAATGGGGCGGATCGCTTGAAAGCCGTGCGCGATTTCTGCTCGATGTCGTGAGCGCGACGCGTAGGGTCGTAGGGAAGGAGTTCCCGCTCGCGGTAAAGCTCAACAGCGCCGACTTTCAGAAAGGCGGTTTCGCGTTCGAGGACAGCCTCAAAGTCGCGCACTGGCTGCAGCAGGCGGGCGTCGACCTGATCGAGATTTCCGGCGGCACCTATGAACAACCGAAGCTCTTGGGCATCGAAGGCATGGAAGCGCCCGAAGCCCAGAAAAACGTCGCGGTCTCGACGCTGGCGCGGGAGGCCTATTTCGTCGATTTCGCCAAAGCGATGAAACAGGCTATCGCCGTGCCGTTCATGGTGACGGGCGGCTTTCGCTCGCGCGCGGCGATGGAGCAGGCGGTCGAGACAGGCGCGTGCGATGTCATCGGTTTGGGGCGCCCGCTCTGCGTCATGCCCGACGGCCCCCGGGCGCTGATTGCCGGCGCGGAAGAGCTTCCGCGCAAGGAAAAATCGTTGGCGCTGTTACCGAAATGGTTGTCGTTGCTCAATGGTGTCAAATCGATCCGCGCCATCAGCGGCTTCGCCACACAATTCTGGTTCTACTGCCAGATCTACGCGCTCGGGCGCACGGGGATGCCCGCGCCCGCGATGTCCGTCTTCGCAGCGCTCATGCAAGTCGAGGCGACGCACAAGAACTGGCTTAAAGCGCGCGCCGCGGCACTCGCTGCACAACTGAGACAGAGCGCGGATCGCGCCGCCTCATTCTAAGGGGCGACGTAGCGCGAAGCGGTCGCGTGATCGCGCCCCATCGCAAGCGGCGGGACGACCTGTTCCAGGGTGATCCACGGCTCAGCGACGACTTCACGGCCGGGCGCGAACAACTTCGCGGCGAGGTCCGCGAGCCTCTGTGATGCCCGCCTATGTGCTCGACACCAACAACCGAACGCGACCCGCTGTGATTCCGACGCGGGGATCAGCGTGGTGGCCAGACATCCTCGGGCCAGGCGGGTTCGATGCGCGCCGCGCTGGGCGCCGCCGGTGCCGATTGCGGCAGCACTTCGACGCGATCGATCCGCAGACTTGGTCTTTGACTGATCGCCGGTGACGACGACTTGACGGTGAGTGCCTTCACGTCGTGCCGACGCGCCCATATGTCCGGCCGCTGGTGAATCCGGTGCTGCGCGTAGTAGCGAAATCCCTCCGCCAGATCCTTCCACAGCCCCTCGAAGCAACCGATGCGCTTCAGGAACGAGTCGACTTCATCCGGCGTGGGATTGGTCCCGAACTCCCGGATCCGGTTCCACTCCCGGGCGATCTCGATCGTGGGATTGGCGATGGCCGTGTTGCCGCCAAGGGCGCACAGCACATAGTCGAAGCGGACCCACCTGTCCCAAGCCTGCTCCCTGATCGTGGCGATTTCAGTATCAGGTACGCCAGCGGCGCGAAGCAGCCCTACCGCCTCGCTCAGCGCCGTCTCCATCTCCGCATCGCTGTAGGCTTCCCGGCGCGGCATCCGCTGGGTCATCTCAAGCCGCGCTCGAACGCTCATACGCAGCAGCTGGCCCATATGCTCGATGCTGTCCCGCGCCTGTTTCATCAACAGCTGGGCTTCGACCGGCGCCGACGAATTGCCGATGCGATCGAGATTGGCCGTCACGAGGCAGGCGATGGCCGCGACGCACAGTGACCATGCACCAATAGGACTGACGAATGCCGCGATGCTCTGCAGCACCAACAAGACGCCCGCCGTGGCGTAGCAGGCCTCGCGCAGATGCAGCTGCAACCACGCCACGGCCTGGTGGAACAGCATGGTCAACCGCACTTCAAGCCTCCGGATCCGAAGAGCGTGGCTAGGGCGAGGGCTGTTGTTCGCGGCATAAGGGCGACATACTAGCTGCCGTTTCCCAGCGCGAACCTATTCCTTGGAGGTAGTACCGATAGGTTTCCGGTGTCGCCCCGCACATCCGCGCCGGCGATTGGCGCGCCCGGCTGGGAAGGGTTGCTCTCATCCACTGAGCTACGGGCGCCTCAATGGGTTTAGCGGTCGACGCGGTTGAAGGCGAAATTTTCGGCGTGGGTCTTGGGTCGGATGGCGCGCGCTATTTCTGCATTGGCGATCTCAGGAGCCGCGCCGTCGTCGGTGGCGGCCGATGCGCCAATCCCTGGTTCCGCTCCCGGTACATCAGTTGACTGACGATCTTCTCAGCGAAGTCGGCGTTCATGCGCTCGGCAGATCGAAAGAGCCCGTTCGAAGCGGTCTCTTTGCTGGTCCAAATTCGCGTCCCCGCGGAGTTCCGCCAGGCTATCGACTGATTCTCTTCGTTGAGAAGGAGATGGGAGGCTGCCGCGGCAGCCTCCCTTCTTGTTCACTCGACGATCCGCAGGATCGGCTCGCTGGCGCCGCCCACGGTCGCCACAGCGACCGCCTCGAAGGCCTCCATGAGCCCCTCGACCGTGTTGGTCGTGAAGGTGTAGCTCTGGCCGTCCTCGGTCGGGCTGGCGCAGTTGATGCGGCGGGTGTTGTCGCCCGAGCTCACCACGTTGTAGCCGATGGTGAAGATCTTCACGCCGGCGGCCTTGATCTGCGTGCACAGCTGCTCGAACTGGTAGTTCGCCGTGCCGTTGCCCGACTCGTAGTAGCTGTTGAAGTCGAAGTCCGACAGCACGACGATCGCCTTGTAGGTGTTGGTCGTGTTGTAGGCGTTCGGCAGGTTCACGCCGGTGAAGATGGCGTCCCACTTCGGCGATATCATGTACCACGCCCAGGCCAGGCCGAGATGCGCCGCGGTCGTGCCGGCCCCCGTGAGCGAGTTGACCGCCGTCTCCAGGGTGGCCTTGTCGCTCGACAGCGGCTTGATCTTGTTGGCCGAGCCCGGCGTCTGGCTGCTCAGGCCCTGGACATAGGACGCGTAGTCGCCCATCGCGCCGGACCGCTTGCTCCTGAAGTCGCCGAAGTACCTGTAGGTCGCGTTCGGCGGGTCATCCGTGAACTTGTAGGTCCCCGAGCGCTCGACAACGCCGCTCCAGCTGCCCGACTGGGTCTTGTTGGTGACGGTGGTGAAGTAGGCGCTGCCCACGTTCACCGAGGATGAGAACGGCGCCAGCGCCACACGCGAGGTGTAGACGGACTGGTTGGCCTGGACGGCGATGTTGATCAGCTGCTTGGCGGCGTCCTGCTGCGCTGCCATCTTGGTCACACCGGCGGTTTCGGTGGAGCCGTTCATCGAGGACGACACGTCGAGCACCAGCGCGACCTCGAGGTTCTTCTTCTGCGCCGGCGGGGTGTAGCCCACCGAACGAGCCCTGACCGTCCGCGCCGCGCTGCCGAGCATGAAGCCACTGAACATCGACGGCAACGGTCTGACGATAATCGCCTCGGCCGCGCCGGTCTTGGCGGCATAGGCGCCGGAGGTCGGCGGCGTGTTGACGGTGATGCTCGCGCCACTCACCGCGGTGTAGCCGTTGCGCTCCGCGTCACGCACGCCGGCCGCCCGAGCATCGACGGCGGTCTGGCCGGAGGCCAGCATGCGGGCGGCGCCCAGCGCGGCCGCGTCGGCCTGCTGCTGGACCCGGCGCTTCTCCATGTACCAGACGCTGGTGTCGACACCGAGACCCAGCCCACCAATGAAGACCGGCACCGCCGCGGCCATCAGAATGGTCGTGCCGCCCGCCTGGTTGGCCCACAGCGTGGTCGCGGTATCCGACCGGCCGCGACCACGCAGGCGCGCAGCCACAGCATTCATCATGCGGTTCAAGTGCATAATAGTCCCCCTCCTGATCGAAGACCGCCCCTGGACCGGGATGGACCGCACCGGGAAGAAGAAGCGTTCCTGTCGGGGTATTGGCGCCGTGCGGAAACACGTCATCTTCGACGATCGCCGGAATCATTATGGTATCCGGCAGGGGGAGTATTCGCCTTGCGTCAATGAATCCTACTAAACGCGTACGCTCAGAATGACTTGGGTGAATTCAGTGATGTTTAAATAGAAGAAATGTCCCTAAGTAATTTGACGCTATATCATTCATAGCGTCAGATCAACGTCGGCTGCACATAAAATTGGAAACCTGGCCGACAATGTAATGACATCAGAAGAGAAAACTGAATCAGGCGGCGGGGTTACTTAACGTTGAGCTCAGAAGCGGAGATAATCCATTCGGTCGTGTCCCTGGTAGCGGTGCAGCGCAGTGGAGGACGGCCGATCGCGATGCGCGTTGCCCGACTCGCGCCGTAGCGAGCGAGAGGCCTTGCGGCGGTCGCCGGCGATACTCGGGTTGCGAAGGCCAATCAGCAACCGAGAGATCACCGATGACCAACGAGGTGATGAATCCGGGCACGCCTGCGGCGAAGCCCCTCGACGCCGATGTGCCGCGCGACACAATCGCTTTCGCCGACGGGCGGTCGCTGGAGATCGAGGGCGAGCGCTGACCGAGGTGATCCAGGAGGCCTACATCCAGGGCTTCCTCGAAACGCGGACGGCGGCGTGAATGCCGCTGTCCGGCTTCCACCTCACCGGGGGTCTCGACGTTCGTCTATCGCTTCGTCGTCATCGCTTCGCCGCTCTGGCGGACGACGCTTGGGTGATCACGCCGCCTGCGGGAAACCGAACGTCTTGGCGTAGATCGCGGGTTTCATGAAGGCGAGGTATTCGCTCTGCATCTCGCGGGTCAGCACTTCGAGCAGGAAACGGTTCTCGACCCAGAATTCGATGACGTGGAAGCAGCCGCCGCGGTCGCATGCCGCCGCGTGCCAGCCTTCACGCTTGGCGATCGCCAACACCTCGTCCTCGCCGAGCGGCGTGGCGATCGCGAAGTGGCAGGCGGACGCGCCGGTTGCGCCCGGGTTCTCGCGGGTCGCGACCTCCGTCGCGCCGATCACGTTCTCCTGCGTCGCGGGCACGACCTCGATTTCGGTCCCGCGCTCATCGGCGGCGAGCGCGATGAACGCGCCGGGAAACGGCGGGAAGGGAAACGAGACGCCGCGCCAGAGCTCGGCGATCACTTTCGCGACATGCTCAGGGTTTCGCGCCGGCATGGAGGCGTGGAACATCATGACTTCGGTCCTTTCGTGTTTGCGCGGCGGCGGGCCGCATCGAAGATCAGTCGCAGCATGAACGAGGAGGCCTTGCCCGCTTCCTCGCCCGAGAAGCTCCAATAGTCCTTCATGGTCAGCCAGGCGGCGCCCGAATAGAGCAGCTGCGCGGTCGCGGTGACCCAGCGGGCCTCGTTCGCGGGCAGATCCTTGACGGCGTCGGCGACGGCCTTGCGGATCGCCTCCTTGCGCTTGTCGTTGACGCGCAGGCGAAACTCACGGCCCTGCGGCGTCGACCAGAAGGCGCGCATCAGATTCTCGTTGTCGTCGAAGGCCGAGAAGACGCGGCGCGGCGCCTCGACGAGCGCCGTCTCCGAGTTCGGGAAGCTGCCCGTTCCGATGCGCGGATCGAGCGCATCCCACAGCGCGTCGAGCAGCTCGCCCTTGGTCGCGAAGTGGCGATAGACCGTGCGCTCCTGCACGCCCGCTTCGCGCGCGACGGCGGCGAAGGTGAGTTCGCCGAGGTCGGCGTCCTGCATCAGCCGCTCGGCCGCCGCCACGATGCGACGGCGCGTCTCGGCCTTTTGCTCGTCCCGCAGGGGGCTTTCGTACTTGACGGTGGATTTCATGACACCATAACACTATTGATGTCATATATACTGACACTAATGGAATTCGTCAAGACGCCCGGCGCGTTCTCTACCTCGCCGTCGCCAATTTCAGCAGCCGCGCGGTTGTCGGTCGCGCCTGGCGCACCAGGCGCTGGTTCCGCTCCCGAAACATTGGCTGTCCGATGATCCTCTCCGCGAAGTCCGCGCTCATGCGCTCGACATGTCGCAGTGCCTCGACACACCGGCTTTCGCCGCACATTCGCAGCGCCGCTATCACATAGTCGTCGCCATGGTGTTCAGCGACAGCGGCGACATCGAACATGTCGCGGGGCTGCATCCGTGCACCGCGGTAGTAAACCTTCTTCGCGATGATCTCGGCGGCCGTTTCAAGATCGAGCTCATGCCCAGAAGCAGCCGCCATTGGCTTGGTCGGCGCGCCGCCACTGACTCACGCGGCAAGCGGAAGGGAGATATCCGCCATCGACGAAAACTGGCGCGCGGCATCCCGGACCGCGAGCTTGTCCAGCCCCATTTTCTCGACAAAAGCGGTCTGCATCGACGGGCTCACTTCCGAAAAGAACGCGAAGACGGAAGCGTCGCACGTGGTGACACTGGAAGGATCGACGATCTTCGCCGCAAGCTGGCGCGCGGATAGGCCCGCTCCGTAGGAAGCGTTCACCGTCGTCAGCACGTGCGTTGTCACGTCGGTCATCAGGGACCTTCACATCGACCTTTCGACCGACAGCGCATGTAGGCCTTCGAGATTCACAACACAACACTAGCCCTCTGCCGCCAGGCTTCGTCACGAAAGGCTGGCGCGCCAGCGTTGATGAAACCGATAACTACGTTTCCGTTGAAGCGCTATGAAATTGCGCTCCGTTCTACGCCAATCCCGCCCACGGCGGAGCGGAGCGGAGCGTGCGGCAGCGCTGCGGCTTGACTGCTGCGACCGCAGCGCCCCGTCCAAGACCTCACTGACAACCTCGACCCGACGACCGTTCTGATCCGAACCTGCTTGGGTCCCACACGTCCTCAGCCTCACCTCTACGCTCTTGACAGCATAAATGCCATGATGGCACTATGACTGCCATGAACGCGAAATCATCCCGACTGTCGCCTCGCGAGGAACTCGCGGCTATGACGGCAAGCCGGATCATGGAAGGCGTGGCAGGTCTTTTGAGGCGGGGCAGCGAAGTAACCTTCGAGCTTCTTGCCAAGGAATCCCGTGTACCGCAGCGCACGCTTTATCGTTATTTCCAAAGCCGGGACGAACTGTTCGGCGCGTTCTGGCGGTGGGTGAACGAGCTCATCAAAGTGCCTCCGCTCCCGACGACGCCCGACGAGGTCGTCTCACACATCCCGGCGCTTTTTGACGCCTTCGACCGCGATGAAGCGCTGGTGCGGGCGATGATGCACGATCCGCACGGCCGGGCGGTGCGCGTCGCCAATGCCGGCGCACGACGGAACAAGTTCTCGAAAGCCCTGAGGCCGGTGATAGAGACGATGCCCGAGGCGGAAGCGATGAGCCTGCTGGCATCGGTCACCGTGCTGTGCTCGGCGACCGGCTGGGAATCGATAAAAGACAACTGGCGTCTTTCGGGCGCCGAAGCGGCGGAAGCCGCTCAGTGGGCGGTCAAAGCGCTGATAAAGAGTGCGCGCAAGAGGCGCGGATGAGGCGGCCCCGCTGGCAGCCAGAAGAACGGTTTGCACCCCTTGCAGGAGTCTCTTCCTCATGATCCACCACATGTCATTCGGCGTCAGCGACCCCGGCCGCGTTGCGCATGCACTGGCGGAACTCACCGGCGCAACGGCGATGCGCGCACCGACGCCGCCTTTTCCGCACGGGGCCTGGTTCGTCCTTGCCGGCGACGACCGGGGCTCGTTGCTGGAGATCCTTCCGGCGACAACCGTGCTTGACCCCGACGCGCCGCTTGGCCTCAAGCAGCGGCCGGCGAGCTTCGCGCCGGGCAGCGGACACGTGCTGATCGGCACGGTGAAGAGCAGCGAGGAGATCGAGACGATAGTCAAGCGCGAAGGCTGGCGTTCGCAGGAGGTCGAGACCGGCCTGTTCAAGATCGTGAAAGTCTGGATCGACGGCACCGTTCTGGTTGAGCTCTTCGCCAAGGGCGAAACGCAACGCTACATCGAGGCCTTCGGCGCGCAGGGCATGGCGACGTTGGAAGGCAAGCTACGCGATCTGGAGTCGAAGCTTGCCGCGACTCTGGCGCAGAAACTGCCACCGCGGTTGTTGACTGAGGCGCTGGGCGAGCCGGTGTAGCGGGCTGCCTTTTCTGATCGATCGTGAGATCAGCGACCTGAAATGCTAGCGTCCCAAGGGCGACGAGTACGCGAACGCAGAACGCCACCGAACATCGCCTCTCACACGACGAAGAGTTCTTGCCGTCGTGATCTGGCGTCACCGCTCGCGGAATATCGCGGACTCGGCGTAGATATGGCGCGCCCGGTTGGATTCGAACCAACGACCTACCGCTTAGAAGGCGGTTGCTCTCATCCCCTGAGCTACGGGCGCCTCAATGGGTCCAGCGGCCGACGCGGGTGAAGGCGAAGTTGTCGGCGTAGGCCTTGGGTCTGATGGCGCGCGATTTGGGCTCGTCGATCGTGTACCGCCAGCCCTGCTTCTGGGCGTGCGCGATCGCCTCGTCCTTGCTGGCGAAGTACAGCCGCACCTGGCCCATCGTATCGCGCGAGCTGGTCCAGCCCATCAGCGGGTCGATCTCCTTGCGCGTGGGCTCGCTCTCGAGAACCCACTCCTTGGTGTTGCCGACGCCCGACTGCATCGCCGTCTTCGCGGGCTTAAAGATCCTGACCAGCATCGACTCCCATCCCCAGCGCGTCGTTGTCCCAGCATCCGGGGCGATTGGTCGGGGCGGCCGGATTCGAACCGACGGCCTCTTGCGCCCAAGGCAAGCGCTCTACCAGGCTGAGCTACGCCCCGATGCCCCGGACAATTGGGTCCCGGAAACCCTTGAAGGCGCACGGGTTTTATCAGCGACGAGCCGGCCCCGGAAGGGATAAGTTGCGCTCTCCCCGCGTGACGCATCGAGGCCTACCCCATGTTCGACCAGGCGCATGAACCCGGCCGCCGCGCGGCGATCAACGTGCTGGGCGGGCCGTTGCGGCCATGCTCGACCGAGCCGCTGACCGGCTTCTACCGTGACGCCTGCTGCAACACCGGCGACGAGGATCGCGGCCTGCACACCGTCTGCGCGATCATGACCTCGGAGTTCCTCGCCTTCTCCCGCTCGGCCGGCAACGATCTCAGCACGCCCCTGCCCGAGTACGGCTTCCCCGGCCTGAAACCGGGCGACCGCTGGTGCCTGTGCGCGGCGCGCTGGAAGGAGGCGCTCGACGCCGGCAAGGCACCCTACGTGGTGCTGGAGGCGATGCACGCCGCGACCCTGCAAATCGTCACCCTGGCCGCCCTGCGCCGCTACGCCTGGCAGCCCAATTAGCGGTTGACATAATTTCTCGAAAATAGAAACTTATCGCCGTTTCGTCAGCACGGGTCTGGAGGCGCCTCGGGAGGGTGCACATACCGGCCGACGACCACCGCCGCCGTGGCCCTGATGCAGAGGGCGCACGGATGCCGAGCCGGGGACCGCCAGCGTCAGGGACGCCGTGCGCGGGGCCGACGAATCCGGATCAAGATCCGTGAAGTCTCAGGATAAGCCGTCGTGCGCCGTTCATCGTGGGCGCCGGCGGTAAGGGCGCTACAACCATGCCCAGGCCGTTCCCCAGAGGGGAACGGTGCGCCGACAGCCCAACCCCGGCGCCGAGTTTCTCGCTGGCCACGATGATTGCCGACGAAGCCTGACGGGACCCGATGAACAGAAGCGGATGGCGGGCCCATCGCGGCCCCCATCTGCGTCCTCGGCCACCCCGATGAACACTTTCTCTCTTCTTTGTCTTTCGAATCATCCCATCAGCGGAGCGCAGCGACGCCGCCGAAGGCGGAACTCTTCCCCTTCCCTTCTCTCTTCCTAGTGTACGCGCATGACATGTCAAAGCTTGAGCGCGACATGTCAAAGCACGAGCTGGACATGGATTCCGTCAAGGAGTCGTGCGTGACGCGTCGAGCACGCGTGCGAGGTCCGTGGGCGACGGCATGTTGGGCGTGCCGAGCGCGACGATGTCGCTGTGGCGGAAGGCGAGTCCCCAGGCGGCGCCGGGCTCGAGGGTCAGGCGGCGGCCGACGCGCTGCACGATGGTCTGGGTCGCAGGCGAATCGGCGAGGTCGACGATGCCTTTGACGCGGATGACGCTGTCGGGCAGCGCGGCGAGTGCGTGTTCAAGAGAAACGCGATCGAGCGGTGCGCGGGCGGTGAAGTGCCAGCGGCGGAGCGCGATGTCGTGTGAAGCGAGCGCCGGCGCGCCTGATGGCGCGAGGCCGAAGAGCAGGTCGAGTGGAACGTCGGCGTGACGCGCGCGCAGGATGGGACGTCCCGACGGCAGCTCGGCGAGGACGGGCGCCGGGTCGTCGATCAGGTCGAGCTTGTTGAGCACGATCAGGTCGGCGCCGGCGAGCTGGCGGCGTGCGGTGTCGCCGACGTAGCGGTCGGTGAGCTGGGCGCGTAGCGCGCTGGCGTCGACCAGCACGATGACGCCGTCGAGCGTGAAGTCGGGCTCGATGCGGATCAGGTCGGCGACGCGCGCGGGATCGGCGATGCCGCTGGTCTCGATGATCATGTGGTCGAAATCGCCGCGGCGTTGGGCGATGTCGATCAGCGCGGTGACCAGCGAGTCGCCGATCGAGCAGCACAGGCAGCCGTTCGAGAGCGTCATCGTGCGCCCGTCGTGCTGCACGATCAGGCGGCTATCGATGTCGATCTCGCCGAAATCGTTGACCAGCACGGCGAAGCGTCGGCCCACGCGATCGCGCAGCAGGCGGTTGAGCAGCGTGGTCTTGCCCGAGCCGAGGAAGCCGCCGATCACGCTGACCGGCAGGCGCTCCGCGGGCCGCGCCGCTCCAGCGGCGCTCATGATGCGTCGCCGGAGCGACGCGGCCCGAAGACCTTGAACGGGTCGGGGCGCGCCACTCCAGTGGCGCGTCTTCTCGTTCGGCCGACGCGCCACTGGAGTGGCGCGCCCCCGGCGCTCACCCCGCTCACCGCCGGGGCGCCTCGAAGATCTTGCCGCCCAGCACCGTGCCCCAGACGCCGACATCCTTCAGCGCTTCGGGCGGCACGGCGAGCGGATCGTCGTTGAGCACCGCGAAGTCGGCGCGCTTGCCGGTCTCGATGCTGCCGATCTCCTCGTCCAAACGCAGCGTCCACGCCGCGCCGAGCGTGATGGCGCGCAGCGCGTCGGGCACCGAGATGCGCTCGCGTGCGCCGAGCACGCGGCCCGAAGCGGTGAGACGGTTGACCGCGCACCAGGCGGTGAACAGCGGGCCGATCGGCGTCACCGGCGCGTCGCAGTGGATGGCGAAGGGCACACCGGTCGAGAGCGCCGTCGCGCACGCGTCCATGCGCTCGGCGCGCTCCGGCCCCATGGTCTTGGCGTAGTGGATGTCGCCCCAATAGTAGATGTGGTTGGCGAACAGGTTGACGCCGACACCCAGCGCCTTCATGCGCCGGAACTGCGACGCCGGCGCCATCTGGCAATGCTGCAGCACGTGGCGATGGTCGGGCCGCGGCATCTGCGTCACGACATTCTCGATGGCGTTGAGCGCCACTTCGGAGGCCTCGTCGCCATTGGTGTGGATGTGCACCTGGAAGCCGGCGCGGTGATAGGCGCCCAGCATGCGCTCGATGTCCTGCGGCCCGACATTCCACACGCCGTTGGGCGTGCCGTCGTAGTAGCCCGGCCACAGCATGCGCGCCGACAGCCCCTGGATCGAGCCGTCGGTGACGATCTTGATCAGGCCGAAGCGCAGCCTCTCGTTGTTGCGCCCAACCAAGGCCTTGATGCGCGCCACGCCCTGCTCCGGCGGCACCGACGCCGCACCGAAGGCCGGCAGCAGGCGGATCGGGAACTCGGCGTTGGTGGACGCGCGCAGATAGCCGTCGACCGTGCTCTCCGGCAGCTCGTTGTGCAGGTCGGTCGCCGTGGTCACGCCAGCGAGCTGCGCCACGCGCGCGAATCGCCACACCGCGGCCTCGTCCGACAGCACGGCGGCGATGTTGATGCCGCTGGCGCGATAGGCCATGTACTTCGCGGTCATCTCCTGCAGCTCGCCGGTGGGCTCGCCGCCCCAATCCTTGACCACGCCATGCACGTTGCTGCGCCGATCGATGTTGGCCGCGCGCAGCACCGGCGAGTTGACGTTGAGCACGTGGAAGTTCGAGTGGATCACCAGCACCGGCCGCTCGGTGGTGACCTTGTCGAGGTCGTCGAGCTCCATGCGCCGGCCGCCGAAATAGATCGGATCGAAGCCCCAGGCGAGCAACGGCTTGCCATCGCGCGGCATCGCCGCCTCGATCTCGCGCAGCCGCGCCGTGACCTCGGCGATGTTCTTCAGCCCGACATGCCGCGTCCCATCCGGCGCAAACCGATCGAAATACCCGACATACGGATACGCCCACACCCCACCCTCATAAGCGTGGCTGTGCCCCTCGACGAAGCCCGGCATCAGCACCTTGTCGGCGAACCGCTCATCCAGCGTGTGCTCGCCCCAGCCCTTCAGGTCTTCGAGCGGCCCCGCGCCGAGGATCCGCCCATCGCGCACCGCGACATGCGTGGCTTCGGGATTGGCGGGGTTCATCGTCAGGATGCGCCGCGCGCGGTAGATGACGGTGTTGGACATGGGCGTTCTCCTCTGTCATCCCGAGCATAGCGAGGGATCCAGTGTCGCCTGGATCCCTCGCTATGCTCGGGATGACAGTGTTGATCTAGAAGATGCCGTCGATCTCGCCGTCGGGCATCAGTCGGATTCTCTCGGCCGCCGGCACGCGCGGCAGGCCGGGCATGCTCATGATGTCGCCGGCCATGGCGACGACGAAGCCGGCGCCGGCGCTCAGGCGCAGCTCGCGGATCGGCAGCGCGTGGCCCGAAGGCGCGCCGCGCAGCTCGGGGTCGGCGGAGAAGCTGTATTGCGTTTTGGCGATGCACACCGGCAGGCGGCCGTAGCCCGCGTCCTCCAGCGCCTTGGCGCGCTTGCGCACGGCCGATGTCGGTGCGATCGAGCCGGCGCGGTAGATCTCTTTCGCGATGGTCTCGATCTTCGACAGCAACGGCAGCTCGTCGCCATAGATCGGCTTGAAGTTGGCGCGACCGCCTTCGATCACCGCCACCGCCTCGCGCGCCAGAGCCTCGGCGCCGGCGCCGCCCTTCGCCCAGTGCTCGCACAGGATCGCACGCGCGCCGGCCTTGGCGCAGGCGCTCTCGATCAGCGCCAATTCGGCCGGTGTGTCCGAGGTGAATCGGTTGATCGCCACCAGCACCGGCAGGCCGAACTTGCCGAGGTTCTCGACATGGCGCAGCAGATTGGCGATGCCGCGCTCGACGGCGCCGACGTCCTCGGTGCCGAGCTGCTTGGCATCGGCGCCGCCATGCAGCTTCAGCGCGCGCACCGTGGCCACGACCACCGCGAGATCGGGCTTCAACCCGGCGGCGCGGCACTTGATGTCGAGGAACTTCTCCGCGCCAAGATCGGCGCCGAAGCCGGCTTCGGTCACCGTGTAGTCGGCCAGCCGCAGCGCGGCCGTCGTGGCGATCACCGAGTTGCAGCCATGCGCGATATTGGCGAAGGGCCCGCCATGCACCAGCACAGGGTTGCCCTCGAGCGTCTGCACGATGTTGGGCTTCACCGCCTCCTTGAGGATCGCCACCATCGCCGGCGCGGCCTTCAGGTCGGCGGCGGTGATCGGCTTGCCGTCGCGCGTCTCGGCCACGACGATGCGCGCCAGCCGCGCTTCGAGATCGGGCAGGTCGCGCGCCATGCAGAGGATCGCCATCACCTCCGACGCCGTGGTGATGTCGAAGCGGCCCTGGCGCGGGAAGCCGTTGGCGACGCCGCCCAGGCTCATCACGAGATCGCGCAGCGCGCGGTCGTTCATGTCCATCACGCGCGGCCAGTAGACGCGGCGCGAATCGATGCCCAGCGCGTTGCCCCAGTAGATGTGGTTGTCGAGCATCGCGGCGAGCAGGTTGTGCGCCGTCGTGATGGCGTGGAAGTCCCCGGTGAAATGCAGGTTGATCTCGGCCATCGGGATCACCTGGGCGTAGCCGCCGCCGGTGGCGCCGCCCTTCTGACCGAAGCACGGCCCCAGCGACGGCTCACGCAGCGCGATCGCCGTCTTCTTGCCGATGCGGTTGAGCGCGTCGCCCAGGCCGATGGTCGTGGTCGTCTTGCCCTCGCCCGCCGCCGTCGGGTTGATCGCGGTCACCAGGATCAGCTTGCCGCTCTTGGCGGACGCGAGATCGGGCATGGCGGCGAGATCGAGCTTGGCCTTGGTGCGGCCATAGGGCTCCAGCGCGGCCGCGGGAATGGCGAGCTTGGCGGCGACCTCGGGGATCGCCCGCGGCGTGGCCCGGCGGGCGATCTCGATGTCGGTCGAAGTCTCGGCCATGTGCTCCCCCAAGTCTCGTTCGTGCGTGCGCGGATGCTAGCGGCAGGGACGCTGCCCTGTCATGTTCTTTGGGCCGCGCCGCTCCAGCGGCGCTTTTCGTTCATGCGTTGGAAGAGCGCCGCTGGAGCGGCGCGGCCCGAAGATAAAGAGAGTCCGCGTATGCCCAAACGCACCCTGCTCACCGGCGCGCTCGACGACTACGCCACCGCCAACTGGCTGCGCGACAGCGACCTGAAGAAGCGGCTGCGTGAGGAGACCCTGCGGCTGCCCTGGGGCATGATGCAGGTCGCCGCCGATCAGGGGCAGCTGATGGCGCTGCTCACTCGCGCCATCGGCGCGAAGCGCGCGCTGGAGATCGGCGTGTTCACCGGCTACTCCGCGCTCTGCGTCGCCGAGGCCCTGCCTCCAGACGGCAGGCTGATCGCCTGCGACGTCAGCGACGAATGGACCGCGATCGGCCGACGCTACTGGCAGGAGGCCGGACTCGCGCACAAGATCGACCTGCGCATCGGCCCGGCGCTGGACACACTCGACCAGCTCTTGCACGAGGGCCAGGCCGGCACCTTCGACATGGCCTTCGTCGACGCCGACAAGCCCAACTACGACGGCTACTACGAGCGTTGCCTCAAGCTCTTGCGCACCGGCGGGCTGATGATGTTCGACAACGTGCTGTGGAACGGCCGCGTCGCCGAGGGCGAGAGCAGCTCCGAAGATACCCGCGCGCTGCAAGCCCTGAACGCCAAGCTGCACGCCGATCAACGCATCGACCTGGCGCTGGTACCACTGGGCGACGGCATCACCCTGGCGGTGAAGCGTTGAAGTTGCTGGTTGCATGCGCCTCAAGGAGCGCCCGGCGCTCGCGCGCCTTGTAGAGACGGATACAACGACGTTAATTCAATATACTCGTATAAGTTGATAGTCTATACAGAACGCATTCTGTAAGATGGTGGGCATGGCCTCATCCGAAAAACCGCCATCTGACGAGTTGCCCCGCGTAACTGGGAGCGTTTCCGTTGGCCTGAGGCGGCAGGTTCCACCGCGGGCCGAAGCACCACGTTCCTGGCTTGGCGGTCTGCCGATGATGCCCGAGCACGTTGCGTGGCCGCGATCGATCTCGGCCGAGTATCCCGAGAGAGGCGAGCGCCCCCTGCATTTCGTCGCCCAGATCGCCTGCGCCGATCTTCCGCCGCAACTCTGGGGTGGGCTCGGACCCCGTCACGGATGGTTGCTCCTGTTCATCGATCCAAATCACTTCCCGCCGCTTGGGCCCGATGCCCTGCACGTGATGCACATCGAATCGCTTGGGCCGGAGCGCGCGGCGCCGGCCGATCTCGGTCCCGTCGACGATGGCGAGCATCGCGGGTCGGACGCCTACGGATATTGCCGCTCACCGGCCGACATACCGTCGACCTGGCGGCGCTGGCCGGTGGATCTGATTACTATGGCCGGCGAGGCCCTCGAGGAAGAAGACGACCCAACGCGCGACACCGCCTCCGACTTGGAGATCCTCCTGGACGAGGGGCTGCCCGTCGCACACCAGGCGCCACAGGATCCGCAGCCCTTTACCTGGCGTGGCGCTCTCTATGTGCTGAATGTCTGCGAACGCCCTCTCGCCGGGTCCCTTTCCAACTTGGAGCTCGACGAGGGCTTCGTCTCGCGGCTGCGCGAGCCGGGCCATGTCAAGACCATCCTGGCCGAGTTCGATGAACGGTATGCCAAGGTCGCGGAAAGGCCGCATATCGGAGCGGAACGCGCGGCGCTGGCCGCATTTCTCGAACGCCATCCCACACCTGACGCGATCATCGAGCATTTGCATAAGGCCGATCGGCGGTATCGTGCCTGGCGTGTATCGGCTTGCGAGCGCCTCGCCCGCGAGCGCGCCTCCGTTATGACCCATGACCTCGACACGCCCATGCCAGTTGCGGCATGGCAAGCGCTCCGGAAGCGCCTGAAGCGCGATACCTTCCGCTACTTCACCACGGACCGGGTGTGGAAGGGCGGCGGCGAGTGGCTCTATGTCCTCGAGGAGAAGCAGATCGGCGTCTACCCTGACAGATGTGAGGCGAACTTCGAGCTCGTCGCGGACTACTATGTCGACGCCCGCCTGAGAACGCTGATCCCGCCATCGGTGCTCTCGACATTCGAGCCCTACTGGCGATGCCGCGTCGGCGATCTACCCCACAGCATGGGCGGCTATCATGACGTCGACGTCCAGTGGGGCATTCCCGATGGTCCGACGGAAGACCTGCGATTGTTCGAGATAGGCAGCGACAACGCGATGAATTGGTTGTGGGCCGATGTCGGGGCCTACTATGTCGTCATCGACGTAAAGAGCCTGCGGAAGGGCGACCTCTCGAAGGCACGGTTGTACATCGAGAGCCACTGACGAAAGCGATCACTCCGGCATGCACGGCCGCCGCCGGGCGACGGCGTCGCCTTGCCGGTTCACTTGATCTTCACGCCGAAGGCGGCTGTCGTGGCTCGTCCGTGCCAAGGCTATCAGCCCAGGCCTGCACAGCCTGGTGATCGATCACGCGGCCGCCGTCCACCGCCGCCAAAGCCCCGAGCGTCATGCGATGACGCTCCTCTTCCTGATCAATCCAGGCGACGAGCGCTTGCCCGATCACCCAGCCGCGCGAGCGTTCGAGCCGTGCCGCCATCGCGTCCACTTTCTCGGCAAGACCGACGGGGACGCGAGCGGTGAGCACTTTCGTTTCCGCAATGGCAATCATCCAGAATCAAGCCGTCGCAAATGATGAGGTCGAGGCGTCGCCGCGCCGCTACTTCACATTGCCGAACATCGGATGGCGCACGATGTCGCCCGGCTTGATGCCGAGCATGCGCGCGGCGCCGCCGTTGATCTCCAGCACCGCCTTGGCCGGGCCGCCCGACTCGATCGTGCGCAAGGACAACGGCTCGGCGTTGGCGTGGATGTGGCGCACCGTGCCGTCGGGCGCGATGAACAGCATATCGAGCGCGATCAGCGTGTTGGCCATCCACATGCTGATCGGCCTGGGCTCGCCGAAATCGAACAGCATGCCCTCGTAGGCGCCCAGCGACTTGCGCAGCATCAGGCCGCGCTGCTGCTGCGCCGGCGTCAGCGCCAGCTCGACGTCGAACTCGCGCGGCCCCGACGCGGTATCGATCACCAGCTTCGAGCGCTCGAAGACCTGGTCGGGCGCCGCCGGTGGCTGCGGCTGCTGGGCGAACGCGGCGGGCATCAGCGCGACGAGGAGAGCGGCGATGCCGGCGGAGCGGACGAGGCGGAACAGGTTGGTCATCTAGGTGATTCTAGCCGGGGCTCCGTGGCGGAACAAAGGCCCTTGCCCACCCACGGAGCCGTCACCATAGTGTCATCGAATCACCGGGGGGAGCCGTTCGCGGCTGAGAGGTCCTGACAAGGGACGACCCCTGGAACCTGATCCGGTTCGGACCGGCGTAGGGACGGGTGACCAATGTCTGGGACTGTGCCGCGCGACGCGGCACCATCGATCCACATCGAACGCGCGCGTTTCGCCTTCGCCGGGCGAAGGCTGTTCGACGATCTGTCGCTCGATCTGCCGGCCGGGCGCACGACCTGCCTGCTGGGCCCCAGCGGCGTCGGCAAGACCTCGCTCTTGCGGCTGATCGCCGGCCTGCTTCCGCCGGAGCCGCCCACGCGCATCGAAGCCGCCGATGGCAAGCCGCTCGCCGGCCGCGTCGCCTGGATGGCGCAGACCGACCTGCTGATGCCGTGGCTCGACGCGTTGGGCAACGTCCTGATCGGCTACCGCCTGCGCGGCGATCAGGCGGCCCTCGCTGCGGCCCGCGACCGCGCACTCGACCTGCTGGCGCAGGTCGGTCTCCCCGGCCACGAGCGCGACCTGCCGGCGACGCTGTCGGGCGGCATGCGTCAGCGTGTGGCGCTGGCGCGCACGCTGGTCGAGGAGCGGCCGGTGGTGCTGATGGACGAGCCCTTCGGCCAGCTCGACGCCATCACGCGGCTGTCCCTGCAGGACCTCGCCGCGCGCATGCTGGCGGGCCGCACGGTCCTTCTGGTGACGCACGATCCGCTCGAAGCCGCGCGCCTGGGCCACCGCATCCACGTCATGGCCGGCGCGCCGGCGAGCGTCGGTGCGCCGCTGGACCCCATGGGCGATCCGCCGCGCGACGCGACAGCTTCCGAAACCCTGACAATCCAAGCCGAGTTGATGCGTCGCCTCGCCGACGCCCATGCCTTCGCGGTGCCGACGTGAGGGGCGCGGCCGATCTTCCCTTCTCCCCGCGAAGGCGGGGAGAAGGTGCCCGAAGGGCGGATGAGGGGCTTCGCGGTGCCTCCACGTCATCGGTCGCGGCCGTTGCGCGAGAAGCCCCTCATCCGCCTCGCTGGCGCTCGGCACCTTCTCCCCACCTTCGTGGGGAGAAGATCGCATGAAAGCCGCACGCCCCCTCCTCATCGCCGCCGGGCTGCTGCTGGCGTGGGAGGCGGTGGTGCGTCTCGCGGCGCTGCCGCATTTCATCCTGCCGGCGCCGTCGCGTGTCGCTGTCGAGTTTGTCGATCGCGGCGACACCCTGCTCTTCCACGGCCTGCATACGGCGGCGGAGATCGGGCTGGGCCTGATGCTGGGCATGGCGCTGGGCGCCAGCATCGCGCTCTTGCTGACGCGCTTCGCCGGCCTGCGCCCCTGGGGCCTGCCGATCATCGTGCTGAGCCAGGCGGTACCGGTGTTCGCCATCGCCCCGCTGCTGGTGCTGTGGCTCGGCTACGGCATGCTGTCGAAAGTGGCGATGGCCAGCCTGGTGATCTTCTTCCCGGTCGCCAGCAGCCTCTATGACGGGCTGCGCCGTGTCGATCCGGGCTGGCTCGATCTCGCGCGCGTGATGGACGCGCCGCCGCGCGCGGTGCTGCTGCGGATCCGGCTGCCCGCCGCGCTGCCCGCGTTCGCCACCGGGGCGCGCGTCGCCGCCTCGGTGGCGCCGATCGGCGCGGTGATCGGCGAATGGGTCGGCGCCGGCGCCGGTTTGGGCTTCCTGATGACGCAGCAACTCGGCCGCGGCCAGACTACGCTGGCCTTCGCCGCGCTGATCGTGCTGTGCGCGCTGGGCGTGGCGCTCTACTTCGCCGTCGACGCGGTGATGGCGCGACTCACCCGCTGGGTACCGAGCGATGAACCGCGCAACGGCGAGGCGCGCCCATGACGCGCCGCCTCGCCCTCTTCTTGTTGCGATCAGCCGCCGAAGATGTCGCGGAACGAGGCGTATTGCGCGCCCCAGGCCATCGGCAGCACGACCAGCAGGCCCAGGCCGAAAGGCAGCGAGGCGATGAAGAACAGCACGGCGAAGATCACGCCGAGCACGATCAGCGGCACGAGGTTGGCGAGCGAGGCCTTGAAGCTGCTCTTCATCGCGGTGATCGCGTCGACGCCACGGATCGCCACCAGCGGGGTGGCGAACCAGGTGGCCATCGCCAGCGGGATGATCAGCACCAGCGACACGACGAAGCCGAGCAGCATGCCGCCCATCGCGACACCGCCCGACCCGGCCGCCATGCCGCCCATCATCGCCGCGCCGCCAATCAAGGCCATCAGCAAGCCGATCAGGATGCCGACGCCCAGGGTGATGGCGCCGATGATGATCAGCTGACCGACCGGGCCCTGGAAGCCGGCCCACATGTGCTCGATCTGCACCTTGCCGCCCGAGGCGCGGGCGCGGCAGCCCAGCATCAGGCCGCCGGCGACCACCGGCGCCAAGAGCGCCACGGCCAGGCCGCCGATGATCGGGATCAGGCTCAGCACGAAGGCCGCGATGCCGAAGATCAGCGCGATGGCGACCCAGATGCCGGGATTGGCGATGAACTCCGCCCATCCGCCCTTGAGCCACTCGATGCCACGCCCCGAATCCACGGTGTTGAACGGCACGTCGCCTGGCCCGGGGGCGGCAGGCGGCAGTTGATTCATCGACATCAGCGCTCTCCGGCGTTTGAGGGTGACCGCGAGCCGGTCGCCCGACCCGCACAAGGTACCTTGGAATCACAATCTTTTCAACGTGTTGGCGACCAATATCGCCATACGCCCACATCTGTCTTGTTCAGGAGGTTCTCGATGTCGGCTTTCCGCACCCTCATGACGGCGCTTTTCGTCGCCTTGCTGGCCTTGCCTTCAGCGGTACGCGCGCAGGACAAGGTCACCATCCTGCTCGACTGGTTCCTCAATCCCGACCACGCCGCGCTGGTGATCGCCAAGACGCAGGGCATCTTCGCCAAGCATGGCCTCGACGTGGAGCTGGTGGTGCCGTCAGACCCCAGCGCCCCGCCGCGCCTGGTCGCCGCCGGCAAAGGCGACTACGCCGTCTCCTATCAGCCGCAGCTGCAGGTGATGGTCGCCGACAAGGTGCCGTTGGTGCGCGTGGGCGCGCTGGTGGCGCAGCCGCTGAACTCGCTGGTCGTGCTGGCCGACGGGCCGATCAAGAAGATCGCCGATCTGAAGGGCAAGAAGATCGGCTTCTCGGTCGCCGGCTTCGAAGAGGTTACGCTCGCGGCGATGCTCGAAGCGCACGGCGTGACCTTGAAGGACGTCACGCTGATCAACATCAACTTCGCGCTGACCGCGGCGCTGAAGACCAGGCAGGTCGACGCGGTGATCGGCGCCTTCCGCAACTTCGAGCTCAACGACCTGGAGATCGAGGGCATGAAGGGCACGGCGTTCCTGGTCGAGGATCACGGCGTGCCGCTCTATGACGAGCTGGTGCTGGTGGCGAAGAAGGACACGCTCGACGAAGCCAAGACCAGGCGCCTGCTGACGGCCCTGCGCGAGGCCACGACCTGGCTGCGCGCCAACCCCGACGCGGCGTGGAAGGCGTTCGAGCAATACGGCGGCAAGGAAGTCGCCAACGAGCTCAACCGCCGCGCCTGGAAGGACACGCTGCCCCTGCTCGCGTCAGACCCCGCCGCGCTCGACCGCGCCCGCTACGAACGCTTCGCCGCGTTCCTCAAGGCGCGTGGGCTGATCAAGGATGTGCCGGATATCAACGGCTATGTCAGGGAGATCAAGTAGCCGTCTTCGGGCCGCGCCGCTCCAGCGGCGCTCTTGAGGCATTGGAAGTGCGCCGCTGGAGCGGCGCGGCCCCAACGGCGTTAAGTGCGCAGCGTCAGCCCGCCATCGACCACCAGGCCGTGACCGGTGATGAAATCGGACTCGTCGCAGGCCAGCAGCAACGCGCCGCGGGCGAGGTCGATGGGTTGGCCCAGGCGACGCAGCGCCGCCTTCTTGGCCCAGATCGCGGCGATCTCGGGATCGTCGAAACCTTTCTTGGTCAGCCCGGTGTAGACCGCGCCGGGCAGGATGTAGTTGGCGGTGATGCGGAACTTGCCGAGCTCCAGCGCCAGCGTATGCGTCAGGCCGGCGACGCCGGCTTTCGACGCGCAATAGGCCGAGAGGCCGTAATCGGTGTCGAAGGCCATCACCGAGGCGGTGTTGATGATGCGCGCGCGGCCCTTCTCCTCGGCGCGCTTGCGCAGATGCGGGATGGCCTCGCGGCAGGTGCGGAACATGGCCCGCACGTTGACGTCCATGACCCGATCCCACTGCTCGTCGGTCATCTCCTCGGCGAAGTGACGACCGCTGACGCCGGCGTTGTTGAACAGGATGTCGATGGCGCCGAAGCGCTCCAGCGCCGCGCCGACCATGCGCTTGGGCGCGTCGGCGTCGGTGATGTCGCAGGCCAGCGGCGCGATCGCCGTCACGCCCGCGTGCACTGTGTCGATAGCGCTGCCCGGGCGATCGACGGCGAGCACCTGCGCGCCTTCCTCCGCGAACAGCTTGGCGCTGGCGGCGCCGATGCCGGAGGCCGCGCCGGTGATGATCGCGACCTTGCCCTTCAAGCGGTTGAACGACATCAGCGCACCTTGATCACGACCTTGCCGGTCGCCTTGCGCGAGAGCAGCGCGTTCATCGCGTCGGCCGCCTTGTCCAGCGGGAAGGTCATGGAGATGTGCGGCTTGATCTTACCCTGGCGCACCCAGTCGAACATCTCCGCGAAGTTCTGCAGCGCGGCCTTGGGCTCGCGCGCGCGCCAGGCGCCGTAGAACACGCCGCGCACGTCGCAGCTCTTCAAGAGCGCGAGGTTGGCGGGCAGCGAGGGGATGCGGCCCGAGGCGAAGCCGATCACCAGCAGGCGGCCCAGCCAGTTGATGCAGCGGATCGCCTCGTCGAAGGCGTCGCCGCCGACGGCGTCGTAGATCACGTCGGCGCCCTTGCCGTCGGTGAGGTCCTTCACCTTGTCGCGCATCTTCTCCTTGGAGTAGTTCACGAACATGGTGGCGCCGTACTTGCGGCAGATCTCCATCTTCTCGTCCGAACCGACGGCGGCGATCACCTTGGCGCCCATCAGCGCGCCCAGCTCGACGGCGGTCAGCCCGACGCCGCCGGCGGCGCCCAGCACCAGCAAGGTCTCACCCGGCCGCAGATCGCCGCGCTGCTTGAGCGCGTAGTAGCTGGTGCCGTAGGTCATGGTGAAGGCCGCGCCCTCCTCGAACGACATGTTCGCCGGCATCGGCAGCAGATTGGCCGTCGGGATCACCACCTCCTCGGCGTAACCGCCATGGCCGATCATGCCGATCACACGATCACCGACGGCGTAGTCGCTCACGCCTTCGCCGATCTCGGTGACGACGCCGCCGACCTCGTGACCGGGCGAGAACGGCCGGGGCGGCTTGAACTGGTACTTGTCGGCGATGATCAAGGTGTCAGGAAAGTTGACGCCGGCGGCGTGCACGGCGACGCGCACCTCGCCCTTGCCCACGGGCTTGGACGGCATGTCGCGCAGCTCGAGGCTTTCCGGTCCGCCCGGCTTGTCGCTGATCATCGCCCGCATGGCTTCCGCTCCCGTCGATATTGTTCGTCGGCCAGATTGATACGCCAGCCCGACGACAGCGCAAACCCGCCAATTCCGCAGACCGCTCAGTCATATCTGTCATCCCGAGCGCAGCGAGGGATCCAGGGTGGTTCGAGATCCCTCACTGCGCTCGGGATGACAGGCCCAATCACGCCCATCTCCGCACCATCGCGCTTGCCGCCGTCGCGGGCTTGCCTCTACCGTAGCCGCGTGACCCCGGGTTCCCCCAACGACGCGCCCACGCGCGAACCGCTCGCCGAAACCATGGACAGGCTGTTCGCCGGCCCCCCGCAGGAGACGGTGAGCGTCCAGGCGTTGCTCGACGGCATGCGCGGGCGGTCCTATCCGCTGGTGGTCGCCGTCTTCGACCTGCCCAACTGCATCCCGACCGGCATTCCCTGGCTGTCGACGATCACCGGCATCCCGATTTGCATCGTGCTGATTCAGATGCTGATGGCGCGGCCCGCGGCGCATCTGCCGAGTTTCATCGGCAAGAAGGCGCTGCCGCGCTCGCGCCTGCAGCGATTCATGATCAAGGCGCGACCGCGCATCGCCTGGCTCGAGCGCCGCGTGCGGCCCAGGCTGGGCGGCTGGACGCGCGACACCTCGCGCCTGGCGCTGGTGGTCGCCGCGCTGGCCAACGCCATCGTCCTGGCGCTGCCGATCCCGTTCGACAATTTCTTCCCGGCCTGGGCGGTGATGTTCTTCGCCCTGGCGCTGCTGGAGCGCGACGGCGTGATGGCGATCCTCGGCTGGATCTTCAGCGCCTGCACCGCGGCGTGGACCATCCTGCTGCTGACCGTCTATCGCGAGGCGCCGGCGATGGTCGGCGTGTGGCTGGGTCAGGCGTGGCGCTGGCTCAAGACGGCGATGTTCTGACGCTAGTACGAGCGCGGCAGTCCCAGCACGTGCTCGGCGACGAAGTTCAGCACCATGTTGGTCGAGATCGGCGCCACGGTGTAGAGGCGGGCCTCGCGGAACTTGCGCTCGACGTCGTATTCCTCGGCAAAGCCGAAGCCGCCATGGGTCTGCACGCACATCTCGGCACAGGCCCATGACGTTTCCGAAGCC
>CAYTFW010000093.1:0-24412 GCA_964437145.1 uncultured Rhizobiaceae bacterium
GTTCGGCATGCTCGGCGTGACCCTCTTCGGCCTGTTCCTGACGCCGGTGTTCTACGTCGCGCTGCGTTGGGTCGCGCTGAAGCTGCGGCGCCAGCCGAAGCCGGCGCCGGCACCTTCGACCTGAGGCGGCGCGACCGCCGTAGCGGCAAAAGAAAGCCCTGTGCCACAAGCAACGGATGCTCCGATTGGCGCGCCGTAGGCGCGGAAATAGGAGCCGGCGAATTTATTCTGTACACCTGCTCCAGTCTTTTCGATTGGAGCTCGTCATGGCCCGCGATCGCACCCTGCCCACCGACTTCTGGACTTGGGAGGCCGTCATCGACTGCTCGATGACAGCTCGCCTGCTGTTCCTTGGCCTGTGGAACTTCGCCGACGATCACGGCGTCCAGCCGCTCAGGCCGCGCACCATCAGGATGCAGGTGTTTCCCGGCGATTCGATCGACGAAGCCGCAATTCGCGGCCTGATCGACGAATTGGTGGCGCGCGGGCTGGTGCGCATCTTTACCGTCGAAGGGCAGGACTACCTCTCGGTGATCCACTGGGAACAGGTCCAGCGGGTCGGCCGCCGGGCGCGGCATCGCTATCCGGCGGATCCGGCCAAGCCGGTGCCGGTCGAGACGACGGCGCCGCCACCGTCCCAGCCCGCCGCGCGGCATGCGTCAGACGGCGTCAGGGTGTCATCGCGCTGGCGCAAGGCGATCCGATACCAATTGGGCAGATCCTGGCCCGGCGGACCACCGGCCGACCTCGAACGCTGGATGGGGCGCTGGCTGGTCGAGGGCCACGACCTGCAGCGCGACGTGCTGCCGGCGATCGTCGCGGTGTGTCTCGCCGCCGCCGAGGGCAAGCCGTTACCGGGCTTGCAGGCGGTGTCGGATCACCTCGCGACCCATTCCTTGGCCCGGACGAGCAAGGGGGATGTCGACGCCGAGCGCATCTCTCTTTGAGTTCTCATACCTTCCCCCTCCGAGGGAAGGCAGGACCTGCCCTCCGGGGGAAGGAAACTACTCCGCCGCCTTGGCCACCGGCCGTGGCTTGAACGGCAGGATGCTGGCGGCGCGGTGATAGGGCACCGGCAGCGGCGGCGGCTCGACGCCCAGCGCCTTGGCTGCGTTCCAGCCCCAGCGCGGGTCGGCCAGGAACGAACGGGCATGCGCGGTGCAGTCGGCCGCGCCTGATGCGACGATCTGCTCGGCCTGTTCAGGCTCGGTGATCACGCCCACCGCCCAGGTGGCGATGTCGGCTTCCTTGCGGATGCGCGCCGAGAACGGCACGTGATAGCCCGGCGTCACCGTGATCTTGGCATTGGGGATCGTGCCGCCCGAGCTGACGTCGATGAAATCGCAGCCCAGCGCCTTGAGCTCGCGCGCGGTCTGGATCGAATCCTCGATGGTCAGGCCGCCCTCGACCCAGTCGATCGCCGACAGCCGCACGCCCAGCGCGCGCTCGCGCGGCCAGACGCGGCGCACCGCCTCGAAGACCTCGAGCGGAAAGCGCCGGCGCTTTTCCATCGAGCCGCCGTACTCATCGTCGCGATGGTTGGTGAGCGGCGAGAGGAACTGGTGCAGGAAATAGCCGTGCGCGCCGTGCAGCTCGAGCACCTCGAAGCCCAGGCGCCGGGCGCGCTCGGTCGCGTCGACGAACTCCGCCTTCACGCGATCCATGCCGACGCGGTCGAGCGCCACCGGTGTATGCCATTTCGCCGCCGGCAGCTGCGCGGGCACGCCGCCCTGGAAGCCGACGCCCGGTCCCGTGGCGTCGAAGGGGATCGCCGAGGCCGAGATCGTGCTCCACGGCGTATCCGGCGCGTCGGCCGCGGTCAGCGGGCCGCCGCCCTTCCACGGCCGCTGCGCCGAGGCCTTGCGGCCGGCATGGGCGATCTGGATGGCGAGCTTCGTGCTTGGCATCCAGGCGCGGCACCAATCGACCACGCGCTTGAGCGCCGCCTCGTTGGCGTCGCTGTAGAGGCCGAGGCAGCCGTGGGTGATACGGCCCTGCGCCGAGACATGCGTCGCCTCCACGCACATCAGGCCGGCGCCGCTGCTCCCCATCGCGCCGTAATGCGCGAGATGCCAGTCGATCGCCGACCCTTCGACGGCCGAGTACTGGCACATCGGCGACACGACGATGCGGTTGGGCAATTCGACATCGCCGCCCAGACGGAAGGGCGTGAACAACTGGGCCATCAAGAGATCTCCGATTCTTTCCTTCTCGCCGCGAAGGCGGGGAGAAGGTGCCGAGCGTCAGCGAGGCGGATGAGGGGCTTCCTTGCGCAACGACGCCGGCATCTGTTGTTGAACCACCGCGAAGCCCCTCATCCGGCGCTTCGCGCCACCTTCTCCCCGCCTTCGCGGGGAGAAGGGAACTCATCCGTTGGGGCCAGGCCCGGCCTCGTGGCCGAGCCAGTTCTCGATCAGGCGGCGCGCGATGGAGTCGCGGCGCGGCATGAAGAAGGAGCCGTCCTTGGGCAGGTTCTCCTCGCGCAGCTCGTCGCGGTGGAACCAGCGCGCGGTGTCGAGCTCCTCCTTGTTGACCTCGAAATCCATGCTCGAGGCCTCGGCGTGGAAGCCGATCATGACCGAGGCGGGGAACGGCCAGGGTTGCGAGGAGTGATAGGTCACGGCGCTGACCTTGACCTTGACCTCCTCGTAGATCTCGCGCGCCACCGCGTCCTCGAAGCTTTCGCCCGGCTCGACGAAACCGGCCAGCGTCGAATGCATGCCCGCCGGGAAGTGCTTGCCGCGGCCCAGCATGCAGTGATCGCCATGATGCACCAGCATGATCACCGCCGGGTCGGTGCGCGGGAAATGCTGCGCCTTGCACGACTCGTTGGTGCACACCCGCTCGTGGCCGGCCTTGGCGACCCGCGTGGGCGAGCCGCAGACGCCGCAGAATTTGTGCCGGCGGTGCCAATAGGTCATGCCGCGGGCATAGGCCAGCAGCGAGCCCTCGCGGGCGAAGAGCAGCGGGCCGACCTGGCGCAGATCCATGAACTCGCCCAGCCCGTCGATCGGCATGTCGAAACCGGTGACGTCGAGCGCGAAATACGCCTCGCCTTCGACCAGGCCGAGGAAGATGGGATGCGAGCCGCCACGGATGATGGCGCGCGCCATCATGCCCTGGATGAAGACGGCCGACGGCTTGCCGCGCTTGTCGATCAGGTTGCGCTCGCTGTCGACCGGCACGAACCGGGTCTTGGTCGCGACGAGCAGATCCTCGATGTCGTCGTCGACCTCGCGGCGGTGCGAGGCGCGATCGATCTCGGCGCTCGAATAGGGATTGCGGCGCATCGGGCGTTTTCCGCTGTTTGGTCTCGGGTTCGGGCCGGACAATGGCACCGCGTAAGGCGGCCATCAACCGGCGGCGCCATGCTAGGATGGCGGACGCCCATTGCAGGAGAGGCCCAGGTGGTAAGGTTCCGTGCGATCGCATGGCTGGCTCTGGCGTGGCTGTCGCTGGCCGGCGTGGCCTTGGCGCAGACCCATCCGACGCTGAAGGACGCGAAGCTGCCGCCGCTGCTGCCGCTCGCCCTGATCGCCGGCGACGACACCGACACGCGCACCAATTTCCAGATCTCGCCCGATGGCAAATGGCTGGCGTGGTCGCAGCGCAGTGGCGGGCGCTCGCAGATCCACGTGCGGCCGATCGCTGGCGGCGACCCCGTGATCGTGCGCACGCCCACCGGCGCGTCGAATTTCCGCTGGCTGCCCGACAGCCGTCGGCTGCGCTATGCGCTCGACAATGGCGGCAACGAGAACACCCAGATCTGGATCGTCGATTCGCAGAGCCCGACCGCGCCGCCCAAGAACGTCACGCCCTGGCCCGGCACCGCCAACTCCGTGGCGAGCACGCGCCTCGATGGCGACGAGGTGCTGCTCTTCAGCAACCGCCGCGACCGGCGTGTCTTCGACGCCTATCGGCTGTCGCTGAGCGGCGATCTGACGCCGGTGCTGCACGAGCGCAATCCCGGCAACGTCGATCGTGCCCATTTCGATCGCAAGGCGCGCGTGGTGGCGCGCAGCCTGCGTGCCGGCGCCGACGGCAAGCGCGCCTTCGAGTTCTGCCCTGGCGCCGTCGCCACCTGCGCGCGCGTCTTCGACATGGAATGGGACGAGCAGATCGCCATCGTCGATATCGCGGCCGACGAGGAGGAGGTGTGGGCGCTGTCCAACCGCGGTCGCGATCGCGTGGCGGTGGTGCGGCTGAATCTCAGGACCGGCGCTGAGACGGTGCGGCACGCCGATCCCAAGGTCGATGTCGACAGCCTCTGGTTCAATACCGAGACGCGCGAGCCGGTGCTGGCGATCCACTGGCCCGACCGGCAGCGTCTGCATGCCTTCGGCACCGGCATCGGTCCCGATCTGGCGGCGATGGGTAACGATGGCGGCGCCGACGTGGTGAGCGTCCTGAGCCACGACAGCGCCATGCGCTGGTTCGTGCTGGGCATGCAGAGCAAGGGCAGCGCCACGCGCGTCATTCTCTACGACGCGCAGAACAAGGAACGCACCCTGCTCACGGCGGGGGCGTGGGACGCCTATCGCGAATCCCTGTCGCCGATCACCGCGGTCGAATACAAGGCGCGCGACGGCCTGTCGATCAACGGCTACCTCACCTTGCCGGCGGGCGCGCCGGCCAAGAACCTGCCGACGGTGGTTCTGGTGCATGGCGGGCCATGGCTGCGCGACTACGGGACGCTCAGCACCACGGCGCAGTTCCTCGCCAATCGCGGCTACGCCGTGCTGCAGGTGAATTACCGCGGTTCAAGCGGCTACGGCCGCGCCCATTTGCGCGGCGGCATCGGCGAGCTTGGCGGCAAGATGCAGGACGATCTCGATGACGGCGTGAAATGGCTGATCGCGCAGGGGATCGCCGATCCGGCGAAGATCGCGCTGATGGGCGGCTCCTACGGTGGCTTCGCCACCTTTGTCGGCATGACCCGTACGCCGACTCAATTCGCCGCCGGCGTCGCCAATGTCGGCATCACCGACCTGCCGGCCTTCATCGACCTGGTGCCCGCGTACTGGGATCGCAGCCGCTGGAACCGCTATCTCGGTCCGTCCAACACGTTGGAAGGCCGCGCCGCGATGTGGCAGCGCTCGCCGCTGGCGCATGTGCACAAGCTCGAGCGGCCGATGCTGATCACGCACGGCGCCAACGACGTGCGCGTGCGCAAGGACCAGAGCGAGCGCTTCTATGGCGCGGCGCGGGCGCTGGGCAAACCGGTGGAGTTCCACCTGTTCGAGAACGAGGGCCACAGCCTCGGGCGATCGGAGAACCGGCTGATCTTCTTCGCCAAGGTCGAGACCTTCTTGGCCAAGCACATCGGCGGGCGGGTCACCGAGGTGAAGGCGGCCCCGCCAGCCGCACCGGCCCCGGGCAAGCCGGAAGGCACTACGTCCGGTCAGCCGAACCCGCCCAAGGGCTAGATCTGGCCCTGTGGCAAACCGGCCGGATTCGGCCCTTGCGAGTCGATGCCCGAGTCCTGATATAACCGCCTCGGGAGGCCGGCGTGGACGCAGTCTTCGCCAACCCGGTCAGGTCCGGAAGGAAGCAGCCGTAACGAATTCGCTGCGGGTCGTGTCCGGTCTCCCACCCGCCCTCGCCGACGAGGCAGGGCACACGCCGCGAGGCGCCCCCGATCATGGCCGACGCCCCGCTCGACACCCCAGCGCCCGGATCCGATGACACCCACTACCGGGTGTTGGCGCGCAAATACCGTCCCACCGATTTCTCCACGCTGGTCGGCCAGGAAGCGATGGTGCGCACGTTGCGCAACGCGCTCGACGCCGGCCGCCTGGCGCACGCCTTCATGCTCACCGGCGTGCGCGGCGTCGGCAAGACGACCACCGCCCGCATCATCGCCAAGGCGCTGAACTGCGTCGGGCCCGACGGCAAGGGCGGCCCGACCATGGATCCCTGCGGCGTCTGCGCCAACTGTGTGGCGATCACCGAGGACCGCCATGTCGACGTCGTCGAGATGGACGCCGCCAGCCGCACCGGCATCAACGACATCCGCGAGCTGATCGAGGGCGTGCGCTACCGCCCGGTGTCGGCGCGCTACAAGGTCTACATCATCGACGAGGTCCACATGCTGTCGACGGCGGCCTTCAACGGCCTGCTGAAGACGCTCGAGGAACCGCCGCCGCATGTGAAGTTCGTCTTCGCCACGACGGAGATCCGCAAGGTGCCGGTGACGGTGCTGTCGCGCTGCCAGCGTTTCGACCTGCGCCGCGTGCCGGTCGAGGCGCTGACCGCGCATTTCGCGCGCGTCGCCGAGAGCGAGAAGGTCGAGATCGCGCCCGAGGCGCTGCGCCTGATCGCCACCGCCGCCGACGGCTCGGTGCGAGACGGTCTCAGCCTGCTCGACCAGGCCATCGCCCATGGTGGCGGCGTGGTCGACGCGGCGCAGGTGCGCGACATGTTGGGCCTAGCCGATCGCGGCCTGATCTTCGAGCTGTTCGACCAGGTGATGCGCGGCGATGCGCCGGCGGCGCTCAAGACGCTGGGCGGCATGTACGATTCGGGCGCCGATCCCGTCGTCGTGCTGCAGGACATGCTCGAGCTGGCGCACTGGCTGACGCGGCTGAAGGTCGTGCCCGAATCGGCCGAGGGCGCGCCGGAGCTCGAGCGCACGCGCGGGCGCGACATGGCCGGCAAGCTCGCCATGGCGCATCTGACGCGCGCCTGGCAGATGCTGCTGAAGGGCCTGCAGGAGACGCAGCACGCCCATTCGCCGATCCGCGCCGCCGAGATGGCGCTGATCCGCCTGTGCTACGCCGCCGACTTGCCGACGCCGGCCGACGCGTTGAAGGCGCTGCAGGATGGCGGCGGTGCGCCGCCGCCGCCCAGGCCTTCTGCGCCGCCGCCTGGCAATGGCGGGGGCACCAGCGCGAACGCCGCGCCGCAGCGTGGCGCGCCAGCGGGAGCGCCCAACGGCGGTCCGGTCGCGCGATTGGCGGTGAGCAACGCCGTGGTCGCGCAGGCCGCGGTCGACCTCGACGCCGACGCGCTGGTCCTCGCGCCCAAGCCGCAACCCAAGGACTTCGCCGAGGTCGTGGCGCTGTTCGAGACCAAGCGCGAGGCGCGGCTGGCGCTGGCGCTGAGCACCGATATCCATCCGGTGCGCTGCGAGCCGGGCCGGCTGGAGTTCCGACCGACCGACAGGGCGCCGGTCGATCTCGCGCCCAAGGTCGCCGACGCGCTGGCGCGCTGGACCGGCCAGCGCTGGATGGTGTCGGTGTCGAGCGAGGCGGGCGCGCCGACCTTGGCCTCGCGCCGTGAAGCGAGCCGCGACGCCCGTCGCCAGCGCGCGCTGGAGCATCCGCTGGTTCAGGCGGCGATGGCGATATTCCCCGGCGCGACCTTGCAGGACGTGCGGGGTCCCAACGACGACGTGGCCGTGCCGGCGCCGATGCCGCGGCCGATGAACGTCGAGGTCGCGGACGGCGCCGAGCCGCCGCTGTTCGAGCCCGGCGAACTGTCCTATGACGACTTCGACATTCCCGAAGGCGATCTGTAGAGGCGCACCATGTTCGGCCAACTGAAGGATCTCGGCGCCCTGATGAAGCAGGCGCAGGAGATGCAGCAGAAGATGGCGGAGATGCAGGCCAAGCTCGCCGCCATGGAGCTCACCGGCCGCTCCGGCGGCGGCCTGGTGAAGGTCACCGTCGACGGCAAGGGCGAGACGCGGCGTGTCGAGATCGACGGCTCGCTGCTGGTGCCGGCCGAGAAGGGCGTGCTCGAGGACCTGCTGGTCGCCGCCATCAACGACGCGCGCGGCAAGGTCGAGGCCGAGGCGCAGCAGCAGATGCAGTCGATCACCGGCGGCCTGCCTTTGCCGCCGGGATTCAAGTTGGGATGACGCGCGGTGCGTAGAACCCCTCACCCCCAACCCCTCTCCCGCAAGGGGAGAGGGGAGGAAGAGAGCATCGGTGCTCTTGCCCCCCTCTCCCCTTGCGGGAGAGGGGTTGGGGGTGAGGGGGTGTTTCAACGGCCGCCGACTGAGCCATGACCGGCCCCGAGATCGATCGGCTGATCCAGCTGCTGGCCAAGCTGCCGGGGCTGGGGCCGCGCTCGGCCAGGCGCGCGGCGTTGCATCTGCTGAAGAAGCGCGAGGCGCTGATGACCCCGCTGGCGCAGGCGATCGGCCGCGCCGCCGAGGCGATCCGCACCTGCTCGGTCTGCGGCAACCTCGACACGCACGACCCCTGCGCTGTGTGCGCGGACAGCCGCCGCGACGCCGCGCTGATCTGCGTCGTCGAGGATGTCGCCGATCTGTGGGCGCTGGAGCGCGGCCGCGTCTTCGCCGGCCGCTATCACGTGCTGGGCGGCACGCTCTCGGCGCTCGACGGCGTCGGACCCGAGGACCTCAACATCGCTGGCCTGATGCGCCGCGCGCGCAACGGCGTGGTGCGCGAGGTGATCCTCGCCACCAATGCCACGGTCGACGGCCAGACCACGGCGCACTACCTCGCCGACCGGCTGGCCGAGATCGAGGGCGTCAAGGTCTCGCGTCTCGCCCATGGCGTGCCGGTGGGCGGCGAGCTCGACTATCTCGACGAAGGCACGCTGGCGGCCGCGCTCAAGGCGCGGCGGGCGATGTAGCCATGGACACGATCGCGACTCTGGCGCTTGCGCTGGGCGGCAGCTGGGCCAGCGGCATCAACATGTACCTCGCGGCGCTGACCATCGGCATCGCCGGCCGCGTCGGCGCGGTGCGCCTGCCCGAAAGCCTGCAGGCGCTGGAATCGCCGTGGATCCTGGCGCTGGCCGGTG
Organism: uncultured Rhizobiaceae bacterium; assembly: GCA_964437145.1. Taxonomy (GTDB): domain Bacteria; phylum Pseudomonadota; class Alphaproteobacteria; order Reyranellales; family Reyranellaceae; genus JAFAZJ01. Next base: position 8,776 of record CAYTFW010000093.1, read on the forward strand.
TGCTCTACGCCGTCAACTTCCTCGCCGACAAGATCCCGGCAGTCGAGACCGTCAACGACTTCATCCATACTTTCCTGCGCATCCCCGCCGGCGCGGCGCTGGCCGGCGCCGCCGTGGGCGACGCCGATCCGACGATCATTGCCGCCGCCGCGCTGGTCGGTGGCACGCTGGCCTTCGGCAGCCACGCCACCAAGACCAGCACGCGTGTCGCCGCCACCGGTGCGGCGCCGGGCAGCGGCATTGGCCTCTCGATCCTCGAGGACATCGTCGTGGTCGGCGGCCTGTGGCTGGCGATCAAGAACGCGGTGGTTTTCCTGATCCTGTTGGCTGTCGTCGTCGGCCTGATGATCTGGCTGCTGCCCAAGATCTTCCGGCTGTTCGCCTCGGTGGTACGACGGATCACCGGCAGGCGACGGCTCGACAGCGCCGGCCCGACCAGCTAGAGCGGGCGCCCATGACCACCACCACCACCGCCGAGCAGCCCGCCGCCTGGCTCTTCGACCTCGACAACACGCTCTACCCGGCGCGCTGCGATCTCTTCGCGCAGACCGACCGGCGCATCGGGGAGTTCATCTCCAAGCTGCTCGACGTGCATTACGACGACGCCAAGCGCATCCAGAAGGATTACTGGAAGGCGCACGGCACCTCGCTGCGCGGGCTGATGACTCTGCACAATGTCGATCCGGTGCCGTACCTCGACTACGTGCACGACATCGACTACGCGCCGGTCGACGCCAGCCCGCGGCTCGATCAGGCGCTCAAGCAACTCACCGGCCGCAAGATCGTCTTCACCAACGGCACGGTGCGCCATGCCGAGCGGGTGCTGGAGCGGCTGGGCGTGGCGCATCATTTCGAGGGCATCTACGACATCGTCGCCGCCGACTATGTCCCGAAGCCGGAGATGGTGGTTTATCGCGACATCGTCGGCAGGTACGGCGTCGATCCAGCGCGCGCCATCATGCTCGACGACATCGCCGTGAACCTGAAGCCGGCGCACGCGCTCGGTATGCGCACGGTGTGGATCCGCACGCCCGAGAGCACGCAGCGCGCTCAAGGCCTGCCGCTCGACTGGATCCATCACCAGACCGAGGATCTCGTCGACTGGCTGCACGACTACCTGGATGGGCGCGGCTGATGAAGCTTCTGGTCCTCGGCGCCGGCGCGGTCGGCGGCTATTTCGGCGGGCGCCTGCAGCAGGCCGGCGCTGATGTCACCTTCCTGGTGCGACCGGCGCGCGCCGATCTGCTGCGCGCCAACGGGCTGAAGATCGTCAGCCCCAAGGGCGACGCCGCCTTGCGGGTCAAGGTCGTGACCGACGCGGCCGAGGGTGGGCCCTATGACCTGGCGATGCTGTCGTGCAAGGCCTACGACCTCGACTCGGCGATCGAGACCCTGGCGCCGGGCATCGGCCCGGATACGGCGATCGTGCCGCTGCTCAATGGCATGAAGCATCTCGACGTGCTCGACGCGCGCTTCGGTGTCGAGCGGGTGCTGGGCGGCGTGGCGCGCATCAGCTCGACCCTCGCGCCGGATGGCAGCGTCGTGCACATGATGCCGCTGGCCGCCGTGCTGACCGGCGAGCGCGAGAAGGGCAAGGCGGCGCGGCCGGCGCTGCAGGATTTCGCGGCGGCGATCGGCAAGTCCGGCTTCGACGGCGGCATCCAGTCCGACATCGTCCAGGACATGTGGGACAAGTGGGTGATGCTCTGCGCGCTGGCGGCGTTGACCGGCTCGCTGCGCGCGGCGGTGTGCGACATCCTCGAGACCGACGAAGGCCCCGACCTCACGCTCGAGGCGATCGAGGAGTGCCGCAGGGTCGCGCGCGCCGCTGGTCGCGAGCCGGGCGGCGGCGCGATGGACAACATCCGCGTCTATCTGACGACGCGCGGCTCGAAGTTCGCCGCCTCGATGCTGCGCGACCTCGAGGCTGGCTTCCGCATCGAGGCCGCGCACGTCATCGGCGACATGATCGCCCGCGCCCGCGCCGCCGGCATCGCCACGCCGGTGCTGCGACAAGCCTACGTCCATATGCAGGCCTACGAGCAGCGCCAGAAGCGCGAAGCCACGGCCACTTGATCGATCGGAGGGGGAACACCATGAGTGCCGCACAGCTGCAATCCACCATCGACGCCGCTTGGGAGGCGCGCGACGGCATCAACAGCAAGACCAAGGGCGAGGTGCGCGACGCGGTCGAAGCGGCGCTGGCCGGGCTCGACGACGGCAGCTTCCGCACCGCCGAGAAGTTCAAGGGCGAATGGGTGGTGAACCAGTGGCTGAAGAAGGCCGTGCTGCTGTCCTTCCGGCTCTACGACAGCGTGCCGATGGATGGTGGCGCGGTGTTCCCGGGCATGGGCGGCGCGCCGTGGTTCGACAAGGTGCCGCTGAAGACGACCGGCTGGGACGCCCAGCGCTTCGCCAAGGCAGGCTTTCGCGCCGTGCCCGGCTCGATCGCGCGACGTGGCTCCTACATTGCCAAGAACGTCGTGCTGATGCCGTCCTTCGTCAACCTCGGCGCCTATGTCGACGAGGGCACGATGGTCGACACCTGGGCCACGGTCGGCTCCTGCGCCCAGATCGGCAAGAACTGCCACCTCTCGGGCGGCGTCGGCATCGGCGGCGTGCTCGAGCCGCTGCAGGCCAACCCGGTCATCATCGAGGACAATTGCTTCATCGGCGCGCGCTCGGAGGTCGTCGAGGGCGTGATCGTCGAGACCGGCTCGGTGCTGTCGATGGGCGTGTTCATCTCGGCCACGACCAAGATCGTCGATCGAGAGACCGGCCAGGTCCATGTCGGCCGCGTGCCGGCCTACTCGGTCGTGGTGCCCGGCAACCTCAATCGCGGCCCCAACCAGCCTTCGACCTATTGCGCGGTGATCATGAAGACGGTCGACGAGCGCACCCGCTCGAAGACCTCGATCAACGAGCTGCTGCGCGACTAGCGCCGGTACCAGACGCCCAGCAGGAAGCCGGTCTGCTTGCGCCGGTTTTCTCCCATCTGGTCCTGGACCTCGGTGAGATGGACGCCCCTGCGGCGCATCCAGCGGTCGATCAGCCGGCGGCCGCCATATCCGACCACCAGGAAGGTGCCGAAGTAGAGGATGGCGGTGAGGACCGCCTCGAATACGGGCTCGTCCATGCCCCGAGCATAGCGCCGGGGTTGCTCGCCGGCGAGGGCGGGGCTAAGGACAGCCCATGCCCGATACCGCCGCCGGCCCCGCGCTGGCCAATGAAGCCCTCGACGTGGTCGAGCTGACCCGTGACCTGATCCGCTGCCAGAGCGTGACGCCGGTCGAGGGCGGCGCGCTGCAATTGCTGGAGCGCACCCTGGCGCCGCGCGGCTTCGCCTGCGAGCGCATGGACTTCAGCCAGGAAGGCACGCCCGACGTCGCCAATCTCTACGCCCGCATCGGCACGGGCGGCCGACACTTCTGCTTCGCCGGCCACAGCGATGTCGTGCCGGTGGGCGACCTGTCGGCCTGGACCGTTGGGCCATTCGGCGCCGAGCTGGCCCAGGGCGTGCTGTTTGGCCGGGGCGCCGTCGACATGAAGGGCGGCATCGCCGCCTTCTGCGTCGCCGCCTCGGAATTCCTCGCCGCGCGCGGTCGCGAGTTCGGCGGCTCGATCAGCCTGCTGATCACCGGCGACGAGGAAGGCCCGGCGATCAACGGCACGGTGAAGATGCTGAAGACGCTCGCCGCCCGCGGCGAGACCATCGACGCCTGCGTCGTCGGCGAGCCGACCAGCGCCGAGCGCTTCGGCGACATGATGAAGATCGGCCGCCGCGGCAGCGTCAATGTCGACCTGATCGTGCGCGGCACGCAGGGCCATGTCGCCTATCCGCATCTGATCGACAATCCGATCCATCGCCTGTCGAAGCTGATCGAGGCCTTGATCGCCACGCCGATCGACAACGGCAGCACGCATTTCCAGCCAACCTCGCTGCAATGGACCAACGTCGATGTCGGCAACAGCGCCGACAACATCGCGCCCGGCGTCCTGCGCGCGCGCTTCAACAGCCGCTTCAACGATCTGTGGACCTCGGAAAAGCTGATCGCCGAGTTCCGCCGCCGGCTTGATGCGGCCAACGCGGCGGTTGGCGGCAGTGGCGGCTACGAGATGAAGGCGCGGGTGTCCGGCGAGTCGTTCTACACCGCGCCCGGCGAGCTCTCGAGCTTGATCGGCGATGCGGTGCGCGCGGTCACGGGCCTCGAGGCCGAGCTGTCGACCACCGGCGGTACGTCCGATGCGCGCTTCATCCGTTCGTACTGTCCGGTAGTCGAGTTCGGCCTGGTCGGCCAGACCTTGCACAAGGTCGACGAGCGCAGCACCGTGGCCGACCTCCAGGCCCTGGCCAAGGTCTACCGCCTGATGCTCGATCGCTACTTCGCGTGAGCTCCCCCGATCCGATCGAGGCCGGCCGGCTGCTCTTCGCCGCGCCCTGCGAGTTCATCGCCGGCGCCGCGTCGATCGAGTCGCTGCCCGGCATCGGCGCGCCGGAGATCGCCTTCGCCGGTCGCTCCAATGTCGGCAAGTCGAGCCTGGTCAACGCGCTGACCGGCCGCAAGACATTGGCGCGCGTCTCGTCCAAGCCCGGCCACACGCGGCAGCTCAACTTCTTCGACCTCGGCGGAAAGCTGTGGCTGGTCGACCTGCCCGGCTACGGCTTCGCCCAGGTCTCCAAGTCGATGAAGGACGCCTGGAAGGATCTCGCCACCGCCTACTTGCGCGGTCGTCCGACCTTGCGCCGCGTCTGCCTGCTGATCGACTCGCGCCACGGCGTGAAGCCGACCGACGAGGAGACGATGACCAACTTCGACAAGGCGGCCATCGTCTACCAGCTGGTGCTGACCAAGGTCGACCAGATCCCCGCCGCGAAGATTCCCCAGGCGCTCGAAGCCGCCGCGAAGGTGGCGGCCAAGCATGTCGGCGCCCATCCCGAGCCGATGGCGACCAGCAGCGAGACCGGCTACGGCATCGCCGAGCTCAGGGCCGCGCTCGCCGCCGTGGCCGCGCTGTAGGCGGGTCGAAATCGGCCGGCCGGTCGCCGAGCAGGAAGCGCGGCCCGGCGCCGGCGCGGGCGGCGCGGTCGCCGGGGTTGTAGAGCGCGCAGGAGCCCAGCGACAGGCAGCCGCAGCCGATGCAGCCGTCGAGCAGGTCGCGGGTGCGCTCCAAGGTGCGGATGCGCGCCTCCAGGGTCGCGCGGATGCGCTGGCTCATGGCCTGCCAGTCGCGCTTCGTGGGCGCGCGACCCTCGGGCAGGGTGGCCAGCGCGCGCTCGATCTCTGTCAGGGTCAGGCCCAGGCGCTGGGCGATCAGCACGAAGGACAGCCGGCGGATGTCGGCGCGCGCGAAGCGGCGCTGATTGCCGGCGCTGCGCGCCGCGCGCACCAGCCCGCGCGACTCGTGGAAGCGGATGGCCGAGACCGAAAGCCCGGTGCGGGCCGCGAGCTGGCCGATGGTGAGCAGGGCGGGCGTGGCGGCCATGCGCCGGATCTCCAGATAAAGCTTGACCTCACGTTAACTTGAGGTTGCAGGATGGGCAAGCCGGCGGGGAAACCGGAGAAGGGAGATCGTCATGACCGTCACCAGGATCGAGCACGTCAACGTCACCGTCACCGACCCAGAGCGCACCGCGCGGCTGATGGAGAGCCTGTTCGGCTGGCATGTGCGCTGGCGTGGCCCGGCGCGCGACGGCGGCCGCACCGTGCATGTCGGCGCCGACGACCACTACGTCGCGCTCTACACCGGCCAGGGCGCGCGTTACACGGCGGAAGACTTCGCCAAGGGCCGTCCGCTCAACCATATCGGCGTTGGCGTCGACGATCTCGACGCGGTCGAAGCGCGCGTCGCCGCCGCCGGACTCAAGCCCTTCGGCCATGACAACTACGAGCCAGGCCGCCGCTTCTACTTCCTCGATCCCGACGGCATCGAGTACGAAGTCGTGAGCTACAGCTGAGCCGGCGGAACGCTCACGCCGCGTCGTGGAAGATCACGCCCAAGGTCATACGCTCGCCTGACGTGATCGTGCTGACGCCATGGCGCATGGCCGTGCGGTACCAGCCCTTCGAGCCTTTCACCGGCCGGCGATCGACGGCGAAGATCACCGCGTCGCCCTGGCCCAAGGTCACGACATGGGCCCGTGATTGCAGGCGTGGGCGGTTCTCGACCAGCGTGAACTCGCCGCCGGTGAAGTCCTGACCCGGCCGGCTCAACAGCACGGTCATCTGCAGCGGGAAGGCGAGATCGCCGTAGAGGTCGCGGTGCAGGGCGTTCCAGTCGCCGGCGCCGTACTTCAGCAACAGCGGCGTCGGCCGCGTCTGCCCGGCGGCGTGGCAGCGCTCGAGCCAGGCGTCGAGCGTGTCGGGGTATCGCGCCGCCTCGCCCAGCGCCCGGCACCAACGATTGGCGACGGCGGCGAGTGGCGGATAGGCCGCTTCGCGCAGCGCGTCGATCATCGGCGGCAAGGGCCGGGCGAAATACTGGTACTCGCCCATGCCGAAGCCGTGGCGCGCCATGATCACGCGGCTGCGGAAGCGGGCTTCCTCACCATACAGCGCCGCCAGCCCGGCACACTCGGCCGGGCTCAGCAGATCGCGCACGACAGCGTGACCCAGCGTGTCGAGGTCGCGCCCGAGCGACTCCCAATCGAGGGACTGGATGCGGCGTCGGACGGGTATTGCGCGATCGGGCATGGTCGCAAAGTACGGTACCGCCCTGACAGCCGCTATCCGCGAGCGGGCGCCACATTCTGCGCGCCATAGCCGATCCTCTCCGCTCGCCCGGGCGTTTGCGATGCAGGGCGGTTTGCGGTACTTTTCGTTGTCGCAGCAACCAAGCCCTCTCCCCGCCGGGGAGAGGGCTTTGTGCAACGAGGGTCGGGTGATGGCGGACGCTGTGCAGCAGCCGGAGAACAAGGAACAAAGACGTCTCATCCGCATGGCGGAGACGATCTCCAAGGCGCTGCCCTATATGCGACGTCATTCCGGCGCGACCTTCGTGGTGAAGTATGGCGGCCACGCCATGACCGACCCCAAGCTGGGCGATCTCTTCGCCCGCGACATCGTGCTGATGAAGCAGGTCGGCATGGAGCCGATCGTCGTCCATGGCGGCGGCCCGCAGATCAACAAGATGCTCCAGCGCGTCGGCATCAAGAGCGAGTTCGTCAACGGCTTGCGCGTCACCGACGCCGCGACTATGGAGATCGTCGAGATGGTGCTGGCCGGCTCCATCAACAAGGCGATCGTCGCCGACATCAATGAATGCGGCGGCATCGCCGTGGGCATCTGTGGCAAGGACGGCAACCTGATCCTGGCGCGCAAGGTCACGGAGATGCGCAATCCCACGACCGGCGAGCTCTTGAAGGTCGACCTGCAGCAGGTCGGCGAGCCGGCCAAGATCAACGTCATGGTGCTGGAGCAGCTTGCGCGCGCCAATGTCATCCCCGTGGTGGCGCCGATCGGCTTCGGCGTCGACGACGAGCTGACCTACAACATCAACGCCGACACCTCGGCCGGCGCGATCGCGGGCGCGATGAAGGCCAAGCGCCTGCTGTTTCTGACCGACGTGCCCGGCGTGCTCGACAAGCAGGGCAACGTGATTTCCGACATGACGGTGGAGCAGGCGCGCGCCCTGATCGCCGACGGCACGATCTCCGGCGGCATGATTCCCAAGGTCGAAAACTGCATCGACGCGGTGAACGCCGGCGTCGAGGCGGCGGTGATCATGGACGGCCGCGTGCCGCACGCCCTGCTGCTCGAGGTCTTCACCGAGGTCGGCGTCGGCACCATGGTCAAGCGCAAATAGGCGCGACCGGGCGGCGCCTTGACGGCGCCGGGCGGCGATCATACCTAGGGTCTTCAGACCCGTTTTGTTCCCATCCTGAGACTATGGCCATTCTGCCCATCATCACAGCGCCCGACCCGAGGCTGAAGCAGCTCTCGGCCCCGGTGGCCAAGGTCGACGCCGAGATCCGTCAGCTGATGGACGACATGCTGGAGACCATGCATGCCGCGCCCGGCATCGGGCTGGCGGCGCCGCAGGTCGGCGTGCTCAAGCGCGTCATTGTGCTGGAGATCGACCGCGAGGAGACCAAGGTCGGCCCGCTGTTCATGGCCAACCCGGAGATCGTCGACGCCTCCGACGACGACGCCGTCTACAACGAGGGCTGCCTGTCGGTGCCCGAGCACTACGCCGACGTCACCCGTCCGGCCGAGGTCACGGTGCGCTACCTCGACCGCGACGGGAAGCAACAGGATCTCAAGTGCGAGGGGCTGCTATCCACCTGCGTGCAACACGAGATCGACCACCTCGACGGCATCCTGTTCATCGACAAGATCTCCGCGCTCAAGCGCAACATCATCCTGCGCAAGCTGGTCAAGGAGCGGAAGGACCGCGAGAACGCGCTTTGACACGCGCCCCTGGGGACCGCACCGCTGTCATCCCGAGCGCAGCGAGGGATCCAGGAAGCCGCATAGATTCCTCGCTGCGGTCGGAATGACAGGCACGCCAACTGGCCGACCAAGCCGGAGCGGCCTATAAGCCAGCGCATGAAGCTTGGATTTCTCGGCACATCGGCTTTCGCGGTCCCGGCGCTCGAGGCGCTGATCGCCGCCGGTCACGACATCGCCGCCGTCTACACCCGCGCGCCCAAGCCGGCCGGCCGCGGCCAGCGCGAGCAGCGCACGCCGGTGCACGAGGTCGCCGATCGCGCCGGCATCGCCGTGCGCACGCCGCGCACGTTGCGCACCGAGGAGGAGGCCGCGGCTTTCCGCGCGCTCGATCTCGACGCCGGTGTGGTCGTCTCCTACGGCCACATCCTGCCCAAGGCGTTTCTTGAGGCGCCGGTGCTGGGCTGCCTCAATATCCACGGCTCGCTGCTGCCGCGCTGGCGCGGCGCCGCGCCGATCCATCGCGCCATCCTGGCCGGCGATCAGGAGTCGGGCGTCACCATCATCCGCATGGACGAGGGCCTCGATACCGGCCCCATGCTGCTGGCCGAGAGCGTGCCGATCCGTGCCGACACCACGGCGAGCGCGCTGCACGACGAGTTGGCGGCGCTGGGCGCGCGCCTGATCGTATCGGCGCTCGACGGGCTGGTCGGCGGCAGCCTGCAGGCGGTGAAGCAGCCGGAGGAAGGCGTGACCTACGCCCACAAGCTCGGCCGCGAGGAAGGCGCGCTCGACTGGCGCCGGCCGGCCGCCGAGCTGGAGCGCCAGGTGCGCGCCTTCGAGCCGTGGCCTGGGGCCTATTTCGACGCGCCCGCGCCCGGCGGCGGCGTCGAGCGCATCAAGCTGCGCGGCGCGACGCTGGCCCTGGCGTCGGGCACGCCGGGCCGCGTGAGCATCGCGCGCGACGGCGTGCCGGTGGTGGCCTGTGGCGTGGGCGGCTTGCGCCTGACGTCGTTGCAGCGGCCCGGCAAATCAGCGGTCGACGGCGCCGCCTTCGCGCGCGGCTTTCCGCTCGACGGCGTGACCCTGCCGACGACGACCGTGCCGGTCGCCGCCCCCGCGCGATGAGCGCACCTACTGTCATCCCGAGCGGAGCGAGGGATCCAGGGCCGCCCTGGATCCCTCGCTCCGCTCGGGATGACAGGATGGGTACGTACCGCCGATGACCCGCTATCGCCTGACCATCGAATACGACGGCGCGGGCTTTGTCGGCTGGCAGCGTCAGGACAATGGGCTGTCGGTGCAGCGGGCGCTGGAGGACGCGGTGTTCGGCTTCTGCGGCGAACGCGCGCAGGTCTATGGTGCCGGCCGCACCGATGCCGGCGTGCATGCGATGGGCCAGGTGGCGCATGTCGATATCGTCAAGCCGACCACGCCCGACACCGTGCGCGACGCGCTCAACGCCCATCTGCGGCCGGCGCCGGTCGCGGTGCTCGCCGCCGCGATCGTCGACGACGCCTTCCACGCGCGCTTCTCGGCGACCGGCCGGCGCTACCTGTATCGAATCGTCAACCGGCGCGCGCCGCTGGCGCTCGACGCCGGCCGCGCCTGGCAGGTCGGCGTGCCGCTCGATTCCGAGGCGATGCGGGAGGCCGCGACGCGCCTGCTCGGGCACCACGATTTCACCAGCTTCCGCAGCGCCGCCTGCCAGGCGCGCTCGCCGCTCAAGACGCTCGATCGGCTCGACGTCGTGCGCTCGGGCGACGAGATCAGGCTGGAGATCGCCGCGCGCTCCTTCCTGCACAACCAGGTGCGCATCATGGTCGGCACCTTGAAGCTGGTCGGTGAAGGCAAGTGGAGCGCCGCCGACGTGTCGGCGGCGCTGGCGGCGCGCGATCGCACCAGGGGCGGCCCAACCGCGCCGCCGGAGGGCCTATACCTCGCCGAGGTGCGCTACGACGGCGCTTCAGGCGCCGCCGGGCAAGCGGCCGACGATTCCATCGACGACGAATTCTAGCGTGAGGCTGATCATCAGGCTGATCAGTGACAAGAGAACCGATTGGCCCATGCTGATCGACAGCGTCTCGCGCAGGATACGCGTCAACCAGTAGATGAAGAAGGCCAGCAGGATCAGGGTCATTGCCCCGCCCAGGGCCGAGGGCAGGGCCTCGCCGATCGCCAGGCGCAGGGTCGACAGGATGATGAGCGGGACGTTGAACCAGTTGATCGCCACGACCGCGCCGATGTAGCGCGCTTGCCAGCCGCCCATGCGCGCGAACTCGAACAGGACGACGGGAAACGCGGTCCAATCGATGACGTAGCGCAGCGCTTCGACCAGCATGATGGTGCTGTCGGCGGCGACCGTCTGGACGCGCGCATAGACGATCAGCAGGCAGAAGATCTGGAGCGGCGCCACCAGCAGCATGACGCGGAACGAGCGCCAGAAGCCCTCGCGCGAGCGATCCAGCATGTACAGGCCGCCGCCGTCGCCCCACATCAGGCGCCAAGCGCCCGATACGCCGTGGGCGATCTCGGTGCGGCTCAGCATGGCGGCGGAACAGGACGTGGTACGCGCATCAGCGCGCACCATATGACACGCCGCGCGGCGCGGCGATAGGACACGCGCGCCGCAGGCCGGAGAGACCGCCTCTCGCCGGCTGTTCGCTTCTCGGATGCGTGGTCGCGGGCCCGCTATGCCCGCGCGTTCGCGACCGTCTGGTCGACCGATTTCGCCAGCTCCGGCTCGAGACCAAGACGCGCGGCCAACATCGCGAGATAGGCCCGCTCCGCGGGGTGATCGGCGGTGACGGCCAGGCACGAGGCCGTGTACAGCTCGATCGCCGCTTCCTTGTTCTTCGCCGCCTTGACCACACGCTCGATGTCCAGGGGCGCGGCGAGCTCGCGGCCCAGAAAGGCCCGCTCCTCCTCGTCGAGGCCGCCTTCGGAGAGCCGCGCTTCGATCTTCGCACGCTCCGCGTCGTCGATGTGTCCATCGGCCTTGGCGGCGTTGATCATCGCGACGACGAGCTCAAGCGCGAACACGTGCTCGCCCTGCGGCGCGTTCTCGATCGCGAAGGCAGAATCGGCGGGCGGCGGCAGCAGCACGGCGCCACCCTGCCCGGCCGGCGCGGTCGCGTCGGCGGGCTTGGCCTGCGCGGCCCGATAGTCCTGGTAGGCTTTGTAGGCCAGCCCGCCGATGGCGGCGAGGCCGCCATAGGTGAGAGCGGTCGTGGCGAGTTTCCGGCCTGTCTTCGACCCGAGAACGATGGAAGCCAAGCCGCCCGCCAGCGTGCCGGCGAGCAGCGGATTGCGCCTGGCATAGTCGCCGACGGAACCCAAGGCGCCGGTCACGCGCTCGGCCAACCCGCCATGCGCTTGGTTCGCCGCGTGTCCGCGAGGCGCAGCGGAAGCGCCTTCCTGGGACTGGCCTCCCTGCGCTCCCGAGAGTAGCTGCTCGATCAGCCGCTTCGCATCGATCATGAATCTCTCGCAAGCAACGCGTTCCGTCATCCTCAGGTAAGGGATGTCATGACGAAATCAAGCGAAGCCCGCCGCTTTCTCAAGCCGCCGCGCGACGATGGCTACTGCATCAACGCGATACCCGGATTGGTCGAGCGGCAGATCGAGATACGGTCGCTGGCAAGCGCGGGCCCGCGCGGCAACACGAGGCCGGCCTCCGCCATCTTGTGCGCGAAGGCGGCGAGGGGGCCGATGGCAATGCGCGCCGCGGCGCGCGGCAGCGCATCCATCAGCAGCGCACAGGCGATCTCGTCGCGATCACGCTGCGCCGCCGCGGCGGCGTCGAGCACGCGATCCTCGTCCGGGCTGACATAAGGGCAGTTCATGCAACGCACGTCGAGCGGACGGCGCGTGCTGGCGACCAACGCCTCCATGAAGTCGCAGAACGGCGTCAGCCCGTCGCCGATATCGGCGTGATGGAAGCCGTGACTGAGCGTGCGCGGCCGCGCCTCGCCGGCGGCTCGGCGCAGGCGCCACTCGCGCAGCGCCCAGACCACGAACCGCTCCGCCCGTCGCAGGTCTTCGACGCTACGCGCCTCGACCGGGCATTCATGGGACATGGCGGCGGCCTCCCGATGCTCAACAACGCATCTAGGAGGTTAATGCAATTGATAATCATTCGCAATTAAATTCAAGCCATACAGGCAACCGCCCGGTGCGACTCGGGCGGCGGCGCGGGGTGGCAGCTCTATCGCTTGTCCGGCGGCTTGCCGCTGGCCGGGGCCGGCATCTTGGCGCCGAAGGTGATCGGCACGCCGAGCTTGCGCATGATCACGTATTGCTGCGCCATCGACAGCAGGTTGTTCCACGCCCAGTAGATCACCAGGCCGGCGGCGAAGGGCGCCAGCATGAAGGTGAACATGATGGGCAGGAACTGGAAGATGCGTGCCTGCACCGGGTCGGCCGGCTGCGGGTTGAGCATCTGCTGCACGTACATCGTGATGCCCATGATGATCGGCCAGATGCCGATGTCGAAGATGCTGAGGATCTCCGGCACCTGCCAGCTGAACAGGCCGAAACCCTTGAGCAGGGTGAGCGGGTCGGGCGCGGCGAGGTCCTTGATCCAGCCGAAGAACGGCTGATGGCGCATCTCGATGGTGGTGTAGAGCACCTTGTAGAGCGCGAAGAACACGGGGATCTGCAGCAGCACGGGCACGCAGCCCGCCGCGGGATTGACCTTCTCCCGCTTGTAGAGCGCCATGAGCTCCTGGTTCATCTTCATCTTGTCTTCGCCGAAGCGCGCCCGGAGCTTCTCCATCTCCGGCTGCAGCTTCTTCATCTTGGTCATCGACTCGTAGGACTTGTTGGCGAGCGGGAAGAACAGCAGCTTGACGATCACCGTCAGCACCATGATGGCGACGCCGAAATTGCCGATGAAGCCGAAGATCTTGTCGAGCAGCCAGAACAGCGGCTTGGTGAAGAACCAGAACCAGCCCCAGTCGATCGACAGGTCGAAGCGCGCGATGCCGAGCGCCTCGGTGTATTCGTTGATCGTGTGCACGATCTTTGCGCCGGCGAAGAGCCGAGCCGTGGCTTCCTTGCGCTCGCCGGGATTGATCGCCAGCAGCGGCGCGGTGAAATCGGCCTGGTAGCGCTTCAGCACCGGATCGTTGACCTTGAAGATGCGCCCGGTGACCTTGTCCTTCTGGTCGGGGATCAGGGCGGCCATCCAGTATTTGTCGGTGAAGCCCAGCCAGCCGCCGGTGGTCGGCAGGTTCTGCTGGTTCTTGCCGTCCTTGAAATCGCTCCAGTCGAATTCCTTGAGCTTGCCGTCGAAGACGCCATAGGGGCCCTCGTGCAGCAGGTAGATGCCCTCGGTCTTGGGCTCGCCGTGGCGCGTCACCAGGCCGTAGGGCGCGAGATCGACAGCGGCGGCGCTCTTGTTCTCGATCGATTGGGTGATCGTAAACATGAAGTTGCGATCGAGCTCGATCTTCTGGCGGAAGATCAGGCCCTCGCCGTTGTCCCAGGACAGCGTGACCGGCTGGCCCGGCTCGAGCTTGTCGCGGTCGGCGGTCCACAGCGTGTCGGGACCCGGCACCTTCGACGCGCCGCCGGGCTTCAGCGCCCAGCCGAACTCGGCGTAATAGGCGTCGATCGCGCCTTCGGGCGACAGCACCGACACTATGCCGCTCTTGGTGTCGATGCTGACGCGATGCTTGACCAGTCGCACGTCGTCGATGCGGCCGCCTTTGAGCGCGATCGAGCCTTCGAGCTCGGGTGTGCGGAAGGTCACGCGGGGCGAACGCGCCAGCGCCGCGGGGCGATCGAGATACCCGGTCGGTGCCGTCGTCGGCGTGGGCGCCGGCGCGCCGGGAGCCTGCGGTGTCGCGCCCGCCACCGGCGGCGTCGAACCCGGCGCGGGCTGTGCCCTGCGCTCGCGGTCGATCTGCTCCTGCTTGGCCTGCTGTTCCCGGCGAATCTGCTCGGGCGAGGGCGCCACGAGGAATTGCCAGCCCAGGATGATCAAGACCGAAAGGGCGATGGCGATGATGAGGTTCTTTTGATCCATCGGACTCGACCGTCAGAAATCGATCGCGCGGGGGATGCGCGAGAAGCTCGAAGCGAGCGGCTTGGGCGCCGCCGGCACGGGGTCGTATCCCGCACCGCCCCAGGGATGGCAACGACACAGCCGCCGCAGGGCCATCACACCGCCGCGCGCCGCGCCATGGGTCGCCAGCGCCTCGACGGCGTAGCGCGAGCAGCTCGGCTCGAAGCGGCAGGCGCCACGGAAGAAGTAGGCGAGAGTGGCCTGGTACAGCCGCACCAGGCCGATCAGCAGCAGCGTGGCACCGCGGCCGATCATGCGGCCTTCTCCCGCAGCCTGCGCAGCGCGCCCTTCAGATCGCGCGCCATGACGGCGTAGTCGCGGTCGAGCGTGCCCTGGCGGCCGATCAGCACGAAGTCGAAGCCCGGCGCGGCGAGCGGCACCAGCACCTCGCGCGCCAGCGCGCGCAAACGACGTCGGGCGCGGTTGCGGGCCACGGCGTTGCCGATCTTCTTGCTGGCGGTGAAGCCGACGCGGGGCGCGCGCTGGCCGGCGATGCCCTCGGGCAGCGGCGCCGCCTGCAGGATGAAGCCGGGCGTGACCTGCTTGAGGCCGGCGGCCTGCACGCGCAGGAAATCGCGCCGCGCCGGCAGGCGGGCGATGGGGCCCGGAGTGGGGGTGGGAGCGGCCGTCATCGGGCGGCCGGTGCGCGGATTGCTCGCGGCGCGGCCGGACTAGGCCGACAGACGCGCGCGGCCCTTGGACCGGCGGTTGGACAGCACCTTGCGGCCGCCGACCGTCGCCATCCGGCTGCGGAAGCCGTGACGGCGCTTACGCACCAGTTTGCTGGGCTGGTAGGTACGTTTCACGGTGAAGACTCCCTAAGCAACGGATTTCGTTGCGAAAAACGACGACCGCCGGCGGTGCTACGCGGGCGGTCGCATACGGCGGATGGCTATACGGGCAAGCTAGCCCCGAGTCAACCAAACCGGCCGTTGACGACTGTCGTTGACTGGCCGCGGCCAATGGTGTTGAAGCACGCACCGCCGCCGGGCACCCGTCCGGCGGCCACGTACTTTTGGCGGACGCGGCACCCCTGGAGGCCGGTCCGCGAAAGGCCCGCCGGGGCAGTCCCGTTGGGTGACTTTGTTCCAAATGGAGAACGCGGACAATGTCCGACATGCTGACCATCCCCGCGAAGAAGCGGGACCGGGCCGGTAAGGGGGGCGCCCGGGCCTCGCGT
>CAYTFW010000093.1:24422-24926 GCA_964437145.1 uncultured Rhizobiaceae bacterium
CGTCGCGAGGGTTTCATTCCGGCCGTGATCTACGGCGACAAGCAACCCCCCATGCCTATCTCGGTGGAGCCCAAGCAGCTCGAGCGTGTCATGCACGCCGAGGGCTTCTTCAACCACCGCATCCTGGTCGAGGTCGACGGCACCAAGTACGACGTGCTGCCGCGCGACGTGCAGCTCGACCCGGTGACTGACCGGCCGATCCACTTCGACTTCCTGCGCGTCGGCGTCAACTCGGTGATCACCGTGCAGGTGCCGGTGCACTTCAAGAATGAAGGCGCCTCGCCCGGCATCAAGCGCGGCGGCGTGCTCAACATCATCCTGCACGAGATCGCCGTGCGCACCCGCGCCGACCAGATCCCGCAATTCTTCGAGGTCGACCTCACCGGCCTGGAGATCGGCGGCACCGTGCATCTGAGCGCGCTGAAGCTGCCCGACGGCGGCCGCGGGCTGAGCCGCGAGAAGGACGCCACGATCGCCTCGATCGCGCCGCCGACGGTGGGCCGC
>CAYTFW010000094.1:0-3605 GCA_964437145.1 uncultured Rhizobiaceae bacterium
AAGGCGGGGAGAAGGTGCCGAGCGTTAGCGAGGCGGATGAGGGGCTTCCTCGTGCCACGACCAATGCTGTCGCCGTTGAGACTCCGCGAAGCCCCTCATCCGCCCTTCGGGCACCTTCTCCCCGCCTTCGCGGGGAGAAGGAAGAAAATCATCGCCGCTGATTCTCGCGCGGCGGCGGCGTGGAGATCGCCGTCGAGGGTGGCAGCGGCAACGGCGGCATGCGCCGCAGCTCGTCGTAGCGCGCCGGCGAGGACAGCACCGACGTCACCAGGGCCAGCCTGAATCCGACGGTCGGCGCGCGGCGCGCGCCCTTCTCGTCGAAGGGCGAGAGCTCCTGGCGATAGGACGAGCGGATATCGGGTTCCGCCGTCTGATAGCTGCCGCCGCGAATGGTGTAGCCGCCGGCCTGACCGCGCGCCTGCGACTGGCGCACGACACGGAAGGGCTCGAGCACGACCTCGTCGGCGTTGCCCAGCATGTCGTGCAGGCCCAGCGGATTGGGCTTCAGTACGCCCGCAATCTGCAGCTCGCTGTTGGAGGAGCGCGTGCTGCGGAACCAGACGTATTGCTCGATGCCGCCCGGCATCGGGAAGGCGCGATCGGCGAACTCCTTCGGCGAGACTTCCAGGCCGCCCCTCGCGGCGAATTCCCACTCGGCTTCCGTCGGCAGGCGCAGATAGCCGATGGCGTTGGCCTCCCGTGGCAGGCGATGCGGCGCGTGCCGCATCAGCCACTCGGAATAGAGATGGCCGGCCTGCACCGCGTCGAACCAGCCCACGCCTGTGGCCGGCAGCAGACGCTCGCGTCGGGGCGCGAGGCAGTCATCGCGCAGCGCCGCCAACTGCAATCGTGTGGTCTCGTACTTCGCCAGGTAGAAATAGCGCCGCCGGGGATCGCCGCCGTCGGTAAAGGCACCTTCGATCGGCTCCTCGCGGCTGCCTTCGGAGACGGCGTGGCGCGGGTCGTCGCCGCCCAGCACCACCAGGCCGCGATGTCGCCGGGGATCTGCCCGCGGCACCTCGACGCGGCGGAACGCCATCGCGCCGCCGCAGGGCATCGGTAGGACGAAATCGTCGGCCAGCGGCCTGGGATTGTAGACCGCCGGCTCCCACTCACCGCGCGCGACAATGCCCGCCAGCGCCACGGCGCCAAGCGCCAGGGCGGCGATGCACAGCAAGACGATGGCGCGCAGCGCGAGCAGCGGTCACTCCCCAGTGTCCGGACAATCGATTCAAGGAACGGCAATACGGCGCCAAAAAGGCGTGCGAGAGTGGACCCCGCCACGAGGAGGCGCCGATGTCCTTCGAGATCCGCCGTATCGATCACGTCGTGTTGCGCGTGCACGACCTTCCGGCGATGGTCGCATTCTACGAGCGGACGCTGGGCTGCAAGGTCGAGCGCCGCCTGGATCGCATCAGCCTGGTGCAGCTGCGTGCCGGCGATTGCCTGCTCGATCTGATCGCCAACGACCAGCCACGCACCGGCAAGAACATGGATCACCTGTGCTTCCGGGTCGATCCGTTCGATCCGAAGGACATCGCCGCGCGGCTGAAGCCCTACGGCATCGAACCCGGCGAGGCGGTCGACCGCTACGGCGCCGAGGGCGATGGACCCTCGATCTACTTCAACGACCCCGAAGGCAACCAGATCGAGCTCAAGGGCCCGGCGCACACGCCCGCGCGGCGGCCGGGATAGTCACCGGTCCGTCGGCGGCATTCGTTTACACGGTCCGCTCATCCCGCCACGATCCTCCAAGAAAGCCGCCGGAAAGCGGTCGATCGGGAGAGAGACGTGACACTCAAGCGACGCACCTTCGTGCTGGCGACGCCAGCCGTTTCGGCATTCGCGAGCGGCGCAAAAGCGCAGGCCTGGCCGTCGCAGCCGATCCGCATCGTGCACGGCTACGCCGCCGGCTCGAACCCCGACACCATCGCGCGCCACATGGCGCCGGCGCTGGGCGAGGCGCTGGGCGCGACGATGATCGTCGATCCCAAGCCGGGCGCCGCCGAGCGGCTGGCGGCGGCGCAGGTCGCCAAGCTGCCGCCCGACGGCTACACCCTCTACATGATGACCGGCGGACAGGCCGTGGTCTCGGCGACCGATCCGGAGCTGTCCTACAAGCTGGACAAGGATTTCGACTTCCTGTCGATCGTTACGCGCTTCCCGTTCAATTTCGTGGTCATCGCCGAATCGCGCTTCAAGGCCTTCAAGGACTTCGTCGACGAGGCCAGGCAACGGCCGGGCAAGCTGAGCTACGGTTCCTCCGGCATCGGCTCGACCCTGCACATGGCGATGGAGCTGCTGCGCGCGCAGATCGGCATCGACATCGTGCACGTGCCCTATCGTGGCGGCATGGCCCAGCCGCTGGCCGACCTGACCAACGGCCAGCTCGACCTGCATGTCTCGACGCTCACCCTCAGCACCCAATTGGTGCGAGCGGGCAAGCTGCGCAGCCTGGCGGTGACCTCGAAGGAGCGCTCGCGCTTCGAGCCCGACGTGCCGGCGGTGTCGGAGACGGTGCCCGGTTTCGACGTGGTGTCCTGGCTCGGCTTCGCCGCGCCGGCCGGCCTGCCGCGGCCGATCAGCGACAAGCTCGTCGCGGCCATCCAGCAGGTGGCCGCGCGGCCCGACGTCAAGGGCAAGCTGGAGGAGCTCGGCAACGATGTGCTGGCGGACGGCCCCGAGGCCTTCCGGGCGCGCGTCATGGCCGACATGGCGAAGTGGAAGCCTTTGGCGCACGCGGTGCGCTAAGGTCGGATTGAAATCGGGAGATTACGCGTCATGGCGAAGTACGGTATCGGACAACCCGTCCTGCGTTTCGAGGACCCCAGGCTGCTGCGCGGCGAGGGCCGCTACATCCACGACGTCAATCTGCCGGGCCAAGCCTACACCGTGCTGGTGCGCTCGCCGCACGCGCACGCCAAGATCCGCTTGGTCGACACAAGCGCGGCGCGCAAGTCGCCCGGCGTCGTCGCCATCTTCACCGGCGCCGACTACGCCGCCGACAATCTCGGCGTGCCCAAGGTCAACATGCCGCGCAAGAAGGCCGACGGCTCGCCGATGTTCGCGCCGCCGCGCCCGGCGCTGTGCGTCGATCGCGTGCGCTATGTCGGCGATCCGGTGGCGATGGTGATCGCCGACACCTTGGCGCAGGCGAAAGACGCGGCCGAGCTGGTCGAGGTCGACTACGAGCCCCTGCCGTCGTCGACCGACACCGGCACGACCACCCAGCCGGGCGCGCCGCCGGTCTACGACGAATGCCCCGACAACGTCTCGCACATCATGGAGCGCGGCAACAAGGCGGCGACCGACGCGGCCTTCGCCAAGGCGGCGAAGACCATCCGCCGGCGCTATGTCGTGACCCGCGTGCATGCGCAGTACATGGAGCCGCGCGGCGCCATCGGCAATTTCGACGCTCAGGAGAACCGCCTGGTTCTCTACGCCGACGTGCAATACCCCCACCGCGTGCGCAACATGCTGGCGCAGTCGATCTTCCGCGTGCCGGAGGGCGACATGCGGGTGATCGCGGGCGATGTCGGCGGCGGCTTCGGCAGCAAAGGCTGGCAGTATGTCGAGCACCGCCTGACGGTGTGGGCGGCGCGCAA